>CAXUJF010000007.1:34024-35460 GCA_964250865.1 uncultured Streptosporangiaceae bacterium
CTGGCCTACACTGTGCGCGGGGCCGGGGGGGGGGGCGTGCACCTTACCGTAGGTGGGCGGGGGGGCTAGGGGGGCGGGCGCCGGCGACACGGCCCAGGCCGCGCCCAACGCGGTGATCAGCGCCAGCACGGGAACTGCGGCGGATTTTTTCATAGCTGGTCTTGGCCTTCCCTCGCTAGCGGAGTGGTTGAACGGGCGCACGCCTGGTCAACAGGCAGGCCAGGATCGGGCGGGCGGCCGGTTGCGCACTACGCGGATCCCGGACCGCCGGCCGGATCACTTCCGGTGGTCCCGCCTAGACGGCCTGCGGCAGGGTCCAGTTCTGGTTGGCGCCGCCGTTGCAGTCCCAGATATCGAGCTTGGTGCCCGCGGTGGTGCTAAATCCCGGGTCGTCGAGGCATTTGCCGGAGGCGGGATTAAGCAGGGCGCCGTTGGCCTGTGGTTTCCAAGTCTGCGCACCGGTGCCGTTGCAGGTGTAGAGCTGGACGAGGGTGCCGTCGGCAGTGCCTCCTGCGGCGACGTCGAGGCATTTGCCGAGCTGGTCGACAGTGCTGGTGGCCGCGTCGACGGTCCACTGCTGGTTGAGGCCGGTGTTGCAGCCCCAGATCTCGACGGGGTTGCCGTCAGCGGTGTTCCCGTGAGCGTTGTCCACGCACAGCGAGGACGACAAGCCCGCGGTGATCGCGGTGCTGGTGGGCAGCGTCCAGCGCTGGTTGGAGCCGCCGTTGCAGTCCCAGATGTCGAGCTGGGTGCCCGCGGTGGTGCTCGATCCGGGGTCGTCGAGGCATTTGCCGGAGGCGGGGTTGAGCAGGGCGCCATCGGGCTGGGGTTGCCAGGTCTGGTTGGAGCCGCCGTTGCAGTCGTAGAGATCCACGGTGGTGCCGTCGGCTGTGCGGCCGCCGTTGACGTCCAGGCACTTGCCCAGGACGTGCAGGGTGTTGTTGGTTTTGACGACAGTCCACTGCTGGGCGCTGGTGCCGTTGCAGCCCCAGATGTCGATGGGGTTGACGTTCGTGGTGATCCCGGCGTGGTCGTCCAGGCCGAGCGTGGACCACCCGCCCGCGGTGACCGCGCGGGCCCCGCCCCCGGCGGGCCGCCCCCCCCGCACCACTGCCCGGCCGCTCCCGCGGCCGACGGCGACGTTCAGCCAGGCCAGGACGGCGATCGCCAGCAGCGGCAGGGCTAGCGCGTCGTCGTGCAGCGCGGCCACGACCTGACCGTGAGCCAGGTCGTGCACCATCCGCAGGCCGCCGCAGAACGGGCAGTACAGGCCGGTGAGGAGCCGGAACGGGCACGGCAGGAACACCTGGTGGGCATGCGGGCTGACCAGGTACAGGAATCCGGTCGCCGCCCCGGCCAGCACGGCCTCCGAGGCAGGGCGGGCCAGCCGCCGGTACCGCGGCGGCAGCGCCGGGCCCTGGGCGGCTGACCCGGAG
>CAXUJF010000008.1:0-34693 GCA_964250865.1 uncultured Streptosporangiaceae bacterium
GCACACGCCGACACTACTACCGATAAATAGTAACGAACTACTGCTGTAGTATTAGGACGCGGAGATCCTGGTGCTTCCCGGCACGAGGGCGCGGTGCTGCGCCGTCAGGTTGCCCGTCCGAGCCTGACCGCCTCGTGACTCCGGGCGCGCTGCTCGCCTGGCACCGGCGCCTGGTTAAGAAAGTGGGCGTACCGGACGCTGCCGGACGACCGCCGGTCCCGGGCGAGGTCCCTTGCTTTGAGGCTGTCTATCGTCCTTGCTTGTCGACTGACGCCCGGTAAATCTGCTCGATCGAGGACTTCAGCTGGGCGTTGAACTCCTCGTCGCTCTGCTCCGCGGTGAGCCCTTCGAGCAAGGCACGCGAGAAGCTGGCGATGAGCGTGGGGTCCCGGGCGAGCAGAGCGCAGGCCTCGTCGCGGCTGTAACCGCCCGACAGAGCGACGATCCGGAGGATGTGCGGGTCGCGGGACAGTTCGCCATACAGCCCGGGCCGGGTCGGGATGGTGACCTTGATCATGACGGTCGCGTCGTCGGGCAGCGTCGCGACGTGCTTGGCGATAGCGTCGCGCAGCAGCGTCTCGGCCTGCTCCTTGTGCGGGCTGGAGATGCTGACCTCGGGCTCCATGATCGGCACCAGACCGGCGGCCAGGATCTGGCGCGCGTACCTGAACTGCTGGTCCACGATCGCTGAGATACCAGCCTCGTTCGCGTCTTTGATCACTGACCGCATCTTGGTGCCGAAGATCTGGTGCTGCTGCGCGCGCTCAAGCAGGTCATCGAGCGTATCGATGGGCTTCATGAGCTGGACGTCATCCTGCTCGGGGGCCAGCCCCAAGTCGACCTTCAGGAACGGCACCACGTTCTTCTCGTTCCACAGGTACCGCGCCGTGGAGACTCCAGCCACGTCCCGTTCCATGGTCTGCTCGAACAGGATCGCCGCGATCACGCGTGACCCGTCGAAGGCCGGGCTGGTCATCACGCGGGTCCGCATGGCATGAACCAGGTCGAACATCTCGGCGTCGGAACTGTAGCGATCCTCGGCGATGCCGTACTCTGTGAGCGCCTTGGGCGTGCTGCCGCCGCTCTGGTCCAGGGCGGCGAAGAAACCGCTGCCCGCCTTGATCTTGTCGAACTGTTCAGGGTTCACCCACCCAATTCTGGCACCTGGCCCGGCCTGCTTGGCCGTTCTTGCCTGAACGGGATCCCGGCACGCCCCTCCGGTGGTGAGGTCCGGAAAGCCAGTGACAAAGGAATGTCAACGGCGGCATCGCGGTTGACTGCTGGTGCGTAAGACGTATGCTGCCGTCAGGCAGAGCACGCCTGCCCGCTTCCGAGCTGTTTGGCCCGCGCCATAGCAGCAACGAGGACAAGGGGCCATGCTTCGCGTGTACCGGCTGAGATCATGATCTGACGGGCGGGCTGGCGCGGGCGGCACTGCCGGAAGAAGCGATCATGACGCGGGACAAGGCGGCCAAAAAGGCAGCCCGAAGCCGAGCGGCTGGCACGGGTGAGCGTTACACCAGGGCGCGCCGGGCGGTTGAGGCCGAATACGAGGGTCAGCGCACCTCGGAAAACCAGATCGCCAGCGGTTCGCAGGATTCTGCCTCTGAAGATCAGGCACGATGGTGGCGGGCGTACCTGCTGGCCGAGAGTGACCGCATTGATGAACTTCGCCAGGACGCTGAGGCAGGAGATGACCACGCGCGGCGTCAGCTGGCCAGCTGGCTGTCCGACCGGCGTCAGATCGACGAGGCCATTGCGGTGATCCGTCCATTGGCCGACGCTGACGACGAGATTGCTCAGCTCTGGCTGGCCCGCTGGCTGGCCGACGGCGACCATGTGGACGAGCTTCGGCGGCGTGCCGGAGCAGGGGGCTATCACGCTCTGCGTCACCTGGCCGGGTGGCTGGCCGGTCAGAGACGGCTGGGCGAGCTGCGCGAGCTCCTGACTGATCACCGTGAACTAATCGGATCACACTGGGGATCCGATTCCAGGCCGAATCAAATGGAGGTGCTGCGCCTGGAGGCGGATCTGGGAGATGACCACGCGCGGCGTCAGCTGGCCAGCTGGCTGGCCAGGATCCGGGAGAGAGCTCAGGCGGGTGATGAATTCGCCCAGCAAACGCTGGCTGAATGGCAGGACCAGCAGGGCTGGCCTGACTCTTAAACGTCAAGCACGTCGGGCATCTGCACAGCGGAGATGTCAGTGAATCGTTGACAGTAAAATCGGCGAATGGCGTCCAAGCACAGCCTTGGCCAGAGAGACCCGGTGCATATCTAGCCGTCAATCGAGGCAGAGAAGCTGGCGGTCGCAGCGTTACGCGGGCGTTCCGTTCATCCCGGCCCTTGCGGTTGTCGTCGGCACGATCCGCAAGCTCGGCCCGGCGGTTCCCATGGATCGTTCCTCTCGCGTACCGTGCCTGCTCATGAGAGTGGCGCCGGCGTCGGGCTGGAAGTTCCCGGAGATGAGACGGTAGCTGGGGGCCGGCCAGAGGATTAGTATCGGCCGGTTTAGGTCCGGCTTGCGGTACGAATTCCTGGCGCTGGAGAACCCGATGGCTGCGCACAGCTCATACTCGCGGTCTTTCCTAGCGGGCTTAGCCGCTACTCGGCCTTAGCTGATAGTTAGGAAGGCGTGCTGCTTTCCCGCACGATCAGGTCATAGCTGACACGCACGTTGCGTGGTTTGGCCTGCGGAGCTTGTAGCCGCTGAATCAGCATTTCCACCGCCATTTCCGCGATCTTGGCTTTGTCCGGCCGGATGGAGGTGAGCGACGGCGTGGCGAACCCGGCCTCCTGGATATCGTCGAAGCCGACGACGCGGACGTCGGAGGGCACCCGCACGCCCTGCTCGTAGAATTCGCGGAGCGCGCCGAGGGCGAGCTCGTCGCTGAAGCAGAACACGCCGTCCGGCGGATCGGCCCGGCTGAGCAGCGAGCGTGCTGCGGCGGCCCCGCTGGCCCGCTTGTAGTCCGGTGTGCGGACGTACAAGCCTTCCGCGGGCAAGGCGGCCGCAGTCAATTCCTGCCGGTATCCCTTGAGACGAAGCCGGGACGTCGCATCCGACACACTGGGGCTGCCGCCCACCGCGGCGATCCGGCGGCAGCCGGCGTCGATGAGCTGCCGGACGGCCGCACGAGCCGCCTGCACATTGTCGATGCCAACGTGGTCGAATGCGGTATTGGCCGTTCGCTCGCCCAGTAGTATCACCGGCGCGCTCGGCGCGAGGCCGGCCAGGTCACGGCCGCGCAGGCCCTGCGAACTGAGCAGTACGCCATCCACCCAGCTCGACTGAGTTGCCACGTCCAGCAACTCGCGCTCGCGGTGGGGGGTGCCTCCCGTCTCGTCGATCATGACGGTGCAGCCTCGTTCACTGGCCCGCTCGACGACCTCGTGTGCGAGCTCGCTGAAGTAGGTAACGGCGATCTCGGGCACGAGCAGGGTGATGATTCCCGTCCGGCCCTGCCGCAGACTACGGGCCAGCAGATTAGGCCGGTAATTCAGCTCACTCAGCGCCGCTTCCACCTTGACCCGCATCGCGGGTGAAATGTGCGGAAAGCCGTTGACCACATTGGATACCGTGCGCGTCGACACCCCGGCGTGCCGGGCGACATCGCGCAAGGTCACGGCCACGTGGCTATGTTCTCACAGGTCTACCGGCCCCCTGGATGCTCATCGTGCCACCCAGAGGTGGAGACAGGGTCGAGGCCAGTGCCGTCCTTCGTGCCGGTGACGATCTGCCGGATCACCTCCAGCGGCAGCTTGGGAGTTCCGGTGGCGGACAGCAGGCCGTTGACTTCCTGCCCGGTATCCATGAATTGGGTGTAACAGAAACCACCTACGCCGCGGCTCTCCCGCAGGGCGCCGAACAGCTCCCTCAGCAAAGTCGCGTACTCCGAGTCCGAGCTTGCATCTGTGTAGCCCCACGCATCCTCCCCGCTGGCCAGCGAGATGCCGCCGAACTCCGTGATCATCAGGGGAGCGTTTCCGGCGGCGAAAGCCTTAAGCTGCTGCTTGCCGATGACCGGGCGCCGCTGCTCAGGACCTCGCGCCGACCGCACCACCTCGCTGGCCGCCTTTTCTGTGGCGTACCGGGCGCGTAGTTCGCCGGCGTCGGATGAGTAGTCATGCAGTCCCAGGATGTCGCTGTCTATATGTTCCCACCCTTCATTGGACACCACCGGACGGCTCGGGTCGAGCGCACGCGTCAGGCTGGCCAGCGACCGGGCGAAGTTCTGCTGGGCGGTGCTGACGGCGATGTCCTGCACTCCCCAGCTCTCGTTGATCGGCACCCACACGACGACGGCGGGATGACTACGATCCCGGCGAACCAGCTCCATCCACTCCGCCACCAGCAAGGTAACTGCGGTGGCCGAGTAGGTGTACGCGGCCGCGGTCTCGGCCCACACCATCAGCCCGAGCCGGTCGGCCCAGAACAAGAAGCGCGGGTCCTCGGCCTTCTGGTGGACACGGACGGCATTGAATCCCATTTGCTTGGCCAGCTCCACTTCGGCCCGCAGCTGCGCCGATCCCTCCGAGGCCAGGTGCGTCTGGGCCCGGTAGCCCTGGTTCAGCACGGCGCGAAGGTAGCAGGGCTGCCCGTTGAGCTGGAACGACCCTTCGCCCACCGAGACCATCCGCAGCCCGGTGTAGCTGGCCACCGCGTCAATCACGGTCGCTGACTGGCGATCACGTAGTACGACGTCGATATCGAGCAGAACCGGGTGCTCGGGACTCCACAGCAGGCGGGCCCGATCCTGGCCGTTACGCAGTGCGGCCAGCGGAATATCGAGATTGATGGACTTGTCCGGCACAGCCACCGCCAGGTCAGCCAGCACTTCCTCACCCAGGCGGACCGTCAGTTCAAGTGTGTGGTCGCGCGACGGACGTCTGGCCAGCGTGATCTCGCCATGGACCGTCGTGGCGGCAACATCAGGGGTCCACGCCACTTCGGCTATGTGCAGCTCCGGAACGCTTTCGGCCCATACCGTCTGCCAGATCCCCGTCGTCCGTTCGTACCAGATGCCGTGCGGTTCCTGGCGCCAGTCCTGCTTGCCGCGCGGCTGCTCCGGATCGGCCGGCTCGTCCTCTGCCCGCACGACCATCACATGGTCGTCCGCGTCCGTGGCCATCGCATGGGTGATGTCGGCGGTGAAAGGAGTCTGCCCGCCGACATGACTGCAGACGATCTGTCCGTCCAGCCACACCTGGGCGCGGAAGTCGACGGCCCCGAAGTGGACAAGAACCCGCTGCTGAGCGTCCCGGCTGCCGGCTAGCGATTCTCGTGGGATGCGGCGGCGATACCAGACAACCGGATGGATTCCGCGGTCACCGATCAGGGACGCGGGTGACTCCGGCGGGAACGGCACCCTGATGCGGGAAGTGAACGGCTCGGCGCCGCGGCGGTCGAACCAGTGCGCGGCGACGCCTTCGTCCGCGTCGTCGAAAGCAAACTCCCACGTGCCGTCCAGGCTCACCCAGTGCTCACGGCACAGCATCGGCCTCGGATAGGAACCGTCCTGCCGGGTCGCTCTCAACCGAAGGTCCTTCCGCTCGCTGTCCTCCCAGACAGCATGACCGCTACGTTGCATCGATGCAAGATCGCTGCTTTATCTCGGCAAACGCGCAGTTCATCGCCTCTTGCATCGATGCAAATTTTGTGCGACAGTCACGCTGTAACTCAGCTCACACTGCCGTAAGGTGAGGAGCAGATCGCATGAGCGGACCTGTGTCGCGCCGTCAGTTCCTGGCCGCAGGCGGGGGCCTGACCCTCGCCGGGCTTATCTCGGCCTGCGCCTCGCCGGTGCTGACGAGTACTACCGGGGGCCAGCCCTCCACGGCTGACGTCATCTACTGGAATCTGTTCGGCGGCGGCGACGGCGCCAACATGACGCTGATGGTGGACGCATTCCAGAAAGCGAGCCACCGGTCGGTCGAGTCGACGCTGCTGTCCTGGGGTAATCCCTACTACACCAAGCTGGCCCTCGCGGCGTCGAGCGGCCGGCCGCCGGATGTGGCGATCTCGCATCTGTCCCGGCTCCCGCTGCTGGCTGAAGCCGGGCTGCTGCAGCCGGTCGAGGACGCGGGCGTCGCCGCCAAGGGGATCACCAAGGACAAGTTCACCCCCGCGGCCTGGGCCAAGGCCACCGTGCAGGGGACGGTTTACGCGGTGCCGCTCGACACCCATCCGTTCGTCATGTTCTACAACGTGGACCTGGCCCGGAAGGCCGGCTTGCTGAACGCGGCCGGCGACAACCTCAAGCCGATCAACGGCCGGAACGACTTCGTTGACGCCCTCAAGGCCATGAAGCAGGCCAGCGGGCAGTACGGCGCGATTTCGGCCAACACCGCCGACCCGGCCACCACCTGGCGATGGTTCATGACGCTGTACTCGGGCCTGGCCGGGCCGATCGTCTCCGATCAGGGCACCAGGGTGACGATCGACGCGGCTGCGCTCGAGGAAACCTTCGCCTTCATGCAGAGCCTTACCGGCAAGCTCGGCCTCATGCCGGGAAACGCCGCCGACGCGACGGTGACCACGCTGTTCAGTGAGGGCAAGGCCGGCTTCCTGTTCGACGGCGAGTGGCAGATCCCGACCTATGACGGCGTCAAACTGCCCAACGGCAAGCCGCTCACCTTCAACGTCGTGCCGTTCCCACCGATTCTCGGGACCAAGCAGGTCGCTTACGCCGACTCCCACTCGCTGGTCATTCCGAAGAACCCCGGGCGCTCCCCGCAACGGACGGCGGACGCGGTCGCCTTCATCAAGGGTCTGCTGGGTCTCAGCTCCATCTGGGCTCACGGCGGGCACATCCCGGCGTGGCGGCCGGTACAGACCAGCAAAGCATTCCTCGAGCAGAAGCCGCAGAGCAACTACATCCAGGCCGCCATTAATGCTGTGTATGACCCACCCGGCTGGTACACCGGGGCCGGTTCAGACTTCCAGAACGCCATGGGCGGGGTGATCACCGAGGTTCTGGGCGGAGCCATCAGCCCGCGCAGCGGCGTCAGCGCGATGACCGCCAGCCTAAAGACGTTCTCGACCGCCATTCCCCCGGTGCGTTAGGAACAGGAGACCTCCATGACCACCACCGCGGCCGCTCCGACCGTACCCGCCGTCAAGGCGCGAACCACCAGACTCAGGCGACCGGCAGGCAGCGACAACCGGGCCGGATGGCTGTTCTCCACACCATTCCTCCTCTTCTACCTCCTGTTCCTGATCGGCCCGGTCATCATCGGGCTGGTGATCAGCCTGTTCAACACGGCCACCGTGAAATCCGGCCTCGGTCACTGGGTCGGCGGGTCGAACTATGCGGACGTCTTCAAGGACGCCGCTTTCTGGCAGTCGATGTGGCACTCAGTCCTGTTCACGCTGATCTCCACGCCCCCGCTGATCGTGCTCCCGCTGCTGTTCGCCATCTTTGCCAACCGGATCTCCCATAACCGGTGGTTTTTCCGGCTGGCGTTCTTCGCCCCTTACGTCGTGCCGTCCTCGGTGGTCTGCCTCATCTTCGCCTTCATGTACACGCCGCAGACCGGCCTCATCAGCAAGGCGTTCAGCGGGGTCGGCCTGTCCGCGCCAAACTTCCTCGGCAGCACCGGGGGCGCGTGGCTGGCCGTCACCCTGCTGACGGTGTGGTGGACGTTCGGTTTCAACTTCATCTTGTACACCGCGGCCCTCCAGGACATCCCCGAGGAGACATATGAGGCCGCGTCCATCGACGGCGCGTCCCCGTGGCAGCAGATCCGCAAGGTCACGATCCCGTTGCTGGGGCCCACCACCAGCCTGGTCCTGATCCTGCAGGTTCTGGCCTCGCTCAAGGTGTTCGACCAGATCTACATCCTGCTGTACGGCGGCCCCAACCAGTCCACCCGGCCGGTCATCGAATACATCTACGACACCGGATTCACCTCCTACCGAGGTGGCTTCGCCGCCGCGGCGACGATGGTGTACTTCGTGGTCCTCGTCGTCATCTCAGCCGGCTGGGCGCTCCTCCGCCGTCGCCGTAACCAGACCGCGAACGCGTGAAGGGACGCCTGCCACCATGACCGCCACCGCGCTGCCCGCGACCAGGAAGACCCACCGGTCTCCCTCCAGCCCCAACCCCGGGGTCAAAGCCTTCAACCGGCTCGCCGCAACCTGCCTGACTTTGTTCGCGCTGATCTGGCTGGTGCCCTTTGTGTGGGCGCTGATCACCTCGCTGCGGCCCGACAATGCCATCACCGCTAATCCGGTCACGCCCTGGGCCGGTCACTGGACGCTGCATGCCTACAGCAGCGCTCTGACCGCCAGCCCCATCGGCTGGTGGTACCTGAACAGCTTCATTATCTCGACTCTGTCGGTGATCTTCACCCTGGTCGTGTGCTCCATGATCGGCTTCGGGCTGGCGCACCTGAACTTCCGCGGCAAATCGGTGGTGTTCGCCGTGATCCTGGCCGGGCTCATGCTGCCCACCGAGGCCCTGGTGCTGCCGCAGTTCCTGGAGTTCCGGACCATCCACCTGCTGGGCACGTACTGGGCGCTGGTTCTGCCGGTCCTCGCCGCCCCGGTCGCCGTCTTCGTCTTCCACGCGTTCCTCAAGCAGATCCCGGTCTCGCTCATCGAAGCCGCCCGGCTGGACGGCGCGAGCTGGTGGCGGGTGTACTACCAGGTCTGCATGCCCCTGTGCCGGCCAGCTATCTCGGCGGTCGCGATCCTCACCTTCATCACGACCTGGAACGCTTTCCTGTGGCCACTCCTGGTCCTGACCCAGACCAAGTCGCAGACGATCACGGTCGGGCTGAGCGGCCTGGTCGGCGGCTCGGCGATCCAGTTCGCCGAGACGATGGCCTCATCGGTGCTGGGCTTCCTGCCGCTGCTCGCCATATTCCTGATCCTGCAGCGCCAGATCGTCCAGGGCGTCGCCAACACCGGCATCAAGTAGACAGCGCGGGCCAGCCAGATCGGCGCAGAGGTGCGCCCCGGCGTACACGTCGGCGACACGGCCGCCGCTTACGGCAACGAGGCGCAGGTTGGGGAGGCCGTCCGGGAGTTCGGCGAGAAGGTCTACGTGACGGCTAAGTACTTCAACCCGGGCGGGCAACATGGCCGCGCAGATGCGACTGCGGCGTTCGGCGCAAGCCTCGACCGGCTCGGCCTGGACCACATCGACCTCTATCTCATCCACTGGCCGGTGCGCGCGGGAGAGGGCTTCGTCGAGTCCTGGCGGGCGCTGATCTTTCCTGCCTGACTGGACAACTAACCAGCGGATGGCGGCAAGCGGGCAAACGCGGCGGGATCTGGTCCGTGTCCTGCGACTCCGAACTCGGCCCGTTCGACCTCAGCCGGGCGACGCTGGTCGCGGGCCAGTCGCTGTACAGTGGCCGGATCATCCGTGACCGGAGCGGCAACTGGGTAATGCTGGCGTTCCGCAACGAAGACTCCCGCGGCCATTTCGTCGGTGAAATTACCGACCCGATGCCCATCGGATGGACCGCCGACTACAGCGGCCTTGCCCTGCTTCAGTAATCATTCGCAAACACTGGTTACCATGCTGACTCCCGTCGGCCCTGTGGGCAGTCGCCCGAGATCGGCTCCCCCGGCCATTGACGCGATAACCGCTCCAGCAGGAATTCGGCGCCTGCGAGAACTAAATTGAGATCGTCACCGCCGCGAACCTCATGGGACAATGGGACGCCCGAGAACGTATCGCAAGATTTCGTTGAGGAGAAGACCCGCGTGGGGCAGGAACGGGTAGAAGATGGCAGGAAGCTGCCGGATTTCGACACGAGCGTCGCTCATCCGGCCCGAGTGTGGAACTACTGGGTCGGTGGCAAGGACAACTTCGCCGCTGACCGGGAGACCGCGCAGCTGGTGATGGAGGCGATGCCTCACATGCCGCTGGTCGCCCGGCTCGCCCGCCGGTTCCTGATCGACGCAGTGTGCCGGGTGACCACCGAGTACGGTATCCGCCAGTTTCTCGACATCGGGACCGGGCTGCCGACGGCCGACAACACTCATGAGGTTGCCCAGCGCATCGTCCCGCAGGCACGGATCGTGTACGTGGACAACGACCCGATTGTGCTGACGCACGCGCGGGCCTTGCTCACCAGCTGCCGGGAAGGCAAGACCGACTATATCGCTGCTGATATGCGGGACCCGGACGTCATTCTGGCCGGGGCGGAAAAGACCCTCGACTTCGGCCAGCCGATCGCGATCCTGCTCATCGGGGTACTCCACTTCGTTCCCGACCGCGACGACCCCTACGGGATCCTGGGCCGCCTGATGGACGCCGTGCCGTCCGGCAGTTTCCTCATCCTCGGGCACGCGGCCAGCGATCAGCAGGCGGCGGCGGCGACCGAGGGCACCCGGCGCTACAACGAGAAGTCGGCGGCTCCGATCACGATGCGCAGCCGGGATCAGGTGGCCCGGTTCTTCAACGGGCTCGAGATGGTCGAACCGGGTTTTGTGTCGATCGGCGACTGGTGGCCGGAAGCCGAACGCGACGCGGGGGCGGCCAGCGCCATGGCCGGCTCGGGCTATGTCGGGATCGGCCGCAAACCGTGATCGAGGTTCAGCTGATCGGGTACTGCACCGACCGGAACAGGTTGCCCGGATCGTAGGCGGCCTTCACGGCCTTGAGCCGGGCGCGCACGGCGGGACTGTAGGCAGCCGTCACCCGCGCCGGGTCTTCGCCGAGGCCGATGTGGTTCACATCGGGGCCGCCCGCCGAAAACCGCCTGAGCCCGGCCAGGCCCTTCTCCAGCCATGCCCGGTGCGGCTCGGCCGTCCTCGCGGGGGCGTTCGCGATGATCTCAACAAGCAGGTCAGCGTGCCGGAAGGAGAACGGCGTTTCCGGGGCGCCCGGTGCCGCGATCGCTCCGCCAAGCGGACGGAACAGAAACTCGCTCAGCGGCGACGGTGCGGCCGCCGCCATCGCCACGGCATGCTGGATGGCCGCGTCGTCGAGCCGGGTAAGCCACTCCGCGCGCACGTCCCACGCCATCCCGTCCGGTGCCGCCTCGTCAACCGAACTCTGGAAAACGCGGAACGGCATGGGCTCCACCCCGTCGGCCAGCGGCCTGCCGATCGCGCGCAGCGGCGCCAGCGCCGCCTCGCCGCCGGAAGGCGGTCCGGTGAAAAGGACCGGGACCAGTAGCACCGGGCGGCCCGCTACATCGCCGGGCAGCGCCGGGTCTGGCGGCGCGGTGGTCATCACGGCCGTCCAGTTGACGGTGTCCGGCAGGGCGGCGGTGATGTCGAAGAGTTCGCGCAGCACAGAGGTTGCGTCTTCAAGGGGGTAGACCAGGGTCCCGGCGAGCGGCGTGCCAGCGGGAACAGCCGCATCGTCCAGCTCGTCACTACCCCGAAGTTCCCGGTGCCGCCGCGCAGCGCCCAGTACAGGTCGGGATGCTCGTCCGGGCCCGCGAACAGGACCGTCCCGTCGGCGGTAACCGCCGGTCGCGCTCCTCATCAGCCGCTGGATCTCGACGCAGCGTGATGGGCGCGGGCTCGGGTCTTCGTCGGATCCGCGTTCGCTGGCACATCGGGGGCACATCATCGCGAGATCTGCCCGCAGAACTGATCCCCCATTGCCCGGCGGTATCGATTTACGTCTGTCAGGCGGCCAGAAATTCACGGAGGACCGGCACGATTGCCTCGGGAGCCGGCCGGTGGCTTTGGCCAGCCAGCGTGCGGCGGCTCGCGTCTGGCAGTGCGGCGGCCACCGCGTCAGCGGCCTCGCGCAAACCGGGGAAGGACTGATCTCCGGAGCAGACAATCGCCGGTGCCGATATCGTGGCCCAGCGCTCGCGCCAAGCCGGATCGATATTGATCTGATTCACCATAGTGAGGTCATAGATCAGCGTCGGTGCGATCGCCACCATCGCGGCCCAGTCAGGCCCGTGCGACATTCCCTCGACCATGCCGGGGGGCAGCCCGATCACCGAAGTGAGGTTGTAGCGCATCGCCTCGTCACGGTTGCCGTCGGCCAGCAGCCCACGCAACGTATCCAGATCAGAGCTCAGGTCATGGCCGCTGAAGAACGGCGGCTCCTGCAAGGCGAGGGCGGTCACGCCAGCGGCTGCGCTCGCGGCGGCCAGCGCGATTCCCCCTCCAGAGGACTCTGCGTACAGCGCGGCAGCGCCGCCCGCCTCCTTGATCAGCGCGGCAACGTCCTCGACCTCCCGATCGACTGCCCACGGGAGAGTGTCGCCGGATGCGCCGCGCCCGCGCCGGTCATACACAACCGCGGTGAAACCCGCATCAGCCAGACCCTTGGCAGTCTGCGTGGTGTTCGCATCGATCGCACGGTAGGACGTAGCACCGACGATAAGAATGACGGCGGGACCGGCCCCGTAGCGGGCATAGTCAATGATGGTCCCGTCAGCCGAAGTGACCGTGCTCATGTTGACCTCAGTTCTCGCAGGGAAGCTGGACTCAACCGTTGGACGTCGAGCATGGCCGGAAATCAGCGCTCCTCGCAGACGGTGACCAGAAGCCAGACGAATCGAGCGAGTAACGGCGATACTGGCCCCACGGTGATGGTGTGCCGCAGCAAGTGCAGCAGCCTCTGCCGATCGTCAGCGATCCCTTGCCAACCAACGAGCTGCGTCAACGACCCTCACCGACCTCCGTTCGATTCCGTAACGGGGCTCCAGCTCACGAGGCTTTCCGGCGGGGCCGGTGCCGCAGGTCGCGTCGTCGGGCGAGCTGCGTCACTGTTGCGGGGCGGCTGGGCTGGGGAATCATCGACCCGCGCCGCGGGGTGCATCCCCGGACTAGCTGAGTAGGCGGCTCACGGCTTGACCGATGATGCTTCGGCGCGTGTCGCGGTCGGGCAGCTCTACCGCGGCTTTGACGTCGGGGTTCATGTCGCCCCACAGGGTGGCGAGGTGCAAGATCAAAGAGAAGATAATGTCCGGTCTGAAGCGGTCGGTGACGGTTTCGCCGGCTTGGGCTTTGCTGATGGCATCGATGTTGCGTTCGACGCTGCGTACTGACATCGGCAGGGGCGGGTCGCCGGCCCGTTCGAGGCGCTGCCAGGCGACCAGTCGCATTAGCTCGGGGTAGTCGGCGTAGATGTCGGCGAGGTCGGCGGCCCAGCCGGCGAGGTCGCCGACGTCGATAGGCGTGCCGTTGATCACCTGGGTCACCAGCGACTCCCACACCGCGTCGAACAGCGCGTCCTTGCTGCCAAAGTAGTGATAGATCTGCGCCTTGTTCGACGCCGCGGCGGCGGCGATGCGGTCCACCCGGGCGCCAGCGATTCCGTAACGCGCGAACTCGGAGCGAGCGGCGGTCAGCAGCCGCTGTCGGGTTGCTTTGGCATCGCGGGGCATAAGCGCATCTTACTTTCTAACCGGATAGTTGACAACGCGGGCACGCCGTGCGAGGGTCTTCCTAACCACTCAGTTAGTAAAGTCCGGAAGGACGCCGCTATGACCGCGAACGACATCCAGGACCCGCTTGCCGCCCACGACGGCACCGTCACCCAGCCCCTGATCTCCCCGGCCGCCGATTCAGTGGACGCCGTCGCGGTCGCGGTCGTGCGCCGCTACCTCGACGAGGTCGTCAACGGCGGGAGCCTGACCGCGTTGCGTGAGGTGTGGGCCGAAGATGGCCAGTGGCATGGCGGCAGCATGGGCGACCGGGACGGCCTGCAGGCGATGATCGCGTCCGCATCCGGAGACGGGGCGGGAGCGTTCAGCGACATGCACCTGACGATCGATGACATCGTCAGCGTCGGCGGCAAGGTCGCTGTGCGGTTCACCAATCGGGGCCGACAGACCGGCCCGTTCCTGGGTGCCCCGGCCACCGGCAAGCACGCCGCCTGGCTCGGGATCGGCGTCTACACCGTTACCGGCGCCAAAATCAGCGAAGCCTGGTTCGGCGAGGACATTCTCGGCATGCTCCTCCAGCTCGGCGTCGTCACGCTGCCCAGCCGGGTTTCCGGTGGGGCGAGCGTCGGCAGCTCGTCCTCGCGCAACCGGCGCAGCTGCAGGCAGGGAGTCTCCGGCTAGCAGCCCGAACACTGGCCACAGGCCAACTAGCAGGCGGGGAAGTCAGGGGAAGACCACTTCTATGTCGAGGCCGCCTTCGGGGTGGGGGCTCGCGGTGAGGGCAGCACCGTGCGCGTCGGTGATGGCACGGACGATGGCCAGGCCGAGTCCGTGTCCCTCGCCGTGGCGGATCCGCTGGGTGCCGAGCTGCCGGAAAGGCTGGAAGAGGTCGTCGACCGCGTGCGGCGGGATGAGGGTGCCGGTGTTGCTGACTGTTATGACAGCGCCCGCGGTGGTCAGGGCGGTTGCGATCTCCGCGTGGCCGCCGGGCAGATTGTGTCGGATGGCGTTGTCGACGAGGTTGGCGATCAGGCTTTCAGTCAGGCTCGGGTCGCCTGCTGCCGGGGCGGGAGCGAGCTTGGTGGTGAGTCGGATGCTGTGACGGTCAGCTTCGTGCTGGCGGCCCAGGATTACCTTGCGGGTGATGTCGGCGAGGTCCAGGGGCTCGGGGTGCTCGAGCCCGCGCTGGCTGTTGGCCAGGGTGAGCAGGGCGGCGATGAGGCGCTCTTGCCGGTCGCTTAGCGCTATCAGTTCCTCGCAGGTGGACCGGAGTGTCGCGATGGAGGGTTCGGGGTCGGCCACCGCGACCTGGAGCAGGGCGCGTCCGGCGGACAGCGGGGTCCGCAGTTCGTGGGAGGCGTTGGCGACGAAGTGCCGCTGTGATTCGAAGGAGGCCTCCAGGCGGGCGAACAGGTCATCGAGGGTCTCGCCGAGTTCGGTGAACTCGTCGCTCTGGCCGCGCAGGCCAAGGCGCCGGTGCAGGTTGGTGGCGGAGATATCGCGGGCGGCGGTGATGATCGCGCGCAGCGGACGGACGAACCGGCCGGCGATCAGCCAGCCGAGGGCCAGGGAGATCGCCGCCATGATCGCGACGGCGGCCACGGCGGCTCGGAACGCGTCTGAGCCGATGAACGCCGAGAAGATGCCGGAGGTGTGCCCGGCTGTGACGTTGGGCGGCAGAGCCTGACCCGATGCCGGCTGCCATGCCCGGTGCTGCAGCAGGCCTGGTGCGAGAAGGTAGGTGATGCCGAGCAGCGCGATGCCCGATGTGCAGATGAGGGCGGCGTACAGCAGGCTCATGCGTGCCCGCAGGGTGGGCCGGCGGGCACCGAGCCGGGTCA
The DNA here is from genome assembly GCA_964250865.1 of uncultured Streptosporangiaceae bacterium. Lineage (GTDB taxonomy): Bacteria > Actinomycetota > Actinomycetes > Streptosporangiales > Streptosporangiaceae > Bog-532. Next base: position 15,161 of record CAXUJF010000008.1, read on the forward strand.
TCTGTAGCGCGGGCATCAGTGTTCTCCGATCCGGTAGCCGCCCTCGCGGACGGTACCGATGACGGGCGGGTCGCCGAGCTTGGCCCGCAGCCGGTGCATGGTCTGCTTGACTGCCGTGGTAAACGGGTCAGCGGCTTCGTCCCAGACCCGTTCCAGCAGTTCCTCAGCGGACACCACCCGTCCGGCGCGGGCGAGCAGGTACTCCAGGACGGCGAATTCCTTGGCCCCGAGATCCAGCCGCTGCCCGGCCCGGGACGCCGTGCGGCTGCCGGGATCGAGCTTGATGTCGGCGTGGGTGAGCACCGGGGCGACGGGCTTGGCGGAGCGTCGGCCGAGGGCGCGGACCCGGGCGGTCAGTTCAGGGAAGTCGAAGGGCTTGGGCAGGTAGTCGTCGGCGCCGAGATTGAGGCCTTCGACCCGGTCGGTGAGGCTGCCGGCCGCGGTGAGCATCAGGATCCGGCACGGCGACCGCGCGGAGGCCAGTCGGCGGCAGATCTCATCGCCGTGCACCCCGGGCAGGTCCCGGTCGAGTACCACGACGTCGTAACGGGTAAGGGCCAGCTGACTGAGTGCATCGCCGCCGTCGTAGACGGCGTCCACCGCCATGCCCTCCCGGCGCAGCCCGGTCACGATCGCTCGGGCCATAGGCTCGAAATCCTCGACCACTAGCACTCTCATGACCGCGCGTGTCCCTCCCGCAATCCGCTGAACTGGCCTTCAGAATGCCAGGCCGCCGGTATCGCCTGGGTATCGTCCGCCAGCACCGTGCCGAGACCGTCGTCGGCGTACAACCTCATCCATGAGTGAAGCAACCATTGAGGTGTCCGGGCTGCGCAAGCGGTTCGGCTCCACGCTCGCGCTAGACCAGATGACATTCACCGTCTCACCCGGCCAGGTCACTGGCTTCATCGGCCCGAATGGGGCCGGGAAGTCCACCACGATGCGGGTGATCCTCGGCTTGGACGCCCCCGATGCGGGCACCGCGCTGATCGGTGGCCGGCGGTACGTCGGCCTGTACCGCCCGCTGACCCAGGTGGGCGCTCTGTTGGATGCCGCGGCGCTGCAGCCGAGCCGGACTGCCCGCAATCATCTGCTGTGGCTGGCCCACTCGCAGGGTCTTGGCGACCGCCGGGTCGATGAGGTCATCGCGCAGGCCGGGCTGGGCAAGGCCGCCCGGCGGAAGGCGGGCGGCTACTCCCTGGGCATGCGGCAGCGGCTCGGGATCGCCGCGGCGTTGCTCGGTGACCCGCCGGTGCTGATGCTGGACGAGCCGTTCAACGGCATGGACCCCGAGGGCATCGTGTGGATGCGCGGGTTCCTGGCCGCGCTGGCCGCCGAGGGCCGGGCGGTACTGGTGTCCAGCCACCTGATGAGCGAACTGCAGGAGACCGCCGGTCACCTGGTGATCGTCGGCCGCGGCACGGTGATCGCCGACACGTCCGTCGCGGACCTGATCGCGTCGGTGTCCGCCGCCCGGGTCACGGTGCGGACCAGCGCCCGCTGGGACGCCATGACTGTGTTGTCGAACGCGGGAGCTGAGGTGGCTGATCTCGGCGGCGGCATCCTCGCCGTCTCCGGGCTGCCGGCCGAGCGGATCACGGCCCTGCTCGGTGACAGCAGGGTGCCGTTCTCCGAGGTATCGGCGCACCGGGCGACGCTGGAAGAGGCCTACATGGAGCTGACCAGGGATGCCGTGGAGTACCGCGCCGAGCCCGCCGGGGAGGCCGCGCGATGACCGCCGCCACCCTAACGCCGCCCCGGCCGGGCACGGCACCCGGGCACGACAGCTTCGCACGCCTGCTGCACGCGGAGTGGACCAAGTTCCGCACTGTCCGCGGCTGGGTCATCGCCGTCATCGTCGCGGCGCTGCTGACCCTGCTGCTCGGCCTGTATACCGGGGTGCGCAGCCAGGAAGGCTGCGGCAGCGGCCCGTGCCATTACATGATCCCGACCGGGCCGGGCGGCGAGGCGGTAACCGACACCTACTACTTCGTGCACCGCCCGCTGACCGCGGACGGCACCATCACCGTGCGGGTGACCTCGCTGGCCAGCGTGATCGACAGCGGCCTGACCCCGCAGGGGCCGACCCGCACCCAGGCCACCCTGGTGCCGTGGTCCAAGGCCGGGCTGATCATCACCGCGGGCCCCGGTCAGGGGTCAGCGTACGCGGCCGTCATGGTCACCGGCAGCCACGGCACACGGATGCAGTGGAACTACACGGACGACACGCCCGGGCTGGCGGGCGGCGTGTCCGCGGCATCGCCGCGCTGGCTGCGGCTGACCCGGGCCGGTGACGTCGTCACCGGCTACGACTCCGCCAACGGCACGACGTGGATCAAGATCGGCACCGCCACCCTGCCCGGGCTGGCCGCAACGGTGCAGGCTGGGCTGCTCGCCACCTCCCCGGAGTACACGGCTCCAACAAACCAGCAGCTCACGGGCGGATCCAGCAGCGGTGCCCCCACCGATGCCACCGCCGTCTTCGACCGCGTCAGCCTGCAGGGCGGCTGGCCCGGCGGCTCCTGGGCCGGCACGTCCGTCAACGGCGGCCCGCACTCCATCTCCTACCCCGCCGGGACCACGGCAAGGTACCGCCAGGCCGGCGGCACCTTCACCGTCACCGGCTCCGGCGACATAGCCCCGGGCGCCAGCGGCGCCACGCCGCTCGACACATCGCTGGCGGGCTTGTTCATCGGGCTGATCGCGGTGATAGTGGTCGGCGCGCTGTTCATCACCGCCGAGTACCGGCGGGGCCTGATCCGCCTCACGCTCGCCGCGAGCCCGCGGCGCGGCCGGGTGCTGGCCGCCAAGGCCATCATTCTCGGCACCGTCACCTTCACCGCCGGGCTGGCCGGGTCGGCAGGAGCGGTCCTGCTTGGGATCCCGCTGCTGCGGGCCAACGGCAGCGCGCTCTACCCGGTGAGCACGCTCACCGACGTCCGCGTCATCGCCGGGACCGCTGCGCTGGTCGCCGTCCTCGCTGTCTTCGCCCTCGGCGCGGGCACCGTCCTGCGGCACAGCGCCGCGACGGTCACCGTCGTCATCACCGCGGTCATCCTGCCCTACCTGCTGGCCGCTGCGTTCCCCGTGCTGCCCGCCGGGGCCGCGGACTGGCTGCTGCGGGTCACCCCGGCCGCCGGCTTCGCCATCAAGCAGGTCATCCCGGCCTACCCCCAGGTGACCGGCAGCTACACGCCGTCCGGCGACTACTTCCCGCTGGCGCCGTGGGCCGGGTTCGCCGTGACCTGTGCCTGGGCCGCACTCGCCCTGGCCGTGGGCGCCTTCTTGCTGCGCAGGAGGGACGCGTGAGGCACGCACTGCACGCGGAATGGACGAAACTCCGCACCCTCACCAGTACCCTCTGGCTGCTGCTCGCCGCCGCCACGCTGACCGTCACGGTCAGCGCCGCGGCGGCCGCGGCCACCCGCTGCCCCTCTGGAGCATGCGCCGACGATCCGGCCAAGATCAGCCTCACCGGCATCTACCTCGGCCAGGCGGTCATCGCGGCCTTGGCTGTGATGGCCGTCAGCGGCGAGTACGGCACCGGCATGATCCGCCTCACCCTGGCCGCGACGCCCCGCCGGACCGCCGTCCTGGCCGCCAAGGCCGCGATCGTTACCGGCCTGACCCTGGTCACCGGGACGATCGCCGTCCTGGCCTCGCTGCTGGCCGGCAGGCTCATCCTGCCCGGCCACGGCATCGGCCCGGCCCACGGCTACCCGGCGCTGTCCGTCAGCGACGGGCCGGTGCTCCGCGCCGCGCTCGGGTCGGTCCTCTACCTCGTGCTGATCGCCCTGCTCAGCCTCGGCGCCGCCACCGTACTGCGGGAGGCCGCCGCAGCCATCGGCGCGGTCCTCGGGCTGCTCTACCTGTTCCCCATCATTGCCGCTGCCGCCGGCAACGCCGCAGTGTCCCGGCACCTGGAGCAGGTCGGCCCGATGACCGCCGGGATGGCCATCCAGGCCACCACCGGACTGAACAGCCAGCCGATCGGCCCCTGGGCAGGACTGGGCGTGCTCGCCGCCTGGGCCGTCGGCGCGCTGCTGCTCGGTGGAACACTGCTCAGCCTGCGAGACGCATAACCCCTGGGCGGCAGACACCCGGACCGGCGTGCCACTGCTTTCGCAGGGAAGCTGCTCATGATCGACACGGCCGTGTGCCGTCCCTCATGGGACAGCTTGATCAGTGGTTTGCCGGAGAGCGGCAGGTCCGTACCCTCGAAGGCATGACCGTCGCGGCGAGCTTGTTCCGGTTCGAGGACTCCTATGCCCGCGAGGTGCCCGGCCTTTCCGTGCCATGGACGGCGGCCTCGGCACCCGCCCCCGAGCTACGGGTGCTCAATGAGGAGCTGGCGGTCGAGCTGGGCGTCGATCCTGCGGCGCTGCGAGAGCCGCCGGGCGTCGCCCTGCTGGTAGGGCAGGTCCCCGAGGGGGTTACGACGGTCGCGCAGGCCTACGCCGGCCATCAGTTCGGCATGTACTCCCCCCGTCTCGGGGACGGCCGCGCGGTGCTGCTCGGCGAGGTGATCGATGCCCGGGGTCGCCGCCGCGACCTCCATCTCAAGGGGTCCGGGCGCACCCGGTTCGCCCGGGGCGGCGACGGCAAGGCCGTGCTGGGCCCGATGCTGCGCGAGTACGTCATCGGCGAGGCCATGTACGGCCTTGGCATTCCCACCACGCGGGCGCTCGCGGTGGTCGCCACCGGCGAGCGGGTGCTGCGGGAGGAGGGGGCGCAGCCAGGCGCGGTGCTCGCCCGGGTCGCCGCGAGCCATCTGCGCGTCGGCACCTTCCAGTACGCCGCCGCGTCCGGTGACCGGGACCTGCTGCGCGCACTGGCCGACTACGCCATCGCCCGTCACTACCCGGAGGCCGCCGGCGCCCCGAACCGCTACCTGGACCTGTACCGGCGCGTGGTCGGGGCGCAGGCGTCGCTGGTGGCCCGGTGGATGCTGGTCGGGTTCGTCCACGGGGTCATGAACACCGATAACACCACGATTTCCGGCGAGACCATCGACTACGGTCCGTGCGCCTTCATGGACACCTTCGACCCGGCCACGGTGTTCAGCTCTATTGACGAGCGCGGCCGTTATGCCTATGGCAACCAGCCAGGGGTCCTGCAGTGGAACCTGGCCCGGCTGGCCGAGGCCCTGCTGCCATTGTTTGACGACACCGTCGACGACAACAGCGAGGCCGCAGCTGAGGCGGCCACGGAAGTGGTGAACGGATTCGCTCAGGCCTATGAGCAGCACTGGACCGAGGGCATGGCGGCCAAGCTGGGGCTCGTGACACCGGACCGGGAGCTGGCGGTAGACATCCTGAAGCTGATGCGGTTGCAGAAGGTCGACTTCACGCAGTTCTTCCGCGCGCTGTCGGTCGGCACCGCACGGACGCTGTTCACTGAGCCGGAGCCTTTCGACAGCTGGGCCGCCCGCCGCGAGGCCCTGCTGCCCGCGGACCGGGCCGCGGTGGCCGACGCGATGGACCGGGTCAACCCGGTCTACATCCCGCGCAATCACCGCGTGGAGGAGGCGCTGGCCAAGGCGACCGAGGGTGACATGGGGCCGTTCGACCAGCTGGTGGACGCCGTTTCCCGCCCCTTCGAGGTGCGGCCCGGATTGGCGGACTACACCCGTCCGGCCCCCGTGGGCGCCCCGTACGTCACCTACTGCGGCACCTGAACATGGGGGTCGCTCCGGCCGACGGAGGCGCAGTGGCAAACTCAAGACCATGACCACCACCCTCGTCACGGGAGCCACGCGAGGCGTTGGCCTTGAGCTGTCCCGGCGCCTCGCGGAGGCCGGCCATACCGTCTACCTCGGGGCGCGGGACCTTGGACGTGGCCGTGAAGCTGCCGAGCCGATCGGCGCCCGGGCAATCTTGATCGACGTCACCGACGACGCCTCGGTCCGCGCAGCCGCCGGCCACTTGCGGCAGGAGGCCGGTGCCCTTGACGTCCTGGTGAACAACGCCGGAATCTCCGGCACGCAGCGACCGCCGGCGGAGGCTGACGTCAACGACTTGCAAACCGTGCTCGCAACGAACGTCGTGGGCGCGACCCGGGTACTCAACGCCTGCACACCCCTGCTGGAGCAGAGTGCGACCCCAGTTGTGGTGAACGTCAGCAGCGCCGTGGGGTCGCTGACGCTCAATGCGAAGCCGGACGCGATCTGGTCGCTGCTGGCCTACCCGATGTCGAAAGCGGCCCTGAACATGCTGACCATCCAGTACGCCCGGGCCTTCCCTCGCTGGCGGGTCAACTCGGTGACACCGGGCTTGACGCTGACCGAGTTCACGGGTCGCCCCACCGACTCGGTCGACCTGCAGGCGTTCCGTCGTGCGGGCGGCAGAACGGTGGACGAGGCGGTAACGATTCTGCTCGCGATGGCCACCATCGGCCCGGACGGTCCCACCGGGACATTCGTCGGGAACGACGGGCCGCTGCCCTGGTGACGTCGGCGTGCTGGCCAGCCGGGAGATCACCGGGTCCGAAGCCACCGGCCCGGCCAGCTGCGGCACGGCATCGCGACATCGGACCGGCAATCGCCGCCCAGCACCAGCATCACCACCAGGTCATGCGTCACTCGTGGACCCCGTTTTCGACCGCCTTGAGCGTGTGCGGGGTCACCGCCGGGCGCCGGCCGTTTTGGTGGCCGGACGTGGTTACGACAGGCGGACGGGGAGCGTCTCGAGGCCGCGGATGAGGGTGCTGGGGCGCCAGCGCAGAGAATCTGGCGGGACCGCGAGGGTCATGCCGGGAAATCGCGAGAGCAAGGCGCCGAAGGCGATCACGCCTTCCATACGGGCCAGCGGCGCACCCAGGCAGTAGTGGATGCCGTGGCCGAAGGCCAGGTTCCCCCCCGCGTCGCGGCCAATGTCGAGCTGGTCGGGGGCCGGGTAGCGGTCCGGATCGCGGTTCGCGGAGGCGATCGCGACCAGCACCGCCTCGCGCGCGGGGATGAGCGTGCCGCCGATCTTCACCGCCTCGGCGGTGAAGCGGAACGTGGCGTGGTTGACCGGGCTGGTGTAGCGGAGCAGTTCCTCCACCGCGCCGGGCAGCAGCGAGGAGTCGGCGCGCAACCGGGCCAGCTCGCCCGGGCTGAGCAGCAGCGCCAGGGTCCCGCTGCCGATCAGGTTGACCGTGGTCTCGTGCCCCGCCACCAGCAGCAGGAAGAGCATTCCCAGCAGCTCACGCTCGCTGAGCCCGTCGCCAGCGTCACGGGCGTCGATCAGCGCGGACAGCAGGTCGTCGGCCGGGTGGGCCCGTTTGTCCGCGACCAGGCCGTAAAGTACCCAGCCATCTCCATCGCCGCCGTCCCAGATTCAGCCGGCGCCTCGCCGGTGGACAGGACGGCCTGCGTCCAGGCGCGGAAGTCAGCCCGATCCGAGTCGGGCACGCCGAGCAGTTCGCAGATCACGGTGATCGGCAGCGGGAAGGCGAACGCCTCCAGCAGGTCAACCTGACCGCCAACTGGCATCTCGTCCAGCAGCGAGGTGGTGATCTCGGTGACGCGGGGGCGCAGCTGCTCGATCCGTCGGGCGGTGAACGCCTTGGTGACCAGCCGCCGGAGGCGGTCATGATCGGGAGGATCTGTGCTGAGCATGTGGGTGTCGAGCGAAGCGAACCCGTCATCGGGCGCGGCGTTCCCGGGCCACAGCGTGCGCCAGTCTTTGATCAGCCGCGGATCGGCCAGCGCGGCGCGGGCGTCCGCGTACCGGGTTACGACCCAGACGGGATAGCCGCCTGGCATCACAACCCGGCTGACCGGGCCCTCGGCTCGCAGCCGCTGGTACACGGCGTAGGGGTTCTGCACGAACCCGTCGCCGAGCTGCTCAGTGGTGGAATATGCCACGATGCGCTCCGTCCGGGCTCCACGTCATCTAGTCGAGTACTATCTTAATTCCTTTTGGCCGGGCAGCGGACGCGAGGCCGGAGAAGGGTAGCGGCAGTCGGGCTCAGTGCTTCTAAGGCGAAAGCCTGCTGGACGGCCCCCAGGGCGACCTTGGTGCCAGAGAGAACGCCCGTGGACACCTCCGCCAGCAGCAGGCCCGAGAATCGGGCGATCCTGTTAACTGAAGTCATGCGGGCCAGCTCTCCCTCCTGGCGTCGACGGGGCTCCACCTCACCGGCCCTCTTTTGCTGGCCAACGTGAAGCAATTGCCAAGGGTTTCGGCCTGCGGCGGTCAAGGGCCGGGTGGGATCGGCCCTTGATCTTCGTGCGCGGCCAGGACCCGGACTCTAAGCTCTCTGCATGGCCAGGTACTTCGACATCCATCCGGCCAACCCGCAGCGACGCGCGATCACTCAGGTCGCCGACATCGTGCGGGCGGGTGGGGTGATCGCCTATCCGACGGACTCGTGTTACGCGCTCGGGTGCCAGTTCGGCGACAAGGATGGCATCGACCGGATCCGGTCGATCCGCCAGCTCGATGACCGGCACCACCTGACGCTGGTGTGCCAGGACTTTGCCCAGCTCGGGCACTTTGTCCAGGTGTCCAACTCGGTGTTCCGGGCCATCAAGGCGGCCACCCCGGGCAGCTACACCTTCATCCTGCCCGCGACCAAGGAAGTGCCGCGCAGGTTGCAGCATCCGGGCAAGAAGACGGTCGGGGTGCGGATCCCCCGGCACGTGGCGACCCAGGCGCTGCTGGCCGAGCTGGGGGAGCCGCTGGTCTCGAGCACCCTGCTGCTGCCGGGCCAGGACGAGCCGATGACCCAGGGCTGGGAGATCGCCGAGGAGCTGGGCCACGGCGTGGAGGCGGTGCTCGACTCGGGTGACTGCGGCACCGAGCCGACCACGGTGATCGACTTCTCTCAGCCCGAACCCGAGATCGTGCGCCACGGGGCAGGCGACACCTCTCCCTTCGAGTGAAGCCGCGATCCGCCTGCGCTGAAGACCACCCAGTTTGGCTGTTTCCTACAACTGGGGAGCCGTGACACGTTCCCTGCTCAGCATTTCCCCGCCTGGCCGAGGAGAGTATGCCTGGGTAGACCACCAGCAACGTCGCGCGATAGTAAGCAATGTCGCGCGATAGAGGAGGGTTCGACCGCGTGTTCAGCCGTGTCGCCATCGTCAACCGTGGTGAAGCCGCCATGCGGCTCATCCACGCTGTCCAGGACCTGACCGCGGAGACGGGTGTACCGATCGAAACGGTCGCCCTGCACACCGACGTCGACCGGACGGCCACGTTCGTGCGTGAAGCCGATATCGCCTACGACCTCGGCCCCGCCTCGGCGCGCCCGTACCTGGACCTGCAGGCGCTGGAGCGCGCGCTGGTGGAGACCGGCGCCGACGCCGCCTGGGTCGGCTGGGGCTTCGTCGCCGAGGATCCGGCGTTCGCGGAACTGTGCCAGAAGATCGGGGTCACCTTCATCGGGCCCAGCCCGGACGCCATGCGCAAGCTCGGCGACAAGATTGGCGCCAAGCTGATCGCCGAGGAGGTCGGCGTGCCGGTCGCGCCCTGGAGCCGTGGCCCGGTCGCCACCCTGGACGACGCCCTGGCCTCGGCGGCCAGGATCGGCTACCCCCTGATGCTGAAGGCGACCGCGGGCGGCGGCGGACGCGGCATCCGCGTGGTCACGAACGAGACCGAGCTGGCCGACGCCTACGAGCGGACCAGCCAGGAGGCGGCGCGGGCGTTCGGCAGCGGTGTGGTGTTCCTGGAGCGGCTGATCACCGGCGCCCGGCACGTCGAGGTCCAGGTCATCGCCGACGGGCAGGGGACCGCCTGGGCGCTGGGGGTCCGCGACTGCTCGATCCAGCGGCGCAACCAGAAGGTCATCGAGGAGTCGTCGTCACCGGTGCTCAGCGCCGGGCAGGCGGCCGAGCTGAAGGAGTCGGCCGAAAGGCTGGCTCTGGCCGTCGGTTACAGCGGCGCGGCGACGGTCGAGTTCCTCTACCACCCCGGTATGCGGATGTTCGCGTTCCTTGAGGTCAACACCCGGCTGCAGGTGGAGCACCCGATCACCGAGTCCACCACCGGGTTCGACCTGGTCAAGGCCCAGCTGCACGTAGCGTCCGGCGGCAAGCTCGAGGGCGAGCCAGCTGCCGAGGACGGGTCAGCCGCCGAGGGCCGGCTAACCGCCGCGGGAGAGCCAGCTGCCGAGGGCCAGCTAACCGCCGCGGGCGGGCCGCCCGCCGAGCGCGGGCACGCCATCGAGGCCCGGCTGAACGCCGAGGATCCCGATCGCGACTTCGCGCCGTGCCCGGGCCACATCGTCCGGCTGGATCTGCCCGCCGGGCCGGGCATCCGGGTGGACACCGGCTTCACCGAGGGTGACACCATCCCGGCGGACTTCGACTCGATGATCGCGAAGATCATTGCCTACGGCCGCGACCGCGACGAGGCGCTCGGCCGGCTACGCCGGGCCTGCGCCCAGACCACAGTCATCATCGACGGTGGCGCGACCAACAAGAGCTTCGTGCTCGACCTGCTCAGCCAGCCCGAGGTGATCGACGCCAGCGCCGACACCGGCTGGATCGACCGGGTCCGGGCCCAGGGCCGCCTGGTCTCGCACCGGCACTCCGGCGTCGCCCTGGCCGCGGCCGCCATCGACGCCTACGAGGAAGAGGAACGGGCCGAACGGCAGCGTCTGCTGTCCACGGCGTTCGGCGGCCGTCCCCAGGTGCAGCACAAGAGCGGCCAGCCGGTGGAGTTCCAGCTCCGGGGGGTCGCGTACCGGATCCGGGTCGCGCGTATCGGTGCGCACCGGTTCCGGGTCGTGGTCGAGGCCGGCGAGGACGTCCGCACCGCCGACGTCGAGCTGAACCGGTTCGACCGGTACACCGGGCAGATCCTGGTCAACGGCATCCGGTACCGCCTGGTCACCGGCACGTTCGGGCCGATTCACCTGGTCGAGGTGGACGGCGTGAGCCACCGGATCAGCCAGGAGGACGGCGGCGTCGTCCGGTCGCCCGCGCCCGCGCTGGTGGTGGCCACGCCGCTGAAGGTCGGGGCCGAGGTCGAGGCGGACATGCCCGTACTGGTCCTGGAGAGCATGAAGATGGAGACGGTGCTGAGGGCGCCGTTCCGGGCCCGGCTGAAGGAGTGCCTGGTCTCGGTGGGCAGCCAGGTGCAGTCGGGGGCCCCGCTGCTGCGGCTGGAGCCGCTGCTGACCGGTGACGCCGGAGCCGGGGCCGGAGCCGGGGCCGCGGACGGATCTGCCCTGGCCCGCGAGACCGTCGAGCTGGATCTGCCCGTCGCCCGCGGTGAGGTCCCGGTGCGGGAACGCCTCCAGCGCGGCCGGGAGGACCTGAGCAGCCTGCTGCTGGGCTTCGACGTGGATCCGGATGACGAGGGCCGGGTGCTCGTCGACTACCTCGCCGCGCGCCGGGCCGTCACCGAGGACGGTCACCGGCCGCTGGCGGAGGAGATCGGCCTCATCGATGTGTTCGCCGACCTGGCCGAGCTGAGCCGCAACCGGCCCGTCGGCGAGGAGGCCGGCGATGAAGGCCACGTGCTCAGCGCGCGGGAGTACTTCCACACCTACCTGCGCAGCTTCGACGTCGAGCGGGCCGCGCTGCCGGAAGCGTTCAAGGTCAAGCTGGCCAACGCGCTCGGGCACTACGGCGTCACCAGCCTGGACCGCTCACCCGAGCTCGAGGCCGCGGTGTTCCGGATCTTCCTGGCCCAGCAACGGGCCTCCGTCGACGCCATGGTCGTCGCCGCGCTGCTCCGCGCCTGGCTGCGGGAGCCGCCGCCGGGCGAAGCGCTGCGTGAGCCCTCCGGCCTGGCCCTCGGGCGGCTGATCGCCGCCACCCAGCTCCGGTTCCCCGTGGTCGCCGACCTCGCCCGCGGGGTGGTGTTCGCCTGGTTCGGCCAGCCGCTGCTGCGCCGCAACCGCGCCCGCGTCTACGCCGACATCCGGAACCACCTGCGTTATCTGGACGCCAACCCGGACGCGCCCGAGCGGGCCGAGCTCATCGCCGCGATGGTGCGCGGCACCGAGCCACTGGTGCGGCTGCTCGGTCAGCGGCTCGTCCGCCACGACCTGGACAACACGGTCATGCTGGAGGTGCTGACCCGCCGCTATTACGGCAACAAGGATCTGGCCGGCATCCGCACGACCGAGGTCGCGGGCTGCCGATTCGTGGTGGCCGAACGGGTCGGCTCGCGCATCGTGTCGGCTGGGGTGAGCTTCGCCGCGCTGGGTGATGCGCTGCGCGGGCTGGCCGAGCTGGCCAGCGCTGGGGATGCCCTTGACGCCGACATCTACCTGGCCTGGGAGAACCAGCCGGGGAACTCTGAAGCGATGGCCGCCGTGCTGTCCGAGCTGGTCAACGCGCAGCCCTTGCCGGACCAGGTCCGCCGGGTCACGTTCACGGTCGCGGCCCGTGGTGGCGCGGTGATGCAGCAGCACTTCACGTTCCGCCCGTCGGCCACCGGGATGGCCGAGGAGCGGCTGATCCGCGGCTTGCACCCGTACATCGCCTACCGGATGAAGCTGGAGCGCCTGCGGAAGTTCGACCTGACCCGGCTGCCGTCCTCGGACGAGGACGTCTACCTGTTCCAGTGCACGGCCCGGGAGAACCCGTCGGACGAACGTCTGGTCGCGTTCTCGCAGGTACGCGACCTGACTGAGCTGCGCGACCACGAAGGCAGGCTGGCCTCGCTGCCCACGGCCGAGGACACCATCGCCGCCTGCCTGGACTCCATCCGCCGCGCGCAGTACCGGCGGCCGGCCAGGAACCGCTTCAGCACCAACCGGATCGTGATCTACATCTGGCCGACGAGCAACATCACCCAGGCCGACCTGGAGATGCTGGCCAGCCGGGTGCTGCCCACGACGGCGGCCGCCGGCCTGGAAGAAATGTTGTTCATCGGGCGGTACCGGGACGAGGAAACCGGCCAGCTGATCAAGGCGGCCGCGCGCATCTCCTTCAACGTGGCCGGCGCCATCGACGTGACCGTCGGCGAGCCGTCCGATGAGCCGATCGAGCCGCTCGACAGCTACCGGCAGAAGGTGCTGCGGGCCAGCAGCCGCAACACGGTCTACCCGTACGAGCTGACCAGCCTCCTCGGCGACTTCGTCGAGCACGACCTGGACGAGGCCGGCGCGCTGGTGCCGGTGCACCGGCCCAAGGGGCGCAACACCGCGGCCATCGTCGCGGGTGTGGTCACCACCGTCACCCCGCGGCATCCCGAGGGCGTCACCCGGGTCGTCCTGCTCGGCGACCCGACGAAGTCGCTCGGCGCGCTGTCGGAACCGGAATGCCGCCGCGTCATCGCCGCCCTGGACCTGGCCGACCAGCTGCGGGTGCCGCTGGAGTGGTACGCGCTGTCGGCCGGCGCCCGGATCTCCATGGAATCGGGCACGGAGAACATGGACTGGGTCGCGGCCGCGCTCAAGCGGATCGTCGAGTTCACCCAGGCCGGCGGTGAGATCAACATCGTGGTCGCGGGCATCAACGTCGGCGCGCAGCCGTACTGGAACGCCGAGGCCACGATGCTCATGCACACCAAGGGCATCCTGGTCATGACGCCAGACTCGGCCATGGTGCTGACCGGCAAGCAGGCCCTCGACTTCTCCGGTGGCGTGTCGGCCGAGGACAACTTCGGCATCGGTGGCTACGACCGGGTCATGGGCCCGAACGGGCAGGCCCAGTACTGGGCGCCGAACCTGGCCGGCGCCCGGGACGTGCTGATGGCGCACTACGATCACGCCTACATCGCGCCCGGCGAGCAGGCGCCGCGGCGGGCGGTCACGACCGACCCCGTGGACCGCGACATCTCCGGCTTCCCGCACCTGGTGGCGGGCAGCGACTTCACCACGGTGGGGGAGATCTTCTCGGCCACGGCCAACCCGGACCGCAAGAAGGCGTTCGACATCCGGACCGTGATGCGGGCCCTGTCCGACCAGGACCACCCGGTGCTGGAACGCTGGGCGGGCATGACCAACGCGGAGACCGCCGTGGTCCAGGACGTCCACCTCGGCGGGATCCCGGTCTGCCTGCTCGGCATCGAGTCCCGGGGCGTGCCGCGGCGGGGCTTCCCGCCCACCGACGGCCCGGACACCTACACCGCGGGCACCCTTTTCCCCCGATCGTCGAAGAAGGCCGCCCGGGCCATCAACGCGGCCAGCGGCAACCGGCCGCTGGTGGTGCTGGCCAACCTGTCCGGCTTCGACGGTTCACCGGAGTCGATGAAGAAGCTCCAGCTGGAGTACGGCGCCGAGATCGGCCGGGCCATCGTGAACTTCCGCGGGCCGATCGTGTTCTGCGTCATCTCCCGGTACCACGGCGGGGCGTTCGTGGTCTTCTCGAAGGCGCTGAACCCGAACATGACCGTGCTCGCGCTGGAAGGCTCGTTCGCCTCGGTGCTCGGCGGCGCTCCGGCCGCGGCCGCGGTGTTCGCCGGCGACGTCGATGCCCGGACCGCGGCCGACCCCCGGCTGCGGGACCTGGAGGCCCGCATCGCGGCCGCCCCCGGGGCCGACCGCGCCGCACAGCCCGCGGCCCTCGACGAGCTGCGTTCGTCGGTCCGGGCCGAGAAGCTCGGCCAGGTGGCCGCGGAGTTCGACCGCGTGCACAACATCGAGCGCGCGGTCGAGGTCGGCTCGGTCGATGCGATCATCCGCCCGGCCGAGCTCCGCCCCCGCATCGTCCAGGAAATCGAGTCCCGCCTGCCTTAGCCCGCTAACCGTCCGGCGGCAAGATGGCGGCGAACCGCTCCTCGGCCCGGTCCAGCTGCGCCAGCACCCGCTGCCGGGCCGCCTCATCCAGCGGCGTGTCCGGCCGGCTGATCAGCTCCCGCAGCACTGGCACCAGCCCGGCGTACTTGTCGGCCAGCTCCGGTACTCGCGGCCCGGTGGTGTAGAGCAGGCCGGCCCCGTTGTCGGTGAAGTCGGACGCCTTGATCACCCGGGCCCACGGCGAGGCGTCCAGGCTGGCCGCCACGTGCTCGCGGTACTGCACGTGCCGGTCCCGGCCCGGGTCGTACTCGGGGTTGGTCACCGCCCCCACCAGCTCGGCCGCCCGCGGCCCGTACCGCTCCGCCAGCACGCCCAGCGCCGCCTCCGTCGTCCCGTGGGGAGCCGTCGTCCCGTCCGGAGCCGAACGGGCCAGCTCCGCGCCATGATCCTCCACCGCGTCGTGCAGCAGCGCGGCCACGATCACGTCCGGGTCCCGTATCCCGTAGTGGGACATGATCCGGATCGCCACCCGCAGCGGGTGGTTGATGTACGGCTCGCTCTGCCGGCGGTCGCCCGCGTGCAGCCGGGAGGCCAGGGCCAGCGCGTCCTCCAGCCGGTGCCGCTCCGCCTGGCCGAACCCGGCGGTCTCGGCCGCGAACCGTTCCCGCAGGCCGTCCTCGCCGTAGGTCGCGGTGATCGCGTGCAGCGGCATGGTCTCGAGCAGGCGCCGTTGGCCGGTGTCCATACCTTCATCTTCGGGGGTGGTAGCCTCCTCGCGCCATCCGCCCCCGGTCCGGTAAGACTGGATCATGGCGCGCTACGGACCTCAGTTTGGCCCGGACATCACGTTCCTCGGCGTAGACCGCTGTGACTGGGCCGACCCGGCCAGCTACCCGGACGCCGACGTGGTGATCATCGGGGCCCCGTTCGACGGCGGCACCTCCTACCGGTCCGGGGCCCGGTTCGGCCCGCAGTACATCCGGCAGACCGACTACCTGCCGCACGACGGGTCCCGGCCCTCGCTGGCGCTGCGCACCGACGGCCTGACGGACCTGCGCGTCTACGACGCCGGGGACGTGGAGATGTTCTCCGGCGACGCGGCCCGGTCCGTGCGCGACCTGCAGGCCGCCGTGTACGAGGTGACCCGCCACGGCGTCGTCCCGCTGATCCTCGGCGGCGACCACACCATCACCTGGCCCGACGCGGCCGGCGTGGCCCAGCACCTCGGCCAGGGCCGGGTGTCCCTGATCCACTTCGACGCGCACGCCGACACCGGTGACGCCGAGTTCGGCTCCCTGATCGGGCACGGCCAGCCCATGCGCCGGCTGATCGAGTCCGGGGCGGTCCGCGGGGACCGGTTCCTGCAGATCGGCTTGCGCGGCTACTGGCCCGGACCCGAGACCCTGAGCTGGATGGCCCAGCAGCGGATGCGCTCCTACGAGATGACCGAGATCGTCGAGCGCGGCCTGACCGACTGCCTGACCGAGGCGTTCACGGTCGCCCGGGACGACTGCGAGGGCGTCTTCCTGTCGGTCGACATCGACGTGTGCGACCCGGCCCACGCGCCCGGCACCGGCACCCCCGAACCGGGGGGCCTGTCCGCCCGCCAGCTCCTGGATGCGGTCCGGCGCATCTGCTACGAGCTGCCGGTGACCGGGATCGACGTGGTCGAGGTGGCCCCGCCGTACGATCACGCCGACCTCACCGCCTCGCTGGCCAACCGGGTGGTGCTGGAAGCCTTGTCGGCGCTCGCCCGGCAGCGGCGGGATGCGGCCGACGGCACCACCTGGGACCCGCGTAAGCCGCTGCTGGAGGACCGATGACCGGGCGGGCCGTGGACGCCGTCATAGTCGGTGCGGGCCCGAACGGGCTGGCCGCCGCCATCACGCTGGCCCAGGCCGGCCTGGAGGTGGCGGTCTACGAAGCGGCCGATACGGTCGGCGGCGGCGCCCGGACCGAGGAACTCACCCTGCCCGGCTTCCGGCACGACCCCTGCTCGGCCGTGCACCCGCTCGGGGCCGGCTCCCCGGTGCTGCGGTCCTGGCCCCTGACCGAACACGGCCTGACCTGGATCCAGCCGGACCTGCCGCTGGCCCACCCCTTCCTGGACGGCCCGGCGGTGACCTTGGCCCGGTCGGTCGAGGAGACCGTGGACTCACTCGACCCGGACGGCCGGAAGTACCGGCGGCTGGTCCGGCCCTTCCTGGGCCGGTGGGACGACCTGGCCTCCTCCGTGCTGCGGGCCCCGCTGGACGGCCTGCCCCCGCATCCGCTGCTGCTGGCCGGGTTCGGGCTGCCCGCGGCCGCCCCGGCCGAGCTGCTGGCCCGCCGGTTCCGCGGGCACCGGGCCCGGGGCTTGTTCGCCGGGATGGCGGCGCACGTGACCGCGCCGCTGACCGCCCCGGTCACCGGCGGCATCGCGCTGATGTTCGCGCTGGCCGCGCACGCGGTCGGCTGGCCCATTCCGCGCGGCGGTACCCAGTCGCTGTCCGACGCGATGGCCAGCCTGCTCACCGCGCTGGGCGGGACGATCACCACCGGGCAACGGGTCCGCAGCCTGGACGAGCTGCCGCCGGCCCGGGCCTACCTGTTCGACACCTCCCCGGAGCAGCTGGCGGCCATCGCCGGGTCCCGGCTGCCTGCGGAGTACGCCGCCAAGCTGAGCCGGTATCAGCACGGCCCGGGCGTGTTCAAGATCGACTATGCGCTGAGCGGCCCGGTGCCGTGGCTCGCGGCGGACTGCCACCGGGCGGGCACGGTCCATCTGGGCCCGACCCTGCAGGAGATCAGCGGCGCCTTGCGCACGGTCCACCGGGGGCAGGCGCCGACCCCCCCGTTCCTGATCACCGCCCAGCCCAGCCGGTTCGACCCGACCCGGGCTCCGGCCGGGCAGCACACGTTCTGGGTCTACTGCCAGGTGCCGAACGGCTGGGACCGAGACCACACCGAGGCCATCGAGGCCCAGATCGAGCGGTTCGCCCCCGGG
This sequence comes from uncultured Streptosporangiaceae bacterium, assembly GCA_964250865.1. Lineage (GTDB taxonomy): Bacteria > Actinomycetota > Actinomycetes > Streptosporangiales > Streptosporangiaceae > Bog-532. Next base: position 32,775 of record CAXUJF010000008.1, read on the forward strand.
TTCCGTGACCTGGTCCTGGCCCGCACGGTCACCGCCCCGGCCGGGCTGGAGGCCCGCAACGCCAACTACGTCGGCGGGGACATCGCGGTCGGGCGCTGCGACCAGTTCCGGCTGCTGTTCCGGCCGACGTTCGCCCGGGTCCCGTACGCGACCCCGGACCCGTCCATCTACCTGTGCTCGGCCGCCACCCCACCCGGTCCCGGGGTGCACGGCATGTGCGGCTACCACGCCGCCGCGACCGCCCTGCGCCGGGTGTTCAAGGCCGAGGTGCCCAGCCTGGCCCGGGCCGGGTCCGATCCCAAGGTGCCCGGTCTGACTTGAGCCGGGTCCGATCCCAAGGTGCCCGGTCTGACTTGAGCCGGGTCTGATTATTATTTAACGGGGGTCCGGCCTCCGGGTGCCCTGGTTCGCCGCGCCGTCGCCTTGTGCCCCGGGAATCGGGTAACCTGAGCAACGGTCGTATCCATGACCGTGCATGGCGGAGTAGCTCAGTCAGGCAGAGCAAACGGCTCATAATCGTTGTGTCGCCGGTTCAAGTCCGGCCTCCGCTACTACGAAATACCGCCGGGCTGGCCCGCGTTAGCCATCCCGTTCGTCCATCGCAACGAGAAAGGCCCTCCCGTGGCTGCCACCGACGTCCGGCCCAAGATCACGCTGGCTTGCCAGGAGTGCAAGCACCGCAACTACATCACCAAGAAGAACCGGCGGAACGACCCCGACCGGCTCGAGCTGAAGAAGTACTGCCCCAACTGCCGCTGCCACCAGCCGCACCGCGAGACCCGTTAACCCGCACATGCCGGTCAACCCGGACTTCACCGGGCGCAGTTTCCCGCCGTCCGAGCCGTACGAGGTCAGCCGGGTCAAGATCGCAGAGTTCGCCCAGGCGATCGGTGATCCCAGCCCGCTGTGCCGGGACCGGGCGGCCGCGCAGGCCGCGGGCTACCCCGACGTCATCGCGCCGCCCACGTTCGCCATCGTCATCACGATGGCCAGCAGCGGGCACGCGATGGCCGACGAGGACCTGGGCCTGGACTACTCCATGGTCGTCCACGGCGAGCAGCGGTTCTCCCACGCCCGGCCGCTGCACGCGGGTGACGTGGTGGTCGCGCAGACCACGATCACCGACATCACGCCGCGGCGCACCATGACCATGCTGACCACGCGCACCGACATCACCACCACCGGTGGCGAGCACGTCTGCACGGCCCTGTCCACGCTGGTCGAGCGGGGCGTCTGAAGCGACGAGAGGCGGACGGTGACAGCAAAGGTCAAGTACGCGGACGTTGAGCTCGGCACCGAGCTGGCGCCGAAGAGCTACCCGGTCACCCGGCTGGACCTGGTCAAGTACGCGGGTGCGTCCGGCGACTTCAACGTCATCCACTGGAACGAGCGGGTGGCCACGTCGGTCGGCCTGCGGGGCGTCATCGCGCACGGCATGTACACCATGGCCGAGGCGGGCCGGTTCGCCAGCGACTGGGCCGGCGACCCCGGCGCGGTGGTCGAGTTCGGCGTGCGCTTCTCCTCCCCGGTGGTCGTCCCCGACGACGGCCAGGGCGCGACGATCCAGATCAGCGGCACGGTCGAGGAGAAGCTGGACGGCAACCGGGTCGTGCTGGCGCTGACGGCCCGTTCGGACGGCACCAAGGTGCTGACCCGGGCCCGCGCCGTGGTGGTCCTCCCCTGAGCGGCCCTGATCTAAGTGGCCCAGGTCGGGGCGGTACGGCCCTGAGCGGGTCGGTGGGCCCCGCGCGCCAGGTCCCGCTGGCGCCCTACACGACGCTGGGTCTCGGCGGCCCCGCGGCCGCCTTCGTCGAGCCCGGCACTGAAGCTGAACTGGCCGATGCGGTCCGCGCCCCCCCCCACCGCCGGGGGCCGCGGCGCGGGGGGGTGCCGAGGGCGACGACCGGGGCCGGGCTGCC
>CAXUJF010000009.1:0-33246 GCA_964250865.1 uncultured Streptosporangiaceae bacterium
CCAGTGCCTGTGACATACAGCCCCGGTCACAATTCGCGCGGCTGTCCGGTCTTAGCGAGGCGGAAGGTTCATCCGGAACCAGACGGACCAAGGAAGGTCAAACCATGAAGATCGCTGTCATCGGCGGGACCGGGCTCATCGGGTCGCAGGTAGTGAAGATCCTGAACGCGAGCGCGCACGAGGCCGTGCCGCACTCACCGTCCACCGGCCTGGACCTGCTCAGCGGGCAAGGCCTGCCCGAGGCGCTGAAGGGGGCCGACGTCGTGGTCAACTTGACGAACTCGCCCACCTTCGACGACGCGTCGCCCGCCTTCTTCCAGAAGACGATGGACAACTTGCTCTCCGCCGCCAAGGACGCCGGTGTCGGTCACGCCGTCATCCTTTCGATCGTGGGCGCCGAGCTGGTTCCGGACCTGGTCTATTACCGCGCGAAGGTGCTGCAGGAGGACATCCTCAAAGCCGGTCCGGTGCCGTACTCCATCGTCCGCGCTACCCAGTTCTACGAGTTCATCGACGCGGTGCTGTCCTGGACCGCTGACGAGAACACCGTCCGCCTGCCCCACACGCTCATCCAGCCCATGGCCGCGGCCGACGTCGCCCAGGCCGTAGCCGACGTCAGCGTCGGCACCCCGCTGCGGGGCACGCGCAGCGTGGCCGGGCCTGAAGTCTTCCCGCTCGATGAACTGGGCAAGATCACCCTCGCCGCCCATGGCGACCATCGCACTGTCGTCACCGACAACAGCGCCAGTATGTTCGCCGCCGCCACCAGGGACGCCCTGATCGCCAAGGACGGCACCGTCATCACCAAGACCACCTACCGGGAATGGCTCGCTCGCTGAGTCCGCCGGGCCCGCACGATGCCGGTCGTGCGGGCCCTCTATAACGGGTGAGGACAGGTCAACGCCGATGCCAGCCGTGCAGCTTGGCCGGATTGAGCACGATCCACAGGATGGCGACCTTGAGGCCGACCACTGTGACGCCGGCCACTGCCACAGCCCGCCCGTCGCGGCGCAGCGCGAGCCCAGCACGGCCGTTGACGCCCTCGATGGTCAGCCTGGTGTCTGGTTGCCCGCAAAGCAGGACCGCGACTAGCTGGGCGACGTCCTCCCCGCCATGAACAGGGCCTGACGCCGCGGGAACCATCCCGCCGCCATCGCACACAGCTATGACATCAGCGTCCAGGACGGCGTTGAGCGTGGCGATGTCTCCTGACTGGCAGGCCGCGGCGAACATGCGCACGACATCGTTATGCCGATCGGGCATGCCCAAATCGGACCACACGATGAGGCCGGAGTCGAACTGCGTACGCGCTGCCAACCACCAGAACCGTGTGCACGCGGTCCTCTGTTCTCTCGTAGTCGCCAACTATGACCGCATAGCGCGCTGGTGTGTGACACCAGAGAGTCAGGCCGGGACGGGTACCGCCGCGATCTTCTCGGGGTTGACCATCCACAGCACCTGGTCGATACCGTCGGTTGAGGCAGTGACCGTGAGCAGGCCGTACACGGCGCCGTCACGCAGCAGCACAGCAGAGGTCTGCCCGTTCGTGGTCGCCCACCGCACGTCCGTGCCGGCCCAGAACCGCGCGGCGATCGCGTTCAGGCCCGGCTGACCAGCTGGCGCACCGCCGGCTCGGCCAGCTGCAGGATGCCGGCGATCTGCCGGTACGGGTAGTCGAACGCCTCCCGCAGCACGTAGGCGGCGCGTTCGCTGGGGGTGAGCTTTTCCATCAGCAGCAGGGCCGCGAACTCCAGGGCCTCCCCGCGTTCGGCGCCCAGGTACGGGTCCGCACTGGTGTCGACCGGTTCGGGCAGCCACGGCCCGATGTAGGTCTCGCGTCGCATCCGGGCGGACTGCAGCGCGTTGATGGCCAGCCGGGTCGTGGTGGTGGCCAGGAACGCGGCCGGGTTGTCCACGGTGCTGCGGTCATATTTCTGCCATCGTAGCCAGACCTCCTGCACCAGGTCTTCCGCCTCGGTGGCGCTACTGAGCATGCGGTACGCGATCCCGAACAGGCGAGGCCGCAGGCTCGCGAAGACCGCCGCGGCTTCCTCGAGATCCGCTATGCCGTCCGGTTCGGGACTCTCACCTAGATTCTTCACCCCTTGGCCCCATCCAGTCGTCTTGCTACCGCCCTGGGTCCCATCGTGAGCCGAACACCCCGCGAACATCAACGCCGGCGACGAGGTGATATTGCCGCCCGCTTGTCACAGATTGCCCGGCCGCGCTGTCTCGGCTGGTAACGGACCCAGAAAGGCAGCCAGGTAGAACCAGCGCTCCAGTGACGGGCATGGCCGTTTCGGCGCGGTCCAGGAGGACCTACCCTGCCGGGCCGGGCTGCTGGCTCGGTGTCTGCGCGCTGTCTACTGACCCCACGCCCGATCCGGGCTGGATCGCCGGGGGTGGTGCGGTGGCGGCCAGCACAGCGCCGCTTCCGCTGGTCGAGGCGAGGATCACGAACAGGACCGGGTAACTGCCGGCCAGGGCCGCGATACCGGCACCGATGCCAGGAGCGACCGCCCCCGCCGCGACCAGCGGCGCGTTGAACACGCCGTTGAGGACGGCATACCGGTCCGGTCCCCAGTAGTCGGCGACCAGTGTCGCCTGGGTCAGGGTGAACACGCCGCGCACCATCCCGGCCAGTACTGCTGTGGCTATGAGCAGCGCCGCCGGGCCGGGCACCAGGCCGATCAGCAGCGTGGCCACGGCGCTTGCCGCGACGATCGCCGCCATCCGCCCCCGCGTCTTCAGCCGGGCCGCCAGGATGCGGTAGCACAATCGTCCGGCGACCTGGCCCGCACCGCCGAGCCCGAGCGCCACCGCCGCCAGTGTGGGTGCCATCCCGCGAGCCTCGAGCAGCGGCACCAGGTTGACCAGGGCCGCGTACTGCGCGAACGAGCACAGCGTCCCGGCTGCTGTCAGCTGGATGAACGCCCGGCTGGTCAGGACCTGCCGATCCCGGGCAGGGGCCGACGGCTCGTGGTCCGCCTGCTCTCTCCAGGGCAGCCTCAGCCCGATCGCGTGGGCTGGGATGGTGATCACGGCCAGCAGGACCGCTAGCACCAGGTAGACCCCGCGCCAGCTCAGGTGGCCGGCCAGCGCTGATGCGAGCGGCGCAAAGATGGTGCTGGCGAACCCGGCCGCAAGCGTCAGGGAGGTCAGCGCCTGGACGCGCCGCGGCCCGTACCAGCCGGTCAGCGCGGCGAACGCGGGCGGGTAGAACAGCCCGGAGCTGGCGATCCCGGCGGCCAGCCAGGCCGCCAGGAACCAGCCGTAGCCGGGTGCGGCGGCAATCGCGGCCACGGCCAGGGCGCCGAGCACGCTGGCCGTGGTCATCACCGGCCGTGGCCCGTACCGGTGCAGCAGCCGCCCGGCCGGGATGCCGGCTAGCGCCCCGGCGAGGTTTCCCGCCGAGTACGCGACGGTGATCGCGGTGCGCGACCAGCCGGTCCCGGCCGTGATCTGGGTGGCCAGGACCGGGAAGGCGTAGTAGATGACGCCGTAGCTGGTGACCTCGGTGACGCACAATGCGGCCAGCGCCCGCCGCCGGGATCCGCCCGTCACGGGCCGTCCCCGGCGGCGATCCGTCCCGTGTCAGGCACCGGCCGGGATACGGCCGATCTGCAGCACCTCGGGCGCGGGAGCGCAGCATCCGCCCGCGGCCGCCCCCTCGGGGTCATCGAACAGCCCGGCCCCGCCGCACACCCCGGTGTCCGGCAGCACGAGCTCGGCCCGGGCTGCGGCCTCGTGGTCGCCGGCCAGCTCGGCCGCTACGCTGCGGACCTGCTCATACCCGGTCATGGCCAGGAACGTCGGTGCCCGGCCGTAGGACTTCATGCCCACCAGGAACAGGGCCGGCTCCGGATGGGCCAGGTCGCGGGCCAGGGTCGGCGCGGCCGTGCCGCAGGAGTGGACGTTGGGGTCGATCCCGGCCGCGATCGCCCGCGGCGCCTGGAGCACCGGGTCCAGGTCCAGCCGCATTTCCGACAGGAACGACAGGTCCGGCCGGAACCCGGTCAGCACCACGACCGCGTCGGCGGGAGCCAGTTCGCGCCCGTCCTCGGCCACCAGCACCGCACGCCCCGCCTCCTGGCGGAACCGTTCAGTCCGGAATCCGGTGACCAGGCTCACCAGGCCGTCTTCCACCATCTGCCTGGCCCGCTGCCCGAGTGCGCCGCGCTGCGGCAGCTCATCGGCCACGCCACCCCCGAAGGTCTTCCCGGTGACACCCCGGCGCAGTACCCAGGTGACCTCCGTGCCCGGATACTCGCGGGCGATACGGGCCAGCTCGATCACCGCGGTGGCCGCCGAATGACCGCTGCCCAGGACCACGGTGTGCTGGCCGGCGAACGGCTCCGGGGCCGTAATGTCCGGGACCTGATACTGGATCAGGTCGCGGGCGGCCCGCTCGCCCAGCGCGGGCAGCCCGTCCGCCCCGGCCGGGTTCGGCGTCCGCCAGGTCCCGGACGCGTCGATCACCGCCCGTGCCTCCAGCCGGTACTCCAGCCCTGCCGGCCCGCTCACGTGCACGGTGAACGGCTGGTCCTCCCGCCCGGCGTCGACCAGCCGGTCCCGTCCCTTGCGCGACACCCCGGTCACGCGGGCGCCGTAGCGGACCCTGTCCCCCAGCACCTCCGCGAGCGGACCAAGATAACGGCCCACCCACTCCGCCCCGGTCGGATAGCCCGAATCGGGCGCGGTCCACCCGCCGGGCTCCAGCAGCCGGGCGGCCGCCTTGTCGATAAGCTCCGGCCACGGTGAAAACAGCCGGACATGCCGCCACTCCAGGACCGCCGAGCCCGGGCCGTCCCCGGACTCCAGCACCACCGGCTCCAGTCCACGTTCCAGCAGGTGCGCCGCAGCGGCGAGCCCCAGCGGGCCCGCTCCGATCACTGCAACAGGCAGCTCATCCATCCCCGAGTTCCTCCCATTCACAAGTATCGATGAATCGACTATGATCGATGCATCGACCTCTGTCAATACGTATGGGAGAATGGGGCCGTGACAAGCACGACGCTTCCGGTACTGGACCTGGCCGCCTGCTGCTCTCCGCTGACCGGCGGGGTGCTCGGCGAGGACGCGGCCGAACGGCTGGCCCGGGTGTTCCGTGCCCTCGGGGACCGCCACCGGGTCCGGCTGCTGTCCATGATCGCCGCCGCTGCCGGCGGCGAGGCCTGCATCTGCGACCTCACCGCCCCCCTCGGCCTGACGCAGTCCACGGTCTCCCACCACATGAAACAGCTCACCGACGCGGGACTGATCAGCCGCGAGCAGCGCGGCAAATGGGCCTACTACCGCGTCGAGCCAGCCGCCATGGCCGCGCTCAGCGATGTCCTGCGCGCGCCCGTCGCCTGACCATCGTGCCCGGCCCGTGGTCCCCGGCATGCGCGCATTTCACCGCCGGAACGACGCGAATCTGGAAGCGAGACGGGCTGGGCGCCGGACCAGGCTTGTCCTGCCGCCGGATACGGCGCCCGTGAGGACGTAACTGGCTGCGCCCGTCAGCAGCAGGGGCCTGCCGGGGTAGCCGCCTGTTCCGGCGCGGCATCCGTGCTGCCGCCGCAGCAGGCGGGCCCGTCCTCCTCGCCGTAGAAGGTCTGGCTGTCACTCAGGACGGTGTAGATCTCCCAGGATTCCCCGTTGGGGGCGTTTTCCACCCAGAACTTGTCCTGCTTGGCGTAGCAGCAGGTGGTGCCGTGCTCGTCCACCGAGGCGAAGCCGGCGGTGGCCAGCCGGGCCTGCTCGGCGTCGACGGCGGCGGTGTCGGCGACTTCGACACCCAGATGATTAATGCTGCCGCCCTGACCGGGGTTCTCCAGCAAGACCAGTTTCAGCGGCGGCTCGCTGATTGCGAAGTTCGCATAGCCCGGCTGCCGCTTGGCCGGCGCGGTGCCGAACAGCGTGCTGTAGAAAGCGACGGCCTCGTCGATGTCATCGACGTTGAGCGCGAGCTGCAGACGGGACATGGAGCCTCCAGATACCTAAGACTTTGATGGTCATCTATGTCTTACTGATGCCGACCTTGCCACAGTAAATAGAGATCCGTCAATATAGGTGCATGCCGAAATTCCTGACGATGCTGGACGCGGCGGAGACAGCAGCGTGCTGCGCGCCACTGGCGGCGCAGCCGCTATCGATCGAGCAGGCCGTGCAGGTCGCGCCGCTGCTGAAGGCGCTGGCCGATCCGGTCCGGCTGCGGCTGATGTCACTGGTGGCCTCCCACCCGGGCGGCGAGGTATGCGCATGCGATCTGGGCGAGTCGTTCGACCTGTCCCAGCCAACGATCAGCCACCACCTGAAGGTTCTGCACGATGCGGGGTTGCTGGAGCGGGAGAAGCGCGGTGTCTGGGTCTACTACCGCGCCCGCACTCAAGCCCTGGCCAGCCTGGGCGCACTCATTGGCTTGCCGACCGCCTGATCCGGCCGACAGACCCCGGTCACCCATCTACTCGTTCATGCCGCGGGTCTAACGGAAGTCTGCCATAGGCGATATCATCGCCAGATGGCGATGATATCTTCGGATGCGGAAGTAGAGCGAGCGGAGCTGGCGCCGGCCGCGGCGCTCTTTCATTCCCTGGGCGACCCGGCGCGTCTGATGATCGTGCGCCGTCTGGCCGGCGGCCCGGCCAGGGTGACCGAACTGGTATCGGCGCTAGGGCTGGCGCAGTCGACGGTATCCAAGCACCTAGCGTGCTTGCGCGACTGCGGCCTGGTGACCTCGGAACCTGCTGGTAGGGCCTCGATGTTCCGGCTGGCCCAGCCCGCGCTCGCCGACATGCTTACCACGGCAGAAGAGGTCCTGGCGGCCACTGGCAACGCCGTCGCGCTATGCCCCGAATACGGTCTGGGCACCTGCAGGCAGGAGCCGTCGTGACCATCGATCGCCCGGCCCTTGAGGCGCACATTCCCGTCCAGGATGTCTGCTGCTCCCCGGCCAGCTCATGTACGCCGGTGCCCGGGATGTCAGTGGTACGCGATACCGGGTGGCACCGCGCAGCGCGGGCGGCGCGATGGCTGGCATGGGCCAGCCTGGCATGGATGTGCACCGAGGGCGGCATTGGGCTGTGGCAGGGTATGGCGGCGGGATCAATCGCGCTGACCGGATGGGCGCTGGGCAGCGCGGTAGAGGGCCTGGCCAGCGTGATCGTGATCTGGCGGTTCACCGGAAGCCGTACCCTGTCGGAAACTGCGGAACGCCGGGCCCAGCGCGGCGTCGGCGTCTCCTTCTGGCTGCTAGCGCCGTACATTGCTGCAGAATCCGTGCACGACCTGGTAACCGGCCACCACGCCGACACCACAGCGATCGGAATCGCGCTGACCGCCGTCGCCCTGCTGGAAATGCCGCTGCTGGGCCGTGCCAAGCACAAGCTCGCGCTACGCCTAGGCTCGGCCGCCACCGCCGGGGAGGCCACTCAGAACTATCTGTGTGCCATCCAGGCGGCAGCCGTGCTGCTGGGCTTGGCCGTCACCGCCGTCTGGCCTGGCGCCTGGTGGCTGGACCCGGTCATCGGCCTGGGCATAGCCGCAGTGGCGGTGCGGGAGGGTGCCGTATCCTGGCGCGGCGAGGACTGCTGTTAAACGCGGCACCGAGATGTAACTGGTGCCGAACATTGCTATCAGGCAGCAGCGGCTGAGATGCCGCGTAGGCGATCAGGGGATGGCCGTCAGGTGTGGCGCGAGGCGGCCGACTCGATCAGCGAGGCTGGCCAGGGCCGCGTCGAAGCTGTCCGGGTCACCGGCAGGGACGGGGTCCGGCACTGACCAGTGCACGGCCGCCAAACCGCCCAGTTCTTCATGCGCCATATCGCACACGGTGATGACCAGATCGCCATCTTCGTGGACGTCACTTAGATGCCGGGGGCGTCGCCGGGGCAACGGCAGCTGGTGCCGCGCGGCCGCGGCAATCGCCCCGGGAGCGATGGCATCCGCCGGATGGGTGCCGGCTGATACCGCAGGGATGGTGCTCGCACGCCGCCACAGCGCAGCAGCCAGATGCGAGCGGGCCGAGTTGGCGGTGCACACGAACAGCACCCTCCGCGCCGTCGGCGCGGGCGCGGCGCCTGGGAGATCTAGCACGCCCGGGATCAGCTGCAAATAGGTGCGCCGCCGATCACCACCCGATCGGTGACGGGTGATGATCCCCGCCTCCTCCAGCACGTGCAGGTGGTGAGCCAGCAAGTTGGATGGCATGGCCAGCATCGCGGCCAGTTCGGAGGGAGATGCGTCTCCGGCGGTCAGTACGTCCGTAATCCGCAACCGCGCCGGATCGGCCAGCGCCGCGTGCACGGCGGCCCGCCTGGCCAGGTCAGAATCTAGTTCAGAATTCATTGACTCAATGTTGACTGAGTTATCTTCCTCCGTCAAGATGGGCGCTGTGAGCAACGCACCCAACATGTTGTGGCGCCGGCTGATCGCGGAATTCCTCGGCAGCGCCTTCCTGGCGGCGATCGTCATCGGCTCCGGCATCGCCGCCCAGCGCCTATCCCCTTCTGATACCGGCCTGGAGCTGCTGGAAAACGCCGCGGCCACTGCGGTCGGGCTGTTCGCGATCATCTGCATGTTCGGGCCGGTATCCGGCGCCCACTTCAACCCGGTGGTCTCGTTCGCCGACGCCGCCCTGGGCGGCCTGTCCTGGCGGGACGCCGCCGCCTACCTGCCCGCCCAGGTGGCCGGCTGTATCACCGGCGCGGTGGCCGCGAACCTGATGTTCGCCCGGGCCGCGGTCTCGATCTCGGTCAAGCACCGGGCCACCGGCGCGCACGCCCTGTCCGAAGTCATCGCGACCGCCGGGCTGATACTGGTCATCTTCGCCCTGGCCCGGGCCGGACGGTCGGCCAGCGCCCCGGCGGCCGTCGGCGCCTACATCGGCGCCGCGTACTGGTTCACCGCCTCCACCAGCTTCGCCAACCCCGCGATCACCGTCGGCCGCATGTTCTCCAACAGCTTCGCCGGGATCGCCCCCTCATCGGTACCGGTGTTCATCGCCGCCCAGATCGGCGGCGGCCTGGCCGGGGTGCTGATCATCAAAGCGCTGTATCCCGCGCTCACCCCCGCCCAGGCCGCGGAGGCGGTTTTCCCGCAAGAGCGGGCTGATGGCCTCGCCCCGGCGGCGCCGGACGCGGACGGTTCGCACTACGTACCCGGCAGTACCGCCGGGCAGACACCTAGCGGAAGGTAACCATCATGCATCTGGTCGCCGTCGGCGGCAGCGACGCCGGGATCAGCGCCGCCCTGCGTGCCCGCGAAGTCGACCCGGAGGCGGACGTCACGGTGATCGCCGCGGACGCCTTCCCGAACTTTTCCATCTGCGGCATCCCCTACTACGTCTCCGGCGAAGTCACCCACTGGCAGAACCTGGCCCACCGCACCCGCGCCGACCTGGAAACGGCCGGAATGACCCTAAGGCTGGACACCACCGCCCGCCGGATCGACGTGGCCGCCCGCAAGCTCCAGGTCACCGGCCCGGACGGGACCGAAGACGTCATCGCCTACGACCAGCTGCTCATCGGCACCGGCGCCGTCCCAGTCCGCCCGCCCATCGACGGGCTGGACGAGCTCGAGCCCGGCGATGGGGTGCACCTGCTGCACTCGATGGGCGACACGTTCGCCCTGATGCGCACCCTGGAGGACCGTCAGCCGGCCAGCGCGGTGATCGTGGGCGCCGGGTACATCGGCCTGGAGATGGCCGACGCGCTGACCACCCGCGGCGTCGCCGTCACCCAGATCGAGCAGCTGCCCGAGGTGCTGCCCACCGTCGACCCGGAACTGGGCGCCCTGGTACACGCCGAACTGGCCCGACGTGAGGTCAAGGTGCTCACCGGCACCGCCGTGCGCGCGGTCACCAAAGCACCCGCTGGGCAAGGTGGCCGCCTGGCAGTTGAGGCCATCGCGGCCAACGGTGAACCAGTCACCTGTTTCACGGACCTGGTACTGGTCGTCGTGGGGGTACGCCCGGACACCAAGCTGGCCGTCAGCGCCGGGGCAACGCTGGGCCCCCGCGGCGCGATTGCCGTCGACCGGGAAATGCAGACCGGGCTGCCGGGCATCTTCGCGGCCGGAGATTGCGTGGTCACCCACCACCGGCTGCTCGGCCAGACTTACCTGCCGCTCGGCACCACCGCGCACAAGCAGGGCCGGGTCGCTGGGGAGAACGCCTGCGGCGGGCACCGGGAGTTCGCCGGCAGCCTCGGCACCCAGGTCGTCAAGATCTTCGGCCAGGCCGCAGCACGCACCGGTCTGCGCGACCACGAAGCCAGGGCCGCAGGCTTCGACCCGGTGACGGTGGGCTCAGAAGCCGACGATCACAAGGCCTACTACCCCGGCAGCCACCGCATCGCCATAAGGGTCACCGGCGACCGCCAGACGGGGCGTCTACTCGGGCTGCAGCTGTTCGGCGACAAGAACGCCGAGATCGCCAAGCGGGTCGACATCGCCGCGACCGCCATTTTCCACGGCATGACCGTCGACGGGCTCAGTGACCTGGACCTGTCCTACACCCCGCCGCTGGGCAGCCCCTGGGACGCCGCCCAGATCGGCGCCCAGGCCTGGACGCGCGGACAGTCCGCGTCCGGCGCCAGTACATCGAACAGCACGCGACAGCTGAGGCAGACCGGATGATCGCTGACGCGCTCGGCAAGCGGATCGAAGACTCAGGAAGGCTGCCAATCGTGGCCCGGACGATGACGATGGGGCGGCCAGGACACTGGCGAAGACAGGCTAGTGGCACGTTAATGGCACGGGCACCCCGGCCATGATCAGAACTGGGGTGTTTTTGACTGGTAGAAGCGGAGCGTAGGGGACTCGAACCTACCGGGATTTGATCCGAGCCGCAGCTCTGCTCGGTGCCTCGGTCACGGTGGAACTACATCAGCGGTTTGAGAAGTTCTTCAGTGAGATGGCGCGGGACTGGCGGGGCTGGGATGGCGAGCCCCGGGCCTGGCCTTCAGGCTAGGGCGGCGGCTCCGGGCGGCGGCGAACGCACCAGCCCATCATCAGTCTCGGGGAACACCCTGATGTTCGTCCGTCGTACCTCAGCCAGTCGCTGGGCCGGCCGCATTCCTGGGTGCCTGTGATGCCGTAGCTGGTGCGCTGGGCTGGCGGAGGCCGAGGTTCCTGGCCACCAGGCGATCGACTGCCCGGTCGGGGAGCAGGGCGGTGATGCGGGCCAGGAGTTTGGCGTCGCGGCCGGCGAGGTACCGGGCCCGGGGCCTGCGGGCCTGGATCGCATCGGCGATCAGCGTGGCGACGCGGGCCGGGTCGATGCCGTTCCCGTTCCGCACGTTGGCCTCGGCCTGCTTGGTCATCGCAGCCAGCAGGTCGCTGTAGCGGGCTTTCTGGGCGCCGGTGGCCCCGGCAGCAAACTTGGAAGCGACTTCCTGAATATTGGTCAGTCCCTTCCCCCACATCGCGCTGTTGACCGTCCCTGGCTCGATAACGATGACGTGCACGCCGTACCGGCCCACCTCGCGGCGCAGGACATCGCTCACCGCCTCCAGGGCGAACTTTGAGGCGGCGTAGGCGCCGTAGGTCGGGAAGGCGACACGGCCGCCAATGGAGGAGATGTTGACGATCCGCCCGCGTCCGGCCACGAGCGCCGGCAGCAGGGCCTGGGTGACGGCGACATGCCCGAAGAAGTTCACCTCGAAATGCCGCCGCCACTCCTCGATTGGCAGGGTCTCGACCGGGGCGTTGAGAGCGACGCCCGCGTTGTTGACGAGAACGGCCAGCGGCCGCCCGGCAGCGTCGTTCCCGATCCGGTGGGCGATGGCCGCCACGTGCGCCGGGTCGGTGATATCGAGGATGACCCCCTCCACATTCTTGCCGGTAAGTCTCTGGGCGTCTGTTTCGCTGCGGACCCCGGCGAGGACGTGGAACCCGCGCGCAGCGAGGGTGCGGGCTGTCGCGTACCCGATGCCGGACGAGGCCCCGGTCACGACGGCGAGCTGGGTGTTCTCAGGCACGGAAACCTCCACTAGATGACGTATGTGGTGCGGTAGGCCCGCACGTGGCGGCGCTGTCGCGAGACTGGGCCGGTCCGGCGTCTATCCCGCATGTGATCGGTCCCGGGCGCCGGGGAAGCGGTGACGCCCGGCCTGGCGGTGCGGCCAGCGGCCGCGTCCTCCGCTAGAATCATGTGTACGCTGTAAACGTGTACGTTGTCAACTTGGCGTGTACTGCGTCAACCGGAGAGGGATCATGACCGCGAACATCCGGGCCATCTTCTTCAGCAGGGCCTCCCGGCCCGCGGCATGAAGCCGACCAGGGAACGCCTGATCGACGCCGCTACCGCCCTTCTTGATGAAGGCGGAGAGAGCGCGGTGACGCTCCGCGCCGTAGGCAAGGCAGCCGGCATCTCCCAGAACGCTCCCTACAGGCACTTCGACGACCGAAGCGCCCTGCTGGCCGCCGTCGCCGTCCGCGACTTCCGGGCACTCGCCGAATCGTTCAGCCAGGTTCGACAGCAACGCGTCAAACCGCTCACCAAGCTCAAGCGCGCGCTCGGCTCATTCCTCAGCTACGGCCAGCAGTTCCCGGCGCGGTACCGGCTGCTCTACAGCGACCCGGCGATCGCCGCACGACGCGGCGAGCTCGAAGAAGCCGCGATGGATTCCTTCACCGAGTTCGCCGCGATCGTTGCGGAATGCCAGGCAGCCGGCGATCTGCCCACCACACCGGCCGCTGATCTGGCTGGCCTGATCTTTGCCTCGGCACATGGCCTCATCGATCTCGAGTCCGGCGGACGCATGCGAGCCGGAAAGGGCCTCAACGGCGCCGCGGACGGCGTCAGCTTGCTCATCAAGGTCTTGTCTCACGGGCAGCGGCCGCCAAAATGATCCGGTCCAGCCGTACACACCAAAAGACTCGGTGGGCGACGCACCCCTAACCGGCTGCACTGCATGCTTGTGACGACCGCGGGCTCAGCCTCGTGAACGCCATCGCGCGAATCTTGATGGGCGCCGTCACCGGATCGATCGAACTGCGTGGCACTGACTGACATAAGACGCCAGGCGCCGGCCTGAACCATGTGGGCGGCTCATACCTCAGCAGAGGTAGGCGCCAGGTGGCACGGAGGCGGAAGCATGGCGGTATCGGAGCTGGTAATCGTGCCCTGGCAGCCTCCTGACGAAGCTCCCGTCAGGCCTCACCCATCACCAGGCCCTCGATCGTGTGCTTCTGGGTAATCGGGCGCAGCTCGTCGACGACGGGGCAGTCGAGGTGCGCGCGTAGCGAGTCCGGGATGCTGTCCCAGAAATTCCGCGTGACCGCGAGGTCATGCCGTTCGGCGTTGATGGCGCCAGGAGCGTCGACCCCGAGGACGAGTACCGGCCGCGGCTTCTGCGAGGCGTGCGCCGTGCCGCGGTGAATGGTGAGCGCGGAGCGGATGGATACATCCCCGCGGGAGGGGAACTTCCGCTGGGCGCGTTTTTCGTAGCGGCTGTACGCTGACTCCGGCGGGAACATGCCCTGCTCGAAATCGTCACCGGCATCCCACTGGGTACCCGGCGCGACCTCGAACGGGCCCATGTCGGGCTCGGTGTCGACGCACGTCACGTTGATAGCGAGCGAGTCGAGGACGCGCTCGCGTTCAGTGATCTCTGGCATGGGAAAGTCCCGATGCCACGGCTGGTTCATCGCGCCGTGCCCCGGAACGTCGAAGCCGAGCTCGACGATGCGGTACTCCGGCCCGAGCACCGCTTCACAAACCGCGGTGATCCACGGGTGCGTCGCGAGCTCGACGAACCCGCGGATCTGCTCGGGATGGATTTCTGTGTAATAGCGATTCGGCCCCCGGCCGACGGCACCGTGCGGACGGGACCGGGCCTCAACGAAGGCCCGGTCGACGTCCTTACGAAGCTGGTCGACCCACTCGACGGGGAACGCCCCTTTCAACCCGGCGACGCCCTCGGCGTAGATCCGATCGCGCAGGTCATTGACCTCGTCTGCTGTCAGGGCGGATACGACCTGTGTCACTAGGGAACCCCGTCCTTCACTTCACTCGGTAGACGTGCACGTAGTCGAACGTGCTCGTGAAGCCGCCCGGACCACCCATCGACGCCAGCGCGATCTTCTCGTTGGAGCCGAGGTTTTGCCGCCACGTCTCCGCACGGTCCCAGTTCGTGCCGTCGATGCTGGTGTAAGCGGTGTAGTAGTCGGCGTCGGCCGCGACATGGCGGACGATCCGCAGCCAGGTCCAACTACCTACCGGGCCGCCGACGCCGTTGCCGTAGTGCGGATATCCCGTCGGCACCGGCGTGACTTCCTTGCCGAACTCGATCTGCCGGGTTTCCCAGTTGGAGAAGACATCGAGCTTGATGTAGTTGCCGTCGTCTTTGTACGCGAGCAATGCACCCTGGGCGTAGTTGTAGCAGCAGACGTCGGTCGGTTCGTCACTCGAGTACCGCGTCTCGACCATGTAGTCACCCTGGGGCGCCGGTTCAGTGAGCGCCGACGCGAGCGCTGAGTTGGGAGTCTCCGGGTGCAGGTCGGCGTTTTGGATCTGCCAGTGCAGCGCACCACCGCTGACCGAGTAGGTCGACGGGTCAGGCGGCCGCACCCACGTCCACTGCGACGAGAGCGACGTGCCGTTGAAGTCGTCGCTCAGCCGCGCGATCTTCGCGCCTGGCTGCGGCGTCGACACGAAGTGCGGCCGGTAGGCGGTTGTCTCCCCCGGCTGTGCGGCCGGCCCGGGCATGAGCTGATCTGACGGGCCGCGACCGCCCCGGGTCGTGGGCCAGCCATCGCGCCAGTCCAGCGGGTCGATCAGCACGGGCCGGTGGTTGATTGCGGTCTGGCCGGCGAAATACGGGTTGTCCTGCGGGATCGCGTGATAAACGATCCACTGCTGCCCGCTGTAGTCGGTGACCACCGCGTTGTGGCCGGGGCCCACCCACCGGTTGCCGTTCTGGGTGAGGACAGGCGTACCGCCGACGCGGCTGGTGAGAATCGACACGCCGTCCCGGTCAACGAACGGCCCCAGTGGCGAGCGCGACCGTGCGGCGAACACCGCGTAACCACTCAAGGGTCCGTTGCAGCAGTTCGACGCCGAACCCATGAAGTAATACCAGCCGCCGTGCTGCACGATGAACGTGCCTTCGTAGCGGTTATCGATGGCGATCTGCTTCTCCGACGAGGCGTCAGAGGACAGGCCATCCGCGCTCAGGGTGCGAGCGAAGATCCCGCCGAAGTAGCTGCCGTAATACAGGTAGCCCGTGCCATGTACGAAGATGACCTCAGGGTCGAACTTCGAGTGGCCGACGGCGTCCGGCGGGACGACAGGGGTGTCGCTCACCTGCCACGGACCCACGGGCGACGAACTCGTCGCGACGCCGATGGCGGAGCAACCGGCGCTGGGCGGGCAGCTACTGCCGCTGATGTTCGTGCTCGACGCCGTGAAGTACATGTAGTAACGGCCGTTGTGGTGCACCACGTCGGGCGCCCACATGCCGCCGGTGATCCACGACGGTTTCGTCGGGAACGCGTCACCGACGTAATGCCAGTGCGTGAGGTCGACCGAGTGATACGTCGGAACGTTATGGATGACCAGGTGGCCCTGCGCGTCCCGCTCACTGCTGGTGAGCGGGTCAGAGGTGCAATAGAGATACCAGTTCGTCACCGCGCCCGTCGGCACCCGAAGCACGAACGGGTCGGCGCAACTCTCCGCGTGCGCGCCGCTGGGAAGGATCAAGCTCATCGGGTTGTGGTAGGGCGGTGCGGTCACGGAGCGGGCGCTCGCCGGTGTGGTGAAGGCGGAGACGGACACGAGTCCGGCGAGGAGGAGTACGGCGCTGAGCGCCGTACGCAGTCTGGTCATATTGCTCCCTCTGCGCGGAACGACTCGCGGCAGTTGCCCCGTTTAGATGCTTACATTCCTCCCATCGACGAATGTTTGTCTATGCGGCTACTGGCAGAGTCTCGACGCCGACGTCGCGGAAGCGCCTGGGGGCTTTGCTCGGGCTTCGGGCCACAGTGGTGGCCCAGATCCGGTCCCGGCTGGCCGGCCAGGCTGGCATCAGCCCGCACAGCCTCGAGATCACCATCACCGAGACACCCAGGGTCAACTGGGGTATCCGAGGCCAGAACGCTGCCGATCTGACGTTGAACTACCGCGTCGAGGTCTAGCACCCCCTCTGTAACCACGTAAGTGAAGATCGTTTAGCTCTTGATACCAGGCGGGGAACGCCTCCAGCGTGGCCAGTACCGGCTGCGCGCCCGCGCGGCGCAGGTCCGCCGCGGTGAACGAGCCGGTCGCGACGCCGACCGCGCGCACGCCCGCCGAGATTCCCGCGGTGATGTCCGGCGGGGTGTCGCCGACATAGACCGCCGCCCTGATGCTGCGCAGCACCTCGGCCTTCTCCTGGCCGTGCACATGCGTGAACAGCTCGTCCGCCTCAGCGATGCCTTCCGGCGGGAACCAGTAGGCGAGCTCGTCCTCCAGCTTGACCCCGAGCCGGCCGTTCACGGCGTCCAGGTCGATGCTTGCGGACATGTCCCTGGACATCGCCTCGAACGCGGCCATGATGGCCGGCCGTGAGTCGATCAGCGTCATGTCCAGGTCAAAGCCGACTGGCCCAAGTCCCACTCCGCCTCCTCAGTGCGTGCCCGAGGCTAGCCGACCGCGAAATAATGTGCCGTTACTGTCGATGCCGAACCGGGTGACGGCCACCGAATCTGGCGCGAACTACACATCACGAGTCTGGGCCAGATAAATCTTAACCGAAAAAAACAAAGGTAATCAGCATCATGACCGCCGGAATGCAACAAAGATATAGCGCTATCACAGCCAGTATATATATGACGTCAAAAACATTTACTATCCAGTCGATTTCCAGCTCGGGGCGCCAGAAACCTATGCGCAGAAAAAAATAAGTGGCTATAGCACTCACAAGAATCGCTGCAAGTGCCAGGCCGATTACAACTGGAATGCTGCCAATCAATACCTTGTCAAGTAGGCCCAGATGAAGAAACCACTTCCAGGAGTCGTGCAAGTGCTCGCCATAGCGGCCCATGGCAGGATCATAACCCATTCTGCAACGTTCGCCGCGTGCGCTTCGGGCCTGGCCTTGGGCCTGGCCGTTGCCGTCAGGCCCGCTGGGTCGCTAGAGGCTCCGCGTGCAAGGGTAAGTCTGAAGATCCTTTCTGCGCAGCGGTTAGAAGGATCTTCAGGTGCCCTTGCGGGTGGAGGGGGCGGCCCGGACAATGCGCGGCGTTCCGCCCCCGCCGCGGTGACGTTCTCCCCGGCCATGGCGCTACTGGCGCGTGCCTTACGGCCTAGTCCTCGCGGCCGGGCGCGGCACCGGGAGAGACGGCGAGCACCGCGTGCGGTCGGTCACCCGGGCCACCGGGCGCGGCAGCTCGACGCGCCGAAGGTGCGCCCTTGACGCGATCACCAAGCTCAACGAGCTGCTCGGCGGCACCGAATGAACCGGCACTGTGGTCAGGAACGGTAGTCAACGGCCCGTTTCAGGGTCCGGTCCGGGCCGGAACGCCGTCCCTGGTGGAGCTTAGGGGACTCGAACCCCTGACCCCCTGCTGGCAAAGATCGTTGACCGGATGCCCTGGTCTCGGATTTTGGAGGTGAAAGGCCTTGTGACGTCCCCGTGAGTGGCCGTGACTAACCGCTAATCACCTCCTTATCGGGCACGTTACGGGCACGGCGGCTTCGGTGACCGGAGGTTCTATTGGCACGTTATTGCCCGGCCTGATCTGGCTTTTGGCCATGTAGCCAGGTGATGAGGTTCTCTCGTTGGGTGCCAAGGTCTGCAGCTGCCTCGGCGGGCGCCTGGTCGCTGTAGCCGGGTGTTGCGTTCGGGTCGGCGCCGCTGGCCAGCAGGCGCTCGGCGGTCCGGCGCTGGCCACCGTGGCAGGCTTGCCAGAATGCCTCGTTGATGTCGTCTGCTGGCGGGGGCGGGGTGGCGGCCAGGAGTTCCTCGACGCGCGCCATAACCCCGAGGGCAGCGGCTTGCCAGAGCTTGTCGACCCGGGCACCGCGCTGGACGAGGAGGCGGGCGACGTTCCAGCACCCGTAGCCGACCGCGTTGTCCAGCGGAGTGCCGATCGACCCGCCGGGCGTCTCAAGGTCGGCGCCGCCGCTGATCAGCGATTCGGCGACGTCGGCGTCGTCGCTGCTGGCTGCCCAGTGCAGAGGCGTCTCGGGCTGGTTTCCTCCCGAGTCGACGTTGGGGTCGGCGCCTGCTTCGATGAGCAGGCGGACGGTGGCCGGGCCGGCGGGAAAGTAGCCAGGCCAGTCCGTGACCACGTGCAGCGGCGTCCGGGTCTCGTGGATCTGTTCGGATGCGAGGCCGGGATGCTGGCTCAGCAGGCTGGCCAGTGCTGTGGTGTCACCCGTGCGGATTGCGTGAACGGCGGCCCTGGCTACGGGGTCGTTGCTGTCCACCGTGTCGTCTCCTCCCGGGCCCGCGTTCCGCGGGCGGCTTTGTCAGCAGGCTAGCGTGCAGCTATGACGTTCCCGGACCGGGTTGATGGTGGCCTGTTCCGGTGGCTGCCCGGCTCCATCCACGCTGGGTGCGGGTGATTTCGCGAAACCCGGCGGCCGCGAGGAATGCCCGGTAGCCCACATGGTCTAGGCCGCCAGGGCCGGTGCCCTGAAGCCAGGCGTAGTCGAGAAGGCGGCCGACCCCAGCCAGGTCCAGCCAGTCAGCGGCCTGGCCGAGCAACCACGTTGCCACACCCTGGCGGCGGTAGGTCCCGGTCACCTGGAGGTTGCCGATGTCAGCCCAGCTGCCGTGCCGCGACCGGCGCTCCTGGTCGTCAAATATCTCGACCTCTATAAAGCCGATCGTGTCCTGGCCGAGCATGGCGGACAGGCGGGTTCCGTTCATCCCGGCCGAGCGGCGCGCGCACAGACCCTCGATGGGAGAACCAGCGGGGCGGCGCAAGTCGCTGACCCGGGCCAGGTAAACGATCTCCGTGTGCCCGGTGTGGGCGAATCCGGCCCGCTCGTACAGCGCGCTGATGTGCGGCCACTGCTCGGGCACTCCGTAGACGCCGCGGACGGGCAGTTCCCCGCCCGCGTGCTGGCGGGCCACGCCCCACTGCTCCAGCTGGCGGATGCAGGCGGCGATGAGCGCCTCTGCGGCCTCGGTGGCATCGTGCCAGTGGGGATTCCCTGCGGGGGCCTCGGGCCAGAACACCAGCCAGTGAATCTCCCCAGCATCCCGGAAGGCTGACCCGGCCCGTTCGTTGGGAAAGTACCGGAGCAGATGGGCGGCGGCGGCGATCCGGTCACCCTGCCAGGCGACAAGAGTCAACCGCTCACTGACCCAGGGATCCTCGATGAACTCGCCCGGCTGCCGCTCCAGCGCGGACAAGATGCTGCTGGCCGACGCGCTCATGCCTGGCAGCACTGCCCCGGCGTGAGCATTCACCAGCCCGGTGAGCTGTTCCCGGTCGCTGCGATGGAACGGGCGCACCTTGATAGCTGACATCAGTGGCCTCCTCGGCACGAAATGCGGAACGCGAGATGACGGAGGCCGCTACCAGTGCGGTACAGCAGGCATGCTACCAAGCACAACCGGCAGTTACGAGAGGCGCGGAGGCATGATGGACTGGAGATCTTCCAAGTGGCGGACTGCCCGAATGCAGCAGTCCTCACGGCCCGGATATCTGACCTGGCCCACGATAGGGCCGACCTTCAGATCACCCGCCAGGTCGTGACGACCGAGGAAGACGCCGAACGCCTGGGTATGACCGGCTCACCGATACTACTGGCAAATGGCGCCGATCCCTTCGCCCGCCCCCGGCAGAAGCCATCCATCTTGTGCCGCCTCTACCGCGACGAGCACGGCAGACCCAGACCCGCCTGGTAGGAGTGGAGCTTAGGGGACTTGAACCCCTGACCCCTGCTTGCAAATCGCCGTTATCAGTCGGGTGATGGGCTGTGAGCTGGGCTGTTGTACGGCTGTAGCTAACCGTGGGGTACCGACAGTGACCAGTGTTAATGGCACGCTAATGGCACGGTCTTGGCCGCCACGCCACTCCATACTGCGGAGCCCGCACGAGCTGTCAGGGTGTGGGCGCCGCCGCGACCGCTGGATCGCCGGGCGCAGCGGAACCGGCCAGCTGCGGACTTCCTCGCTGAGTGGCAGCAGTCGTGAGCAGTGCCATTGCTGCGGCGAGTCACCGTAAAGATCCGAACGGAAGAAGTCTGAGGAATTTGTGGTTAACCTGACAGAGTCATAGGCTGGTGACCCGCACCGGCGGAGGCGCGCCATGCGACTGGCCGCAGTGCGGAGGACAAGTGACATCAACGATGCCGGCGGTCAGGTGGCCCGCTTCGGCCCGATACAGCGACAGCTTTGCCCCTGGCGGGCTCGGGTTCGTGGAGGACTTTCTCAACACCGCTCCGGCCGGGCGGCCCCTGCTGCCCGATCTCCTTGCCGATCATGGCTCGGCGCAGGAGTGGCTCGACGGGGCGCTTGCGACGCTGGGGCAGCAAGGGACTTCTCTTCCGGCTGATGCGTTGCTGCTGTCCGAGCATGACCTGCGCGACCTGCGCCTCTTCCGGGAAGACCTGCATACGGGGCTGCGCGCCGCTGCTCGCGATAAAGCCGCTGGCGACGGTCGGAGTATGGACGACGCTGACGCTGAGACCGTGGCCCGCGGCATCGCCGGGCTGGCCCTCGACGAGCGCGCCCGCGTCCGGGTCGAGGCGCAGGGTCAGGGAGCAGACCTTGTTCGCTCGTATGTGCTCGTGCAGCTGGCCGTCGCTGAGTTTGAGGGCCGCCGTGACCGGCTGAAGGTGTGTGCCAATGAAGACTGCCGGACGGCGTTCTTCGACCAGTCGAAAAACGTCAGCCGGACCTGGCACGACGTGAAGACGTGCGGAAACACCGCCAACCTGCGGTCTCACCGCCAGCGGCTGAAGAGTCAGGCCGCTAATTTGAGGTAGCAAATATCGTTAGGCTCTTTCCGGTACGGTCGGCGGTTTCCGTGCGGCCGGCGCCGGCGCCAGGCTGCCGGGGCGCCGCGGGGAGGAATGGGGTCAGGCCTGGCGGAGACCGCGCAGCAAATCGACCAGGGCCCTCAGGTCGGCGGGGGTTGTCCGCCACGAGGACACCGAGATGCGTAGCACTGGTTCGCCTTGCCATTCGCTGGACTCGAACCACGTCTGCCCGCTGGCCTGGGCGGCCGCGACGATACGGGTGGTCTCCTTAGGGGTGCCCGCTCGTGCGATCAGCTGGTTCAGCACCACTCGGTTAACCACGGTGTACCCGGCCTGCCGCAGCCCTTGCGCGGCCTCGGCGGCCAGCGCCACGGTCCGGTCGACCAATCCGGCGACCCCGTCCCGGCCGAGGGTACGCAGCGCGGCCCAGACAGGAATGCCGCGCGGACGGCGAGAGAACTCGAGCGTGAGGTTCGTCTGCGCGTCGGCCGAGGCGGTGGAGTAGGCGGCGTCGGAGTTCATCGTGGCGGCCAGGGCATCCCGCTCCCGCACGATTACCATCGCCGAGTCATACGGCGTATTGAGCAACTTGCGGCCGTCGACGGTCCAGCTGTCGGCTCTATCTACCTTTTCGGTCAGCCCGCGGTGCGCCGAGGCCCGGGCCCACAGGCCGAACGCGCCGTCCACGTGCACTCATGCGCCGGCGTCCCGGGCGGCCGGCACCAGCTGGTCGAAGGGGTCGAACTCCCCGGTGTTCACCTCGCCAGCCTGCAGGACCAGGACGGTGGCGTCGTCGAGTGCGGGTAGCCGGGCCGGGTCGACCCGCCCGTATACGTCAACCGGGGTTGGAATGACATCCGTCTGCCCGAAACCCAGAACCCGCAGTGCTTTCGTGACCGAGACGTGAGCCAGCTCGGAGACGACGACGCGGACCTGGGGTGCATCCCGCAGCCCGTGGCGGTCGGCATCCCATCCGTGCCGGGCCAGCACGGTCCGGCGGGCGGTGGCCAGGGCGATCAGCGTGCCGGTGCTGGCACTGGTGGTGAAGCCGACGGCGCTCTCGCGCGGCAGGTCGAGGATCTCGAGCAGCCACCGCCCGGCTACCGCCTCCACCTTCGCCGCGGCCGGCGAGGTCACATGCCCCAGCCCGGCGTTGTCCCAGGGGAGCACCAGACGGTCGGCTGCCGCGGCCACCGGGAGGCTGGCGCCGGTGACGAAGCCGAAGTAACGGGCGCCGTTGGTCTCGACGGTCGCGGGCGTGCCGTGCTCGTCGAGCAGCTGCAGAGTCGACACTGGCTCGGCGCCAGCCTGGGGTAGCGGCTCGTCGAAGGCCTGCAGGCCGTCGATCGCCTCGGCGGCAGGGAAGACCCGCCGGGAGCCGATGCCAGCTGTGTAGGCGCGCGCCCGGCGGTCAGCGTCCCGCAGCAGGGCAAGTTCCTCGCTCGCGTCAGTCGGTTTCACTTCTTTCTCCAATTATCAATGAATATCTTTGAGATGCCACGACTCATTCAACTGTAACATGTTGACATACTCAAAGCTGCTATGATTATGTCGAAGGATCGCGTGATGAGACGCGGCCCCGGTGCCGGACCGGTCACCCGGCGACACGACCCGGCGGCTGGCCGCCGGAGAAACAGGTGAGCACGATGGCAGCTTTGCTGGATCAGGTCCTCGACGCCTATGGTGGCCGCGCCCGCTGGGAGCAGGTCCGTTCCATCTCGGCGCGCAAGCGCTTCGGCGGTATCACCTGGCAGGCCAAGCAGGTGGCGGGCATTCTCGACGACGGCCAGGTCACCGTGGAGGTGCAGCGTGAGCGCACGTCCTTCACCCCGTTCACCGCGGCCGACCTGCGGGTGACCTTCGAACCGGACCGGGTCGCCGTCGAGACCCTCCAGGGCGAAGTCAAAGATGAGCTCCTCAGCCCCCGGGCGTCGTTCGCCGGCCACACCCTGGAGACTCCCTGGACGCCGCTGCAGCTCGGCTACTTCGCCGGCTACGCCATGTGGACCTACCTCACCGAGCCTTACTCGCTGACCCTCCCGGGCGTCCAAACGGAGGAGGGCGAACCGTGGCAGGAAGGCGATGAGACCTGGCGCCGGCTGCACGTCACCTATCCGGCGTATCTGGCGTCGCACAGCGCCAGCCAGGTGGTCTACATCGACGACCGTGGGTTGCTGCGGCGGCGCGACTACGTCGTCGACGTGCTCGGCGGGACCCCTGGCATTCACTACGTCAGCGGGTTCCAGGAGGTCGCCGGCATCATTGTCCCCACCAAGCGCACCATCCTGCCACGCGGCGAGGGCAACCACGCGCTACCGGAGCCTGTCATCGTCTCCATCGACCTCAGTGGTAGCCAAGTCTAATGAGCGCAGGAGCCCAAGGCGCAGCCAGCAAAATGGCCGGCGCTCCCCCGTAGGGAGCGCCGGCCATACGCTTGATCGGGCCCGGCTTCAGCCGGCGACGGGCGGCCGCGCCTGGCCGTTGGAAGCCGACGTGCCGCCGTCCACGGGCAGGACAACGCCGGTGACGTATCGGGCCGCGTCGCTGGCGAGGAACAGGAACACCGGTGCGATGTCGGTTGTCTCGGCCAGCCTGCCGAGTGGCACGCGCGCTTCAAACAGGGCCCGCACCCCGGCGTTGTCGAAGACCCCAAAGGTCGGTTCTGTCCTGGTGACCGAGGGCGCCACCGCGTTGACGCGAACGCCCCGGCCGCCCCAGTCGAGGGCCAGGGACTTCACGAAGAGGCTGACCGCACCCTTGCTCGCGTTGTAGATGGCCGAGCCCCAGTCGCCGCCGATGCCGGAGACGCTCGATGTCGCGATCAAGGAGCCTCCGGTCTGCGCCAGGTACGGCAGGGAAATCTGAGCGAGGTGAAAGAACCCATCAATGTTAGCCGACCGGAGAGTCTCCCAGTCCCCGGGAGCGATTCCGGTGATGTCGCCCGGCACGTAGCTGGCCGCGTTGCTGACCACGATGTCCAGCTTGCCGTGCTCGGTGACCACCGCGGCGACCAGCGCCTCCACCTCGGTGCGCTGGGACACGTCTGCTTGGACGGCTGACACGCCCCCGGGCATGGACTGCAGCGCCTCATCGAGCCTGGTCTTGGAACGGCCCGCGATGACGACGGCTGCCCCCGCGCCCGCGAAGGCTGCTGCGACCTCACGTCCGATACCGCTCCCGCCCCCGGTGACGAGCACCACCCGCTCGGTGAAATCAAACTTCACGTCGCCGATCTCAGACATGAATCTTCCTCTCAGCGGATCACTGGACGGCGGGAGCAACGGGCCCTCCGCACCGATTTGAAAGAATCATACGCTTGTGAGCTATGTCGGGCAAATTCTGGCGACCTGCTGCGCCGACCGCCGCGGGCTCAGCCTCGTGACCGCCATCGCGCAAATCTTGATGGCCGCCGTTACCGGATCCGATCAACCCGCATGGCACTGACTGACCGACATGAGACACCAGGGGCCGGGCTGCTGGCTGCGCCCAACGCCCGCCTGGGCGACCTCAAGGCGCGAATGGGGCACGACAGCGCCCACGCCGCGATGATCTATCAGCACGCGACAGCCGATGCGGACCGCATGATCGCTGACGCCCTCGACAGGCGGATTACGGACGCAGGGAAGCTGTCAATCCCGGTCCGGACGATGACGACAGGACGGCGGAGACGCTGACAAAAACAGGCTATGGCACCTTAATGGCACGAGCGCCCCGGCCCATGGTCAGGATCGCGGCGTTTGCCTGGTAGGAGTGGAGCTTAGGGGACTCGAACCCCTGGCCCTCTGCTTGCAAAATACGTCCGGACTGTCGGGCACCGTCGTTCACCTGGGCCGGAACCTCCAACACGTCCGTTGGGATCGGCCTCTGATGGATCCCGTTGTGGTCAGCCTTGGTGGTCATCTGGGAGCTCACGCTTGTCGGTTTAGCGTCGAGAGCAGTTGACAGCACCAGGCTCACGGCTCCGGTCTGATCTCTTGACGATGCTTCCTGAAACTGCATACAGTTTACCCGGCCGTAACGTCAGCTCCGGTAGCTGGAAGCAGCCCGCCAAGATGACGGAGCGTTAGGGATCCCAGCCGATGCAGGAACTGGCGAGAGGCGTGCGTAATGACGACACCAGAAACATCAAACTCGGCTCGGCTCGAAGATCGTTCGCAAATCCAGTACGCGGTCGATGATTACGGTTATGGCATGGACCGCCGGGATGCGGAGCAATGGCTGCGGGCCTGGCATGAGGACGCGGTTTACGACGTGGACCATCCCAAGCGCATCTGCCGTGGCCACGATGATCTCCTGGATTGGGTCCAGGGAGTGTGGAAAGCCTTTCAAGTCACCAATCACTTCACGCCGAACGAGCAGGTTACGTTCACCGGTCCGGACACGGCTACCGGCCTCGGCCGAGGCGGGGTCATGTTCGTCATGGCTGATGGCAGCTATGTGACAGGCGCCGCCTTGTTCGACGACAAATTCGAACGCCGTAACGGCGTGTGGAAGTTGATCTACCGCCGAGTGGATGTCAATCATCTCGCTGAAATCAAGGGTGCTGTGGTCACGCTGGACCCTGGCGGCCCTGCGTCCTGAGTGCCGCAGAGGTTTGCCGCGCGTTTCCGAGCCTGGCCTTCAGGCCTGGCCCTTGCCGTCAGGCCTGCTGGGTCGCTGGGTCGCTAGCGGCTCCGCGTGCAAGGGTGGGTCCTGAAGCAGCACGGTCGCGGCAGGCGTTGAGCGCCGGACCGTGAACTTCATGGCCACCAGGCAGGCGTACGCGGCCATATAGCCCACGCAGCCGGCCGCGTAGCTGCTGCCGCGGTTCAGGTAGGCCGCCAGCGTGAAGCACCCGGCGGTGATCGCGACCAACCCCATGGCCTGCCCGAACAGGGAGCGGGTGCGGTCCGGGTTCGCAGTCCCGGGCTGCCCATAGGCCAGATCGCCCTGCGTACCGCGATCCTTTCACCGCCTGAGGCGCGCGTCACGAGGCGCGGAAAGGTCTCTGGCCGCCCGGGCGAGCGAAGCGAGAGCCCGGTTGTGGGTTCCAGGATGGGCGCACGCTGACCACAGCCGGGTGGCCAGGCCCGACGGCATTAGCTGCAGCCAACAAGCACGGCGCATCGCAAAACCGTCGCGCCCGGTCGGACTCGACCTCCTGGCAGCTGGCCACAGGATCATCGAGCATCGCTGCTTGCCTGGAATGCACAGCGGAATACCGCTCCAGTGCGGATAGGCCTCGGCAAGCGCTGCCTACTCAGCCTTAGCAGCGCTGCTCGGATCAGGCGAAGGGGTGTCCTGCTGGGTCCAGGAGGACCAGCAGATCAGGGTTATCTGGGTTCTGGTGACCGGCGAGCGACACGTGCGCCCAGGCGGCTCATCTCCTCGGCGGCGGTGTCCAGATCGTCGACGACGAGCTCGATGTGTGACTACATCGGCCCCTTGGATAGAAATTGGCCATCGCGTCGGCGTCGTCGCAGTCGATGGTCACGGCGAACCACTGGTCCAGCGGACGTTGCCCGGAGCGGGGCTGCACCACAGCCGTCATGCTGGCACAGGGCCGGACAGCACCTGATTTCCCGCGACCGATCGAGGCGGCGAGGCAGGTGAAACAGTCTAATGGCACGACCACCCCTGCTCATGATCAGAACTGGGGTGTTTTGCCTGGTAGGAGGTGGAGCTTAGGGGACTCGAACCCCTGACCCCCTGCTTGCAAATCGCCGTTATCAGCCATGAGCTACGGCCTCAGCTGGATTGATGCCCATCTGTAGCTAACCGCGGCGCACCGCTTGTGGCCGGTGTTAATGGCACGCTAATGGCACGGCGACCTCGCCCGATTGAGACGAGGGGAGCTTCCGGTTACTCCAGTCAGTTCGAGTCGGTCGACGTCGCAGATCTCGTTAGGGCACCGATAACCCACTGATCGCTGTAGTGGTCTTCCCTGTCCGGTTCGGTGCGATTAGCGTTGAGTTCTTCCCGCTATCGTGCGGACCTGGGAGGATAAGTTGAAACGTGCCTCGCTCATCGCTGCGGTCGGGGCGGCCGTCAGCCCCCTGCTGCTGCTTCCGGCCACGGGAGCCGTGGCTGCGACATCACCGGGCATCGCGGCCCCGGCCGCTAGCTCATCGGGTACCTATCACGGCAGCCCCGGGTCCGCGGCCCGGCTGACCCAGGCGGGCAGCGTTTCCAGCTTCCCGGTGGTCACCTCCATCTTCCACAACCAGGGCCCGCACGTGTTCGCCCCGTTGGCCGCCCAGCGTTCGGCTGGTTCGTCCGGGAGCGCCGCGGCGGCGCCGTCGGCGAGCGCGAATGCGGCCCTCAGCGCGGGAACCCCTTCTGGCGGCTCGGCTGGGGGCGGGCTGGTCCACCAGTTCAATGGCATGGACAACCTGATCTCCGACAGCCTGAACAAGACGCCGATCACCCCACCGGACCAGGGACTGTGCGTGGGCTACGACGCGACCCTGAACGGCCACCCGAAAGCGGTTTGGGAGCCGGTCAATATCGCGGCCCAGGAGACGAGCCCCAGCGGCAAGGCGCTGCGCCCGGACGTAACCCTGTCCACCATCTTCCAGGATCCTTACTCCGAGGGCGATGTGCGCTGCCTGTATGACCCCGGCACACAGAGCTTCTACTTCACCGAGATCGGCTTCCCGGTCGCCACCGGGCCGGCCGCCGACGACAACAACACCACGGTCGACGTGACCGTCATGAACGCCCACGGCGTGGCCGCCTACCAGTTCGACACCTCACTTGGCGGCCCGGCCAAAGCCGACTGCTTCGGGGATCAGCCGAAGACCGGGTTCGACAACAACGCGCTGATCATCTCCACCGACGAATACTGCGGCCCGACGGAATCGAACTACGAAGGTGCCATCGTCCTGGCCATCTCCAAGCCGCAGCTGGTCAGCGAGGCCAAGACGGTCGGCGACTCGGTGCTCGGGCCGGTCTCGCTGTCCGGCATCCCGGTGACCGGGCTCGATCCCGCGATCAACACCGGTTCCGGTACCGGTTACCTGGTGAACTCCTTCCCGTTCCTGGCCAGCGGGGACAACAACCCCGTCGGCAACTCGGTCGGCTCATGGACGCTGACGGGCACCTCCGCGGTGACGAGCGGTTCCGGGGCGCCCACGCTCACCGGCGCCGCCGCGCCCAGCGAGCCGTACGCGTTCCCCGTCCCCGCGACCAGCACCGGGGACGGCTCGACCTACACCTACGCCGGTCCGGAGGGCACGAATACCATCACCTCGGAAACGGCCCTCAACCCTGACGACAGCCGGATGAGCGCGCCGGTCGAGGTGACCCGGACCTACCGCGGAGTTGAGCTGTGGACAGCTCTGGACGCCGCGGTGACCGTGCACGGGGCCACCACCGACGCGGCCGCCTGGTTCGAGATCAACCCCGGCCGGTCCAACGTGACCAGCCAGGGATACGTCGTCGCCAAGGGCGCGAACCTCCTCTATCCTGCTCTGCAGCCCCAGCAGCGGGGACCCGCCGCGATGGTCTTCACGATCACCAGCAAGACCATCAATCCCAGCGCCGCGTACACGATGCTGGGCTCCGGCCGGATCACGACCGTGGCGGCGGGAAGCGGCCCACACCTGAGCTTCTCCGACGCGCCGCCGTACAGCACGGCCCGCTGGGGAGACTACTCGTTCGTCGCGCCTGACCCAGACGGCTCCGGTCTCTGGCTGGCCACCGAGTACATCCCGCCCAAGGCCGACTGGGATCCCTACGACAACTGGGGCACCTACGTTTTCGAGGTCTCCGGACGCTAGATCCCGCTGACGGGCGGGGCTGCAGGTTCAGTTCAGGCCTGGAGCCCGCCCGTCCGGGCGCCCCGCGCTACGGGCAACCGCGATGCCGATGGCTATAAGGGCGTCGCACCGCTCGCGGTCGGCTCTGACACTTCAGAGTGCGCGGGCGAGGTCCGGCGAGACCTGCTGGAGCCAACGCAGGCGTTCGGGTTCGTCGCTCACACTCTGCTCAAGTGCTGGGAGGATGGTCTTCCGGTGGGGCAGCCCGTAGGCGTCCAGGAATGCGCGGAGCCGGGCCGGGAGATCAGGCAGCGGGTCAAATCCTGCCCCGGCGAGCTGGCTGGGCGGTGCGAGCGGCACGAAGGTCCAGGCCGCGTTGGCGAGGTCGGTCAGTGGGTCGACTGGCTGCGCAGCGTCCCAGTCGATGAACGCTACCGGAACGCCGTTCCGGTAGACGGTGTTCCACGGGCCGAGGTCGCCGTGGGAGACGATCTCTCCGGCCGTGGGCGGGTACGGGTGGAAGCGGTAGCAGGTGATGGCAGGCCGGAAGCCGGAGGACGCCACGTGCAGCTTGCGGATCAGCTTCGCCGCGGCGCGCAGGGCGGCTTCAGTTCTGGCATAGGGCGGGAGCCGGTGCCCATGCCCGGGCTGCCAGAACTGCCGGTCCTCACCGGCGAAGATGACGGAGTAGAGGTTTCGAGACCTACGGCTTCCGGCCCGCGTTCCGTCTCATCATGACCACCGTCGCGGTCGCGAAACGGCTCCAGTCCGGCCGGCTCGACGCGTCCATGATCACCGCGCTGATCGCGGTCATCGCCCTCGTCACCGCGATGGCCTGAACGCGAGATCCTCCGAGAGGGTAGGTGCTATGTGCAGGCGTCGCCGGACTAGTCATCCCCGTCACCGTCGGCTGACCCGCTGGGGAGTGGTGTCCATCGTGGCGCCTGAGGTCCCGCTGCAGGCGATGAGCTGACAGTGCCGTTTACCTGGAATCTGAGTACGCGGCGGGGGGCATGGCTCTTAGCGGGTGAGCTGTTCGGTGAGTAGGTAGATGCCGAGCAGGATGAGAGTGATTCCGGCGAGCCGTTCGGCGCGTTCGCGCCAGCGTTCGGCGATCTTAGCGCCGGCTGCCAGTCCCAATTGTGCGGCGGCGAATGCCTGCAGGGCGATGGCAGCGATGACGATCACAGCAGGGAGCTGGGTCAGGCCCATGCTGAACCCGATGGCCAGCTCGTCCAGGCTGATGCTGATCCCGAGCCCGAGGAGGGCAAGCCCGCGAGTGACGGGGAGGCGGGCGGCCTGGTCTTCCTCGTCCTGGCCGCCGGGCAGCAGCATCCATGCGCCGATGCCGATGACGGCGGCGGCGGCGAGGTAGCCGGCGATCTGGCCGATTCCGTGGGCGAGGGCGCTCCCCAGGCCCAAGCCGATCAGCGGCATCCCGCCCTCGAAGATCATGAAGACCAGGGAGATACGCAGCCGCTGCCATGCCGTGGTGGCCTGCGCAGCGCCGATGGCCGCCGCGACGGCGAAAGAGTCCAGGGCCAGCGGCAGGACGAAGGCCAGCAATTTCAGCATGGAGTGCGGGGGCCAGTGGGAGCCGCGCCGTCGTGCGGGGTGAAAATTTCGCGGACCTCGCGGGCGGCGTAGTAGACCAGCACGTACCCGGCGGCGGGGTCAGCCCACCACCAGCCCGCCACCGCGTTCAGGATCAGGCCGGCCAGTACCGCGACGGCCAGGATGCCATCGATCACCGTGACTTTGCCTTCGGTTCGCAGTACCGGGTTATCCAGCGCCCGGCCGGTGCGGGCTTTCCCGGCCGCCAGCGCGAACATCGCCGCGGCGGTCACCGCCGTCCAGATGATGCCGGGCACCGAATGCCGCGGGTGAAACCCCATAGCCAAAACCGCGGTGGACTGCGCCAGGAGATAGACGGCCAGTGCAGCGAACGCGTACCCGATCAGGTGCAGGCTGCGGCGCTGACGGCCGGCCCCGGTGCCCGACAGTTCCCAGATCACCACCGTGGACGCCCCGATCTCGATCAGCGAGTCCAGGCCGAACCCGGCCAGCGCCACCGAGCGGGCCGCAATCGCAGCGAACGCCAAGACGATGATCCCGGCCACGTTCCACCCCAGCGTGGCCCACTCCAGTGCAAAACCCCGCCGCACCAAGGACCGGCGTGTCCGGGCATCCAAGGCGGTCACCGCAGAAGTCCGCCCAACCCGGCCGCACGCCCCGGCTCGCAGGCATCCCGGCGCAGAGTTACTCCCTCTCGCACTTTCTCACCGTAGCGGCTGCCTGTAATGCGAGGCTCCGATCTGACATGCGATGTATCTAGCCTCATGACGCTCCCATTCCAGCAGCAGGATTTCTTCGCGTGTCCGCTACCGGTACCACTAGCTGATCACAGCCGACGGGCTACCTCTCTGAAACTATGCCGCCTGGACGCTATCATCGCGCTATGGCGATTGGTGGGGATGGGTGCGTGACCGCTGCGGTTGCGGCGGGCGTGAACCCGGTGGTGGCGTTGTTCCGGTCCCTGGGGGATGAGACCCGGTTGCGGATCGTGGCCCGGCTGGCCACCGGCGAGGCCCGGGTCGTCGACCTGACCGGGGAGCTCGGCCTGGCGCAGTCGACGGTGTCCAAGCATCTGGCCTGCCTGCGTGACTGCGGGCTGGTCGACTACCGCAGCGTGGGCCGGCAGTCGTTTTACGCGCTGACCCGGCCGGAGCTGATGGACCTGCTGCAGGCCGCCGGAGACCTGCTCGCCGCACCCGGCGTGGCAGCAGCCACGGCCTCCATGACTACGGCGCGGCCGGCCCCGGCATGAGCGGCGGTCACCAGCACGGCGGTGGTGGGCACGACCACAGGCCGCCCGGTACCGGGCAACGGCGGCCGCTGGCGATCGTCCTGGGCATCTCCGGCACCATCTTGGCCGTGGAGGTGGCTGGGGCGATCGTCTCTGGCTCGCTGGCCTTGCTGGCTGATGCGGGGCACATGCTCACCGACGTCGCCGGGCTGTCCCTGGCGCTGGTAGCCGCCGTGCTCGCCGGCAGGCCGGCCACTGAAGCCCGCACCTGGGGATACCGCCGCGCCGAGGTCCTGGCGGCCGCGGCGCAGGCCGCGGTGCTGCTCGCGGTAGGCGTATTCATCCTGGCCGAGGCGATTCAGCGGCTGATTGAGCCGTCCAAGGTCGCCGCTGGTGTGATGCTTATCTTTGGCGTGGTCGGGCTGGCCGGCAACGCCGCCTCGATCCTGCTGCTGTCCAGAATCTCCGGCGCGAACCTGAACACCCGGGCGGCGCTCCTGGAAGTGGTCAACGACGCCCTCGGCTCGGCCGCCGTGCTGGTGGCGGCCGTGGTCATCGCGTTCACTGGCTGGGATCGCGCGGACGCGGTCGCCTCACTGCTGATCGGGGCGCTGATCCTGCCCCGGACGTGGAAGCTGCTGCGCGAGACCGTTGATGTGCTGATGGAGGCGACCCCGAAAGACGTCGACCTGGCCGGCGTGCGCGCTCACATCCTCGGCGTCCCGCACGTGCATGCGGTCCACGACCTGCACGCCAGCTCAGTGTCCTCGGACCTGCCGGTGCTGACCGCGCATGTCGTGGTCGATGACTCCTGCTTCCGCGACGGGCACCTGCCCCGGCTGCTCGACCAGCTGCAGCAGTGCCTGGCCGGGCACTTCGACGTGGAGCACTCCACGGTCCAGTTCGAGCCAGCTGGTCACGCCGACCACGAGCAGCCGGCACACGCCTGAGGGCCCAATCTCCTCTGGAGCCACGTCATGGACAGCATTCCTCAGACCGTGGACCCCGGCGCTGACGGTACCCAGCACGGCGAGGTCACCGCGCCGGAGCCGACCCGCGGACCGGGCTGGCATCAGGCCGCCCGCCAGGCCAGGCTGCTGTCCTG
The DNA here is from genome assembly GCA_964250865.1 of uncultured Streptosporangiaceae bacterium. Lineage (GTDB taxonomy): Bacteria > Actinomycetota > Actinomycetes > Streptosporangiales > Streptosporangiaceae > Bog-532. Next base: position 32,553 of record CAXUJF010000009.1, read on the forward strand.
GCTGTCGCTGGCCTACATGGCCGCCGAAGGCACCATCGCCATCATCGCCGCGACCCTGGCCGGCTCGGTCGCGCTGCTCGGCTTCGGCCTGATTCGGCCATCGAAGCCCTCGCCAGCGTGATCATCGTGTGCCGGTTCACCGGCACCCGGACGCTGTCCGAAACCGCCGAAGGCCGGGCACAGAAAGCCGTCGCGATCACCTTCTTCCTGCTGTCCCCCTACATCGCCTACGACGCGATCACCGCCCTGACCGCCGGTGACCAGGCCAGAACCAGCTGGCTCGGGATCGGGCTATCGATCACCTCCCTGGCCGTCATGCCAGCCCTCGGTATCGCCAAACGCCGCCTTGGCGCCCGCGCGGCGGCGTGCTACGCCGGGGAAACTTCCGGCGCGGGGCAGGCTGGGCGGCCGCAGTGGGCAAGATCGGTGTCGTTGGCCTGCACTTCCACGATCTGCGGCACACCGGCAACATGCTGGCTGCGCCCGGCGCCAGCCTGGGCGGCCTCAAGGCGCGGATGGGGCACGGACAGCGCCCGCGCCGCGATGATCTACCAGCACGCGACAGCAGAGGCGGACCGCATGATCGCTGACGCGCTCAACAAGCGGATCGAGGACTCAGGGAAGGCTGCCAATCCCGGTCCGGACGATGAGGACGGGACGGCCGGGACACTGGCGAAGACAGGTTAATGGCACG
>CAXUJF010000010.1:0-30827 GCA_964250865.1 uncultured Streptosporangiaceae bacterium
CCAGTGGCGGCTTCCGGGTCGCGGCCCGGCTGCCCTTCGGCGGCCAGCTCGCTGACCCAGCCGGCGTAAGGGTGGCTGAAGGCCCGCAAGCCGCGGAAGGCGTCCCGGCCGGGGACGGTGCACGCTCGTGATCCGGGTCCTGCTCGCCGATGACCAGGCGCTGATCCGAGCCGGATTCCACGTGCTGATCGACGCCGCCGACGACCTCCAGGTGGTGGGCGAGGCCATCGACGGTGCGCAGGCGGTCGACTTGGCCCGCCGCGCGCGGGCCGACGTGGTGCTGATGGACATCCGGATGCCCGGGGTGGACGGCCTGGAAGCCACCCGGCGCATCTCCGCCGACGACGACCTCGCCGGGGTCAAGGTGATCATCTTGACCACGTTCGAGTCCGACGAGTACGTCTACCAGGCAATCCGCGCCGGCGCCAGCGGCTTCCTGGTCAAGGACACCGAACCAGCCGACCTCATCCAGGCCGTCCGGGTGGTGGCCAGGGGCGATGCGCTGCTGTCGCCTAGCGTAACCCGACGGCTCATCACCGACATCGCCAGCCGTTCCGAACGGCCGCCGCCCAGCGACCTGGCGCTGGCCGGCCTGACCGACCGTGAGCGTCAGGTCCTCGGGCTGGTCGCCGAGGGCCTGTCCAACGACGAGATCGCCGCCCGCCTGTTCCTCAGCCCGCTGACCTCCAAGACCCACGTCAGCCGAATCATGACCAAGCTGGACGTACACGACCGCGCCCAGCTCGTCGTCATCGCCTACGAAAGCGGCCTTGTCACCCCGGGCGGCCGGCGCTAAGTGGGTGACCCGTAAGTTCGTCGGGGTCAAGCGGCGGTCGTGAGGCTGGTCTGGATCGTGGCTGCGGTTCGCTCATGTTCGCTGATGCGGTGGAGCAGGTCGGTGAGGTCGTGGCCGTAGCCGGCGGCGAGCCGTTCCGCGAGGACCATGGCCGTGATCGCCTGGTTGCGGGTGAACAAGCGGCGGGGATGGCCAGACACCGTCCATGCGCCTGGCCATCAGCTGCCGCGTTTTCGCTGTACCGCGCGGTGGCAATCACGCGCCCGTCGTACTTGGCGGTCATGAAGTTTTCTTCGATTCGAGTTGCCATAGCGGACCTCACCTTCGGTAGTGAGGTCCGGAAAGCCAGTGACAAACCAGGTGACAACGGCCCCGGTTAACACCGGACCGCGTCAGTACCAGCCAGACACCGCTATCGCTCTGACGTGGACCGACGCGACCCAGCGCGACCCTTCCAGACGTAATGAGCGTCCATGGTAGGGAGAAGGTCTACGGTTCGATTCCGTAACGGTGCTCCCAGCACCGGCCGGTTCCATTCGTTGGACCGGTCGTTTTCGATCTGGGGCATGGGTGGCCTGCTCAACAGATTTCCCGTGCCAGTCAGCCGAGCAGGTAGGAGCCGGCGCGCTGGCGCGCGGTTGAGACGACCTCCTGGCCGGGCTGCTGTTCAATCAGGGTGCTGCAGATTCTGTTGTACATGTCCCTGATGTGCTCGCCGACCGCGCTGACCGCCCCGGCCTCGTCGCCAGCCCTGATGAGTTCAACGATCCGGATATGGCTGGCGATCATGCTCTCGTGCCAGCCCTGGCTAGCGACCGTTCGCAGCAGCAGGAGCCAGTGCACCTGCATCCGGATGGTCGACCAGGTGCGGTAGAGCCGGTCATGGTGGGCCGCGCGGTAGATGTCGTCGTGGAAGCTCACGTCCAGCTGGGCGGCCATCTGCTCGGTGATACTGCGCTTCATGGGGGAGCGCAGGCCGGCCAGTGACGTCTCCAGTGCTTTGAGGTCAGCCTCGTCACGGCGCTCGATGGCCAGCCGTACGGCCAGCTCCTCGATCACCGAGCGCAAGCTGTGCACCTCACCGAGGTCCTCCACCGACAATTCCACGACGGTCGCCCCGTGACGCCGCGACAGCGTTATCAGTCCCTCGTGCTCCAGGATGAGGAACGCGGTGCGGACCGGGCTCCGGCTCACGTCCAGCGATTCGGAGATCCGGCCCTCGCGCAGAAGCTGGCCGGGAGCCAGCTCCGAGTTGAGGATGGCCGTACGAAGCCGCTCGGCCACCATGTCACCCAGCGAGGTCCGGGCTACAGGCCCGGTCAGCAGCGAGCCGCTGACGGCGGGCTCCCTGGCTGAGGCGGGCCGTGCGCTGCTCAACATGGTCTCCATTCCTCGGATTCCCGGAACTTCCGGCCAGATCCTGAACTCCGGTCAGCCTGCGGTTCCGCCCAGCGTGGCGACGTTCGGCCACGTACGACCGTTCCGCCGCCGTCCGCCTGCCCGTGCCGTGCATGGGATGTGAAGCCTACGTGGATGACAGTTAAAAATTAAGTCTTGACGGTTAAAAATCGTGAACCTATTGTCAACAATGAATCACATACACGAGGGCGACCACCCTTACGAGAAAGACGCCCACGGAGAAGGGAACCGATGGAGTGACGACAATGAGGTCGGCCACCCGGTCCACGGCCGGATGATCAACCGGAAACCATGCCGCGGCGGGCGATAAGCCCTCCCCATAGCGGTTATTTGCCTCCGCCGAGGTAGAACACAGCCAGCCCGACGCGGGCCCGGCTGGATTATCCGAGCGCTGCGCTCCCGATATCCCCGCCCGCAATCAACCGTGCTCGCCAGCGCCGATTAATTCCTGAGAGCTCGTCGGCACTGGTTCCCGCAGTAGTCGAGGACGACTAGAAAGAGCAGCGGCATGACTATCAATGACAGAGCCCTCTGGTGCCCGGACGGAGGTCCTGCTGAATGGTTAGCAGAACGCAGGATGACGTCGGACGCATCAGGAACCGGCGCGCTGCCAGTCTGGCCAGCACGCCGGGTACGGCAGGTCAGAGAAAGCGCAAGGTGTCACGCACCCTCAAGGGCTGGGCCTTTCTGGTACCCACCTTCGTCTTCATCGGAGCCTTTGCCTACTACCCGGCCGTTCGCGCTCTTGAGGGCGCGTTCACCACTTGGGACGGCGTCTCGCCACCGACGTGGGTGGGCCTCAGCAATTTCCGTCAGCTCTGGCACGACTCGGTTTTTCTGGGCTCATTCTTTCATCTGCTCTTGTGGTCGATCATCGGCATTCCGGTCGGGATGGGTGCCAGCCTGCTGGTGGCAATTCTCATCTTCCGGCTCCACAGCAAACGAGCCCAGTACTGGTTCCGCCTGGCGTTCAGTCTCACACTGTGCCTGCCCGGGATCGTCGGCATTCTCACCTGGGCCAACTTCTACGAAGTTGGCGGTCTGATCGACGTCATCCTGAGCCACATCGGGCTGGGCGGTTTCGCGACCGCGTGGCTGTCGAACCCCCGTACCGCCCTGGGCGCGCTCATCTTCCTGGGTTTCCCGTGGGTGGGCGCCTTCGCCATGCTCGTCTTCTACGCCGGCCTGCAGCAGATACCCGTCGAGATTCTTGACGCAGCCGCCGTTGACGGCATCGGGTCGCTGAAGCGGGTGTGGCATGTGGAGCTTCCGCTCATCAAGGGCCAGCTGAAAGTCATTCTCGTGCTGTCGATCATCGGCATCACGCAGAATCTCCTGCCTCCTCTGCTCCTTACCCAGGGCGGCCCGGGCAACGCCACCTGGACTCCGGTGCTCTACATGTACGAGCAGGCCTTTCAGTACGACACCATCGGCTACGCCCTGGCGATCGCCTTCGTGCTTTTCGTGGTGTCGCTGGTCCTGGCGATCGCCACGATGAGATTCCTCCGGACCGACGCCGATACCCGCAGGAGGGTGGCATGACGAGCACGCGCACTCGGCGATCGAGAGTACAGATACCGCACTATGTGTCCTTGATCGTCATCGGCATATTGGCGCTGTTCCCCATCTACTTCATGGCGATCACCGGCCTGAAGAACGGCGTTCAGCTGCAGAAGAACCCGTTCAGCGTGGCAGTGTCCCCTCCCTTCGGGGGTTTCTACGCCACGGCCTGGCACTATCTGGCCGGTCCATTCGTCCACACGGTAATCATTATCGTCCCCAGCATTGCGGGCATCCTGATTCTGGGCATGCTCAGCGCCTACGCCTTCGCTCGGATGGAGTTCTACGGGAGTACATTCCTGTTCTACGCCATCTTCGGCCTGCTGCTGATTCCTGGGTTCCTCACCCTGATCCCGCTGTTCCTCGAAGTGCGCGGCATGGGCCTGGTGAACAATCCCCTGGGGCTCATCCTCCCGTATATTGCTAGCGGCCAGGCGTTTGCCATCTTCGTTTTCCGCTCGGCGATACAGGACATTCCTGAAGACCTCTTCGAAGCCGCGCGGATCGACGGGGCAAGCCATCTGCGGATGCTGAGGAGCATCGCTCTGATCTTCTGCCGTCCCATCATGGTCGCCGTTGCGCTGCTGAACATCACGACATTTTGGGGGGATTACGTCTTCCCGAGCCTGGTCCTGAACACTGGCCAGGCCACGGCCGCCATGGCGATCGGAAATTTTCAGCCTCCACCCTCCGTCGCCAGCGTCAATGTCGTCAACATGCAGTTCGCTGCCTACACGATCGTCTCAATACCGCTGCTCATCCTGTTCATCGTCTTCCTGCGCTACTTCATCTCGGGAATGGCCAGCGGCGCAGTGAAGATGTGACGCCGCGGCCCAGATTTCTCTCTCAATTCCTCGTCAAGTCGGAGAACTGCAAGCGCCAAGGAGTGTGCTCAAATGTGGAATAGGCCGTCAACGAAGACGACGCGGCGTGCGGTACGACGCACGCCTGCCAAGCTGGTCCGGCGGTCCATCGTGGGCGCGTCGACGCTCGGACTCGCGGGCATAACCCTCGCGGCCTGCACCGGGTCTGGTGGCGGAAGCTCGGTCAACAACAGCGCCGAGGCCACCACACAGTCGGGGAACGGCCTGCCCAAGCTGACGTATCACGGCACCATCACCATGGCGGCGAGCACATATACCCCTCCGCTGAAGGGCGTGAAGATCGCTCCGGGCACGGTGGCCGACCCGGCTATGCAGGACGCGGCCAACGCGTTCAGCAAGATGTACCCCGGCATCCACATCAAGTTCGTGCCGACAACGGCCGAGATCGGGACCCCGCAGTGGTACATCACCCAGTCCGCGGCGGGCACCCTGCCGGACGTATCCATGGTCCCGGGGTACTACGTGAACATCACGCTGCCCAACGGCATCTATGAGGATTTGCTGCCCGCCTTCAATAAGGCGAACCCGTTCATCCCCGGCAACAAAAAGTGGATGGACACGATGAACACGGCCGCCCTGCACATCGACGAGGTGCCGGGCAACACACCGGGCACGAGCGGCATCTACGTGGTCAACGGGGACTGGGGCGGTATCGGCTTCTACTACAACAAAAAGCTGTTCGCCGAGGCGGGCATCTCGTCCCCGCCGACCTCGTGGAACCAGCTGGTGACGGACTCCAGGCAGCTCACCGCGCGCTTGAAGAGCAAAGGCGTTTACGCTGGCGCATCCTTCTCCCCCGTGATCTACAACTGGTTCGCCCACTACTTCCAGGCCAACTTCCTGGGGCTGCAGAAGATGCAGACCATCAACCAAATTCCGGCCACCATGGGCCCCGCCGCCGAACCGTACTTCTACAACAACGACGGCAGCTGGATGAACCCGGCCAAGAACCCGAAGCTGACCGCGTGGTGGCCGCTGGGTAAGCAGCTGACCGACACCTGGGCGCCGAAGGATGTGAAGGTTCCCGAGGACACCTCGCCCTCGATACCCAATGGCGTCACCATGTTCCTCGGCCAGCAGGTCGCGTACGCGCTGGTCAGCGGCTACGCGATTCCGAGTGAGGTCGCGGCGCTGCCCAAGTCCCAGCAGTTCCCGGTCGGCTACTTCGAGATCAAGGACTTCAAGGGATCGTCGCCGTACGCGACCGATCTGTCGGTGTGGCAGGACAACGGTGGCCCGGAAACGGCCTTCCAGTTCGGCATCGCGTCACCGAAGTCGGATCGCAACATGACGCAGGCGAAGTATCAGGCCTCGCTGGCCTGGCTGCAGTTCATCACCACGCCGAAGTGGGACACGCAGATCGTCAACGGCGAGAACAACGCGCTGCCGATCATCAAGGGCGCCCAGGCGACGGCCGCGCTCCAGCCGATTCTCAACCAGCTGAACGCGGAGTCCAAGGACTACTACCCGATCTCCCTGTTCGACGGCCTGACCGGGCCGGCCTTCAACGAGATCGACGGCTTGTACCTGCGCTACATCGACGGGTACGTCCCGCTCAAGAGCGCCGTCTCGCAGTACGACACCGACGCCGATTCGCTCATCTCGGCCTACACGGCCCAGCACAAGCAGCTCATCGATAAGTTCACGCCCTACGAGAACAAGGCCCTCGGCATCAAGGGGAACGGTTGATGACACCGGGCACCGAGGAGGCCGCCGTCCGCCCGGCCGACCACGAGCGAATACGGGCCTGGACGGATCACCTCCTGGAAGAACCCGGGCAGCTGCCTATCAGCTTCCGGTACGGGGGAGTGCCCGTACGGGGCATCCCCCGGGAGTGGTCCCCGACGGCAACGGTCCGGGTCACCGGCCCGGCCACCCTGGAACGGGTGTACGAGGGCGGCGACCCGGACACGGGCCTCGGGGTCCGGGTGGAGGTCGTCCGGTACAGCGGCTTCCCGGTCGTGGAGTGGACGGCCTGGCTGACCAACCACTCTGCCGATCCGACACCCGTCATCCAAGACCTGCTCGGGCTGGACGGGATCTTCTCCGGCGATGCGCCGGCCGTCGAGCACGGCAACGGAGATTTCTACAGCGGCGACGGCTACTCCTGGCAGACCACATCGCTGCACGGGCCCGAACCGCTCGAACTGGCTCCCTCGGGAGGCCGTCCGTGTGACAGCGCCTTCCCGTACTTCCGGCTGGCCTTCGCCGGCGGCGGGCTGACCCTGGCCGTCGGCTGGCCCGGCCAGTGGGCGACCAGGTTCAGCTCCGGGGTGGACGGGGTCACGATCCAGGCCGGCCAGGAGCAGACCAGCCTGCGGCTGCGGCCCGGGGAGACCATACGTACCCCCCGGATCACGCTCCTGGGCTGGGACGGCGACCCGGGCCGGGCGGTCAACCTGTGGCGGCGGTGGTACCGCGAGCACGTGATGCCCCGGCCGTCCGGGACCCCGCTGCGGCCACTGCTGTCGGTGACCGGGACTGACGAAGGAGAGGAGTTCACCGGAGCGACCCAGGCCAACCAGCTCGAGTACCAGCGCCGGTTCGCGGCCCAGGGCGTGGAGTACGACGCCTGGTGGCTGGACGCGGGCTGGTACCCGTGCCGGAACGCCGACGGGGTCCGGCGCTGGACCATCACCGGAACCTGGAAGGCCGACCCCGAGCGGTTCCCGGACGGGCTGGCCCCGGTCGGCCAGGGCGCGGCCGCCCAGGGAGCCAGGTTCCTGCTGTGGTTCGAGCCCGAGCGGGTCGCCCCGGGCACGGAGCTGTGGGACCAGCACCCCGACTGGGTGCTGAAACGCCCCGGGGCCCCGCACGACGACGAGTCGGCATCCCCGCCGGCGCGTTCGGGACTGCTCGACCTGTCCAACCCCGAATGCCGGTCCTGGCTGACCGAGCTGGTGAGCGGCTTGATCACCGAGTACGGCATCGGCGTCTACCGGCAGGACTTCAACTTCCCGCCACTGGAGTTCTGGCGCAGCAACGACGCGGAAGACCGGCTGGGGGCCACCGAGAACCTGCACGTCCAGGGGTACCTGGCCTTCTGGGACGCCCTCCTGGAGCGGCACCCGCACCTGCTGATCGACTCCTGCGCGTCCGGTGGCCGCCGCAACGACCTGGAAACCATGCGGCGGTCGGTACCGCTGCACTACACCGACTACGGCTACGGCGAGCACGCGGTCAAGCTGGACTTCCACCACACGATGTTCGAGTGGCTCCTGTACTTCCGGGAGTCCACCCAGTCCTGGGACATCGCCCAGTCCCGGGACGCCGGCCTGGACGCGGCCGAGAACGACAGCTTTGCCTTCCACTGCGCCCTGGCCCCGATGCTCACGCCCTCCTACGACATCAAGAGCCCGGTCGGCGACCTCGGCACGATGCACCAGATGACCGCGATCTGGCGCCGGGCCGCCGAGCTCGTGGTCGACGGCGACTACCACCCGCTCACTCCGGCCGGCCGCAGCGACGCCAGCTGGGTGGCGTGGCAGTTCAACCGCCCATCCGACCTGACCGGGCGGGGCACACCGGACGGCTTCATCCAGGCCATCCGGCTGGCCCAGTGTCAGGAGCCGACCCTGAAGGTGGTGCCGCAGGGTCTGCGGCTGGGCGCCACTTACCTGCTGGACAATCCTGAGACCGGCGAGCAGCGAGAGGTGAAGGGAACCTCGCTGGCCCAGGAGGGGTTGGTCTTCGCCTCGCCTCAGCGCAGCGGAACCATCTGGTTCTACTCCGAACAACGCTCTCATTGACACTGACGAGGAGAAGGGACGGAGTGTGCTGACACAGCGGCTGGTCGAGGGCTGGACGCTCTGCGCGGGCGGACCGGACGAGGCCGGCACCGAGACCTGGAGCCAGCGGCGTCCGGCCGGGACCCAGGCGGCGCCGGTGCCCGGGATCATCCAGCAGGTCCTGCCCGAGCACCACGGCATCGCCTGGTACTGGTGCGACTTCACCGCGCCGGCGCGGGCGGGCCCCGGGCGGGGGGTGGGGGGGTTAGCGGCCGGGGGCTACGCGGCGGCCGGGTGGGGGCACCGCCGGCCCGGGGGCGGGCGGCTCCTTCATTTCGAGCCCTTTCACCCGGGGGCCCCCGTGTGGGTCAACGGCCGCCACGTGGGCGGCCACGAGGGCGGCGACACCCCGTTCACGCTCGACGTCACCGACGCGGTTCAGGACGGCCCTGGCAACCTGCTCGCGGTGCGGGTCCTGAACCCGATCGCCGAGCGCATCGACGGGATCGTCCTGGCCGAGACGCCGCACGGCAACAAGGCGGCTCCTGACACCGAGTTCTGGCCGGGACGCAGCTTCAACTTCGGCGGGATCCTCGGTGCGGTCGACCTGCGGGTCGTCCCGATCCCCCGGACCAGGGATGTGCACGTCACCGCCACGCTGAAGACCGGCGAGATCACGGCTCATATTCATATCGAAAACGTCATGAATGATCCGGTCAGCCGGACGCTGGCCGTGACGGTCACCGAAGACCAGACCGGCTTCGTGGCGGCCCGGGCCACCCAGGGGGTTCGCTGCTCCCCGGGGGACACCGAGACCATGGTCCGGCTGACCGTCGGGGACGTCCACCCGTGGGACGTGGACGACCCGTTCCTCTACACGGTCACCGTCACGCTGTCCGACGGCGGGCCGCCACTGGACGAGAGCACGGTCCGGACCGGCTTCCGTCAGTTCGACGTCCGCGACGGGTACTTCCACCTCAACGGCCGCCGGGTCTATCTGCGCTCCACGCACACCGGCAACCACTATCCGCTGGGCCAGCAGGTGCCGCCGCGGGCCGCCTTCGTCCGGCAGGACCTCATCTACGCCAAGGCGGCCGGGTTCAACATGGTCCGGTTCATCTCCGGGCTCGGCCGGCCCGACCAGCTGGCGTTCTGTGACGAAATCGGGCTGCTGGTCTACGAGGAGCCCACGTCGGCATGGCTGATGGCCGACTCGCCGCAGATGGCGGACCGGTTCGACCGCTCGCTGCGCGAGATGGTGCTGCGGGACCGAAACCATCCCAGCTTGGTCATCTGGGGCCTGCTCAACGAGACCCACGAGGGGGCCGTGTTCCGCCACGCCGTCGGGGCCCTGGCCACCGTGCGGGAGCTGGACCCGAGCCGGCTCGTACTGCTCAGCAGCGGGCGCTGGGATGCGGACCTGTCGATCGGCTCGGTGGCCAACCCCGGGGTGAACGAGTGGCAGCACGAGTGGGGCCAGGAGTCCCCGTCCCAGCGCCGGCCCGAGCCCGACGCGCACGCGGGCCCGGACCGGTTCGCCCTCGTTCCCGGGGCCGGTGACCTGCACTACTACCCACGCCTGCCGGAGTCGCCGGAAGTCGCGGGCATCGTCCGCACCCTGGGCGAGTCGGCCAAACCGGTGTTCCTGTCCGAGTACGGCGTGGGCAGCCTGTTCGACGCGGTCACCGAGGCGGCCGACGCCGCCCAGTCGGTGTCCGGGGTCACGCCACCGGACCTGGCCTACACCCGGTCCATGGCCCGCCGCTTCGAGGAGGACTGGGCCGCGTACGGCATGGAAGGCGTGTACTGCTTCCCCCAGGACGCCCTTCGGGCCAGCCAGGCCCACCAGTCCCGGCAGCGGGCCACCTCGTTCGACCTCATCCGGGCCAACCCGCAGATCGCCGGCTACAACCTGACCGGCATGCTGGACCACGCCCTGACCGGCGAGGGCTCGTGGACGTTCTGGCGCCGCTGGAAGCCGGGCGTGGTCGAAGCCCTGTCCGAGGGCTGGGCCCCGCTCCGTTGGTGCCTGTTCGTGACCCCGGCCGTCGCCTACCCCGGTGACCCGGTCACGGTGGAACTGCGGCTGGCCAGCGAGGACGCGCTGGCGCCCGGCCGCTACGACGTCACGGTGGCCGTGGTCGGTCCCGGCGGCTGGCGGTGGGACGAGAACACCACCGTCGAAATTCCATCCGCTGGCGCCCCACTGTCCCTGCCGGTCCTGGAAACGCAGCTTACGGCGCCCGAGCTGACCGGGGCCTACCAGTGCGGCGCGTCGATGGGCGGGGCCGCCGCGCCGTCGGCGGGCCGGGCCACATTCCAGGTGGCCGGCCGCCCGGCATCTCCGTCTACCGAAGCCGAGGTGGTGACCCTGGGCCTCGATGACCGGACCGCCCGGTGGCTGGCCACGGCCGGCGTGCACGGCCAGGCAGGGGCCGAGGCCCTGGCCGCCGGGCGGCTCATCATCGTCGGTCATCCCGGCGACCTGAGCTCCGGCCAGGTAACGTCGCTCGGCCGGGCGGTAGCGGAGGGGGCGACAGCGCTGGTCCTGTGTCCCTGGGAGCTGATCCCGTCCAGTGAGCAGCAGGCCACGTTGCCCTGGGGAGAGGGCATCGTCTGCGCCAGTTTCCACGACTGGCTCTACCACAAGGAGTGCTTCTCCAAGCCGCACCCGGTGTTCGACAGCCTCCCGTCGCCCGGCCTCATGGACTGGGAGTTCTACGGCGAGGTGGTGCCGAGCCACCTGCTGCACGGGGCCGCGCCGCTGGACGTGGCGGCGGTCGCGTTCGCGGTGGGGTACCCGTGCCCGGGCGGTTACCTGTCGGGCGTCCTCGCCGGCACGTACCGGGCAGGCCGTGGACGGCTGGTCGTGAGCACCTTTGACGTGCTCCAGCACCTGGGGTCACCAGTCGCCGAGCAGCTAGCCCTGAACCTGATCCGCTATGCGGCGCAGACCACCGAACCCGCGGGTGGGCCGGGCAGCTGACCTATCGCTGATATCGGTGTCCGGCCAGCTGCAGGTCAGCCGGTCTGGCGTTCCAGGTGTACTGCCCGGAGAGGCTGGCGGACAGCAGGCGGCCAGCCTGGTACTGGCTGGTCCCGGCGGCTGGCGTCTCGCACCACCATGGACACGGCCCAGATCAGCCCGTGCACGGTGAGCGGACTGCCATGGGAGACCTCACCTTCGGTAGTGAGGTCCGGAAATCCAGTGACAAACCAAGTGACGACGGCCCCGGTTAACACCGGACCGGGTCAGTGCCAGTCAGACAGCGCTATAGCTCTGAACTGCACTGACGCGACCCAGCGGGACCCGCTCGGACGTGACGAGCGTCGATGGTAAGGAGAAGGTCTACGGTTCGATTCCGTAATGGGGCTCCAGCTCAGAGGCTCAAGCGTCACGTGTCGTCCTGACGGCGTGCCACCCGCGGGCCAGCACGACCCGGCTTCGTGGCTCTCTTTGACTGTGCCAGTTCAGCCCGGGCGGCCTTGCCGACCGCATCGGCCAGAGCGCGCTGCCAGCCGGGGGCACGATGTCGATCACCTGCTTGACGGCGTATCCGGTTTATAGCACCCTATGTGCAATATTCGGAGACCGGGTAGGGACGTGCCGCTGGTTAGCGGCGGATATCGCGCGCAGTTCCCGGTGCGGCGCCATGCGATGCTTCCTGAATCGCAAGCCAGAAAGGGTCATTCCCATGGTGTTGCGGCACACCTCTATCCGCGTCCGGGTGTTCCTGCTCGTCCTCGTCCCCCTGCTCGCGCTGATCGGGGTTTACACCTATGCCGTCGCCGGGGAGATCGGCACCGCGGTCGGCCTGTCCAGCGCGGGGAAAGTCAGCGGCGCGACCATCACGCCGCTCTCCAAGGTCATGGTGGCGCTGAACGCCGAGCGCAGTCTCGCGGTCGGCTACCTAGACACCAGGTCAAGCCGGCTGATGGCTGAGTATCAGGAGCAGCAGCGCGCGACCGACCAGGCGCTGCGGGTGGTCGAAAGCATCAGCGCGTCCGGGCCTGTCACCGCCAACGCATCCCGGCTGGAAAAGGCGGCTGCGGCCACGTTCCTCGGCGCCGCCGGCGCGCTGCCGAGGTTGCGGAGCGAAGTGGCCGGCCGCACGGTCAGCCCTGCCTCGGTGATCAGCCAGTACAGCGCAATCGTGACCGATGGTATCCGGGTCATCGCCCAGTCGCTGCAGGAGGCCTACGTAAGCCAGTCGCTCGCCACCACGGCGCGCCAGGAGGTCAACCTGTACGAGTCCGAGATGCTCGTCCTGCAGGAGAACGACGTCTATTCGGGCTCCATTCTCACCGGCCGCCTGTCAGCGGCTGACCAGCTGTCCTTCGGCCAGCTCGTCAGCGTCCGCCGGTACCTGGTCGGGGAAGCAGTACCGCAGCTGGACCCGGTGGCCAGCGGCCTGTACCAGAAGTACGTGCCGGCCAGCCTGTCGCTGGACCTGACACGGCTGGAGGACGCGATAACCTCGGCGCCCGCCGGGCATGCCAGGCCGCCGGTGCCGCTGCTCCAGTGGCAGGGCGCCGTGAGGACCTACGCCACCAATCTCGAGATCATGCTGACGAAGGGCCCCAACTGGATCCAGTCGCAGGTGACGTCCTCGGCCCGCAGCGCTCTGGTGACCTTGATCCTGGGCGCGAGCATCGGTCTGCTCGCGGTCGTCGCGTCTGTGATCATCTCCATCTCCATGGGCCGCCGCCTGTTCCGCAGGCTGGCCGGCTTGCGTGATTCGGCACTGGAGCTTGCGCACGACCAGCTGCCGAGCTTGATGACACGGCTGCGGGACGGTGAGCAGATCGACGTCGACAGCGAAGCTCCCCCGGCCCGATCGAGCGCTGACGAGATCGACCAGGTGCGGCAGGCGTTCAACGTCGTGCACCGGGCCGCTGTACAGGCCGCAGTGGAGGAGGCGAACCTGCGGCGCGGCATCAACGATGTCTTCGGCAACCTGGCCAGGCGCAGCCAGCGGCTGCTGCAGCGCCAGCTCAGCCTGCTGGATGGTATGGAACGACGGGCCGAGGAACCCAAGCAGCTCGCGGATCTGTTCCGCATCGACCATCTCACCACGCAGATGCGGCGGCACGCCGAGGGCCTGATCATCTTGTCCGGCGACTCGCCCAGCCGCAGCTGGCGTCAGCCGGTGCCATTCATCGACGTGATCCGGGCCGCCGTGGCCGAGGTCGAGGGGTACACCCGAATCCGTGCCGAGGTTCATTCCGGCGGCGCTCTGACCGGAAATGCCGTCGCGGACGTCATTCACCTGCTGGCTGAGCTGATCGAGAACGCGGCCGTCTTCTCGCCAGCCGAGACGACCGTGCGCGTGCAGGGTGTGATGGTGGCTCATGGGTTCGCTGTGGAGGTCGAGGACCATGGCCTGGGAATTCCCGAGTGGCGGCTGGCCGCGATCAACCACGACCTGGCCAGCCTTCCGGATTTCGATCCGGCCCGCAGTGACCGTCTGGGACTGTTCATCGCCGGGAGGCTCGCGCACCGGCACGGCATCAAGGTCACGCTTTGCCCGTCGGCGTACGGTGGCGTTGCCGCGATCGTGGTCATCCCGCTGCAGCTGGTGATCAGCGCGGACGGCGACATAGCCGCCGTCAGCGCGGACGGCGAGCTGCCCGCTGTCAGCGTGAATGGGCGAGCGCTGCCGCCCGCGGACCCGGGGGCGTGGCATCGGCCGCCTTCCAGGGACGCCCGGGCGGAAGGAGGCGGGCCGGGCGATCTGCGCGATGCGGCACGGCCAGCGAACGGTCAGGTCGGTCACCGGCGCCCCCAGGCGCAGGGGCGCCGGCGCAGGTCCGCCAAGAACGGCCGTGCCGGCCCAGCGGACTGAAGGCCTGTCCGTCAGGGATTGCGGAGGGCGCGGCCGCGACACCAGCGGCTGCCGCACCGTGATCCTTGCTCACCTCCCGGCCGCCGAAGCCGAGGCGGTGGTGCCGTCACCCCCGCGAACTGGCCCCCGGCACCCATACCGTGACCGGACTGCTCGTCCTGACCGGCCGGGCGGCACCACGGAACGTCGCCACGCTGGTCATGACGGGCGGAGCTCTTTCTTCAGTACCTTCCCGCTGGGGCCCTTGGGCAGCGCGTCGCGGAATTCGACCGTCCGCGGGTACTTGTAGGCGGCCAGCTTCTGCCGTACGAACTCGATCAGCTCGGCCTCGGTTACGGTCCGCCCGGGCTTGACCGCGACGACGGCATGGACCTCCTCGCCGAGCCTGGCGTCGGGCACGCCGATAACCGCGGCCTCGGCGACCGCGGGGTGGGCGTAGAGGACCTCCTCCACCTCGCGCGGGTAGACGTTGTACCCGCCGCGGATGATCAGGTCCTTGATCCGGTCGACGATGAACAAGAAGCCGTCGGAGTCGAAGTAGCCGAGGTCGCCGGTGTGGAACCAGCCCCCGGTGAAGGCCCGCGCGGTGGCCTCGGGATTGCCGTGGTAGCAGGTCATGACGTTGGGTCCCCGCACCACGATCTCGCCGACGTTGCCCGCCCCGGCCGGGCGCGGCCGGCCCTGGTCGTCCCAGATTTGGACGCTGACTCCCCAGATCGGCTTGCCGACGCTGTAGACCTTGCGCTGCTCGGCGCTGATGTTGAACGTCGTCGTGGAGGACGTTTCCGACAGGCCGTACCCCTCCAGGATCACCACGCCGAACCGGCGCTCGAAGGAGTCGATGATCTCCGCCGGAATCGGCGCGCCGCCTGAGATCGCTACCCGCAGCGACGACAGATCGTAACCCTCCAGGCCGGGTGCCTGGAGCAGCGCGACGTACATCGTCGGCACACCCTCGAAGATCGTGACCCGGTCCCGCTGGATCTGCTCGAGTACGGCGGCGGCCTCGAACCTCGGCGCCAGCGACATCGTCCCGCCCAGCAGCACGCAGATGTTCAGGATGCTCGAAAGGCCGAAAATGTGAAACAGGGGGAGCGCCACCAGCACCACGTCGCTGTCCTCGAACTCGAACAACCGGCCGGAGGTGTCCGCGTTCATGTACAGCGTGAAGTGGGACAGCACCGCGCCCTTGGGGGCGCCGGGGGGGCCGGAGGGGTAGATGATGACGGCCGGCTCGGCCGGGCTCACCGGCGCGAGCCGGGGGCCGGGGGGGTCTCCGGCCAGCAGGTCAGTGAAGGGAGCGCCCGGCGCCGGGCCGGCGGCCGGGCCAGCGACATACACCGACCGCACCGCCGCCGCCCCGGCGGCCTGGGCCGCCTCGCCGGCCGCCGCGCCGAAGGCGATCAGCGCCACAGCGCCGGAGTCGCGCAGCTGGAATTCGATCTCCGGGGCCTTGAGCAGGACGTTCATCGGGACGACGACGCCGCCGGCCTTGAGGATGCCGAAGTAGGCGATGACGAACTCGGGGATGTTCGGCAGCTGCAACCCCACGCGGTCCCCGGCGGTGAGGCCTCCTGCCGCCAGGTTCGCGGCCACCCGATCCGACAGCGCGTCGAGCTCGGCGTAGCTGATCGTGGTTTCGCCCAGGACCATGGCCGGCTTGCCGGGGACGCGCCGGGCGGATTCCCGCAGCGTCACCGCCAGGTTGAAGTCCATATCCGCTCCAGAAGAAAAACTGCACGAAGCGTGCTTTGGGGCGAAGCGCCCGTCAACCGGCTTCGGGTGCCGTGGCCGGGCTGGCCGGATCGATGATGATCTTCGCGTGCTGCCCGGGGTCGGCCAGCGCATCGAACGCGGCCCCGACGCCGGCCAGCCCGACGGTTCCGGTCGCGATCGGTGCCGCGTTCACCTTGCCCTCGGCGAGCATGTGGAGCGTGTCGCGGAACTCGAGCGGGGTGTAGCCCACCACGAACCGCAGATCGATCTCCTTGTTGATCGCCATCGCCGGCCGGATGATGTCTGGTTCCATGCAGACTCCGGCCACTACCACCCGTGAGAGCAGCGGTGCGCTGGCGATGATGCCGTCCAGGATGCCTGGCACGCCGACGCACTCGAAGATCACCGGGTGCTTCGGCTTCCCGCCCAGCGTCTCGCCGAGGCGCCAGACGTGCTGCCACGGCACCGGCTGGGGCCTGAGTTTTTCCATCGTTCCGATGGACAGCCCGACGGCGGCCGGGAGGGTGGTCAGGAAACCGCGGTCTCCCGCTGCCTCGTACGGCGAGGCGTCACCCGGGTTCACCACGATGTCGGCGCCGCACCGGCTGGCCAGCTGCCGCCGCCCAGCGGAGAAGTCGCTCGCCACCACCATGCCGACGCCGCGGGCCTTGAGCATACAAATGACCGCCAGGCCGACGGGTCCGCAGCCGATCACGATCGCCACGTCACCCTTCTTGACCTCCGCGCGGCGGACCGCGTGCCAGCCAACCGCCAGCGGCTCGGTGAGCACTGCGAGCCCCGGTGACAGGCCGTTCGGCAGCGCGAACATCAGCGACTCCTCCACCACCACCTGCTCGGCGTACGCGCCCGGCGCCGCCGCCGACAGGCCGATCGCGTGCAGCTCATCGCCGCGCCGGGTGAGTGGCACCGCCACCACGGCGGTTCCCGCCGGGATCTTCTTGCGGGTTCCCGGCCCGTAGCCGGCGACCTCGCCGACGAACTCGTGGCCGAGCACTACCTGCTGGCCGGAACGCATGAAGCCGTCGTAGCCGATTTCCGCCAGCACGTCGGCCTCCGCATCGGCGTGGCGGCGGACGTGCAGGTCGGACCCGCAGATGCCGCAGCCTAGGACGTTGATGACGACCTGACCGGCGCCGGGTGCTGGGGCGGCCAGATCGACGAGCTGCAGCTCGCAGTTCTGGCAGATGACCGCCTTCATCGCGCGGCCTCGCTCACGCGGTCAGCAGGCTGAGGTCGAACGGCGGCAGCGGCTTGATCAGTGGCTCAAGCAGTTCGCCCGCCTGGTGGGCGGTCAGCACGTCGGCGGGATCGAGCTTGATCAGAGCCCGCTCGGCGTCGTCGAATTCCCAGAGGTCCTCGCCGATGAGGCGGCACTGCTCGTCGTACGGCCAGACCATGACCATCTGGAAACGCTCGAGGTACATCGCGCCGGCGTCAGCATCGACGCCGGCCGCCGCGAGCTCGGCGCCCAGCCGTTGCTGGTAGCCGATGCCCCGGCCCACGATCAGGTGGTCGCCGACCGCCACCGTCTCGTCCTCGACGTAGAAGACGCACTGATCCGTCTGCGTCCAGTGCTGGTAGACCGCCTCCACCTGCTCACGGCCGTCCAGCGCGAACCTTGGCTGCCCGATCAGGCTGAACCGGTAGAAAGGATGCTCGACGGTCATCTCGGGCGCGAAGATCTCCTGGTAACGGCCCGCCGACTCCAGGTACCGGTGCCGGAGATAGGACTGCAGCAGGTACCGGTGGCGAGGGTTCTCGGTGACCTCCAGCACCCGCTCGACCGCTACGTTCTGTTCCGTGATGTCGAGCTGCTGGTTGCCGAGCCGCGGCATGATTTCTGTCCTCTCGTTCAGCAGGCTGGTTGTTCAAGGCCGGCGGGCTCAGCTGCTGAGCTTGGCCAGTTCCGCCTCGACCATGGCTTCGTGCTCCTGCTCGTCGCGCTTGGCGTCCGCGGGCTTCCAGCGGCCGCGCAGCAGCGGGATGGACAGCAGGAAGAAGACAATTCCCCCGAAGCACGCCCAGTACCAGGCCTTCCACTGACTCGCGGTCTGGGCGGCGGCCTTCTGAACCGCGGCCCCGTGGGCAGTCAGGTACGCGATGGCCGCCGGTGGCACCTTCGACAGGGCCGTCAGCTGTGCGCTGTACGGGGCGATGACCTTCAGGTCGGCCGCATACGGGGCGATGGTCTGCAGCTGCGGGCCGGCCGCGATGACGCCGTTGATGGCGGCCTGGTTGGCGCCGATCGTCTTGATCACGGCGATTCCCTTGGCCCCGCCGCCGGCCGCGGCCACGGCCTGCGCCTGCAGGGCCGGGCTGGCGGGGTTGGCGGCCAGCTTGGTGAACAGGGCCGGGTGGGCCGCGATCACGGCCAACTCGGGTGCGAACCTCTGGGCATTGGCCAGTTGCGGGCCGAGCCTGGATGCGGTGGCCAGCACCGTGGGAGGAACCTTCTGGGCCGTGGCCACGACGGCGGGGTGGGTCTGGGCGAAGGCGAGCTGGGGGCCGTACTGGGCCGAGTACGCCGACACCGTGGTCCCGTAGTTGACCAGCGGGGTGACCGAGCTGACCACGGCCGGGATGATCAGGAACGAAGCGAACACCACCACTCGCTGGATCCAGCCCCAGATCGCCAGGCCGGTGGCGGTCAGCGCCGGGTTGCGGGCTTCCACCGTTTCGGTGAAGCTCGCCATCCACGGGGTGAAGGCGATGCCCAGCCCGAGCGACAGCACCGCCAGCATGACCGCGAGCGTGTAGTACCCCGGGTGGTGGCCGGCCTGTTCCAGGTAGACCACCGTCATCACCGCGGCGATGATGCCGCCGATCACCATGAACGGCTTGCGCACCCGGAACCGGTCGGAGATGACCCCGATGAGCAGCACCGCGATGACGTTGAACCCCCAGTTCCAGTTGCCCAGCCCGTTGGCGTTCTTGACCGAGAAACCGAACACCGTGGTCAGGTAGATGAGGGAGAATCCGACGGCCGTGTAGTAGATGAGCAGCATGACCGACACGGCGAACGCGGATACGACGATGTCGGGCTTGAGCAGCTGGCGGAACGGATGGCGCAGCGCCGCCGCGACGTCGATTCCCTTGGCCCGGGCCTCGATCAGCGCGCGGTCACGAAGCGTCACCATCAGCTGGTCGCGCAGCCGCGGGGACAGCTCGCGCAGCCCCACCAGGGCAATCAGCCAGACCACCAGCCCTGCGATGCCGCAGATCACGTACTGGTGCGTCCAGATCCGCGGATCGGTGACGACCGCCGGGATCGTGGCACTGCCGACGACCGCGACGATCAGGCTGCCCGCGACCGGGCCTGCGGTCCAGAACCCCATCGCCGTGGCCCGCCCCACCTGCGGGGAGAAGTCACGGATCAGGGCCGGGGTGGCGACCAGGCAGATGCCCTCGACCAGGCCGACGGCGAAGCCTTCGATACCGAACGCCCACCGGTTGGTCGCGGCCGGGAGGGCGAAGGCGGTGAGCACGCCGGTGACCAGGAGACCCCCGACCACCAGGTTGGCCCGGCCCAGCCGGTCGGTGAGACCGGCGAACAGCGAGCCGAACGCGCCGATCAGGTTGCCGACGGCCAGCAGCACCACGAAGAACGTGAAGCTCATGTGCAGGTTGGCCAGCACCAGGGTGGACACCGAGCCGACCACGTACAGCTCGTAGTACAGCATGACGGTGGCCAGGACGGTGATCGCCAGATAGAGCAGGCGCCGCCGGTTGCTGGGATAGGTCTCCAGCTGGCGTCGCCACAGCCACGATGCGCCGCCCGGGCGCCCAATGCCGGTATCTCCCGCGGTCACGTTCATATTGACCTCTCGCCATCGTCCTCGTTGGCCGGCACCCGGGATGGGGTGCTGGGGTCAAGGTATCCGCACTACGTGTGCTAATTCAATGGCTGCGGGCGGTGCAACTGACCTGATTAACGAAATCCGGCCTCGGCGAGCAGCGCGGTGACGGTGGAGCGGACAAGATTCTCGGCCTGCTCCGGCCCGAGGCCGAGCTCGGTCCGCAGCGATTCCCAGAACGACCAGATGCTGACCGCGTGCAGGCCTTCACCCAGCTCATGGCGCTTCTTTCCGGCGAGCTTGGTCAGCTCTGGCGCGAAAACCGTCTCGAGCTCCCCCTCGGCCATCGCCAGCGTCCGCGCTTTGTTGCGCCTGAGCTCTTCGGAAAACGGCCCGTGCAGGCGGGCTGCCCGCCAGCTGGGGGTCATCTGCTCCAGGATCCGTGCCCGCTGGCTGCTGAACAGCGCGATCCGTAGGGCCAGCGGCTGGTCCGGATCGATCTGCTCCATCAGGGATCGCAGGATCTCGTTGTCGCGGCGATTCGCCTCGACCAGCAGCGCCTCCATGTCGGCGAACTGCTGCCAGACCGTGCGCAGCGACACGCCGGCCCGCTCAGCCACGCGCAGGGCGGTCGGGCGAAGCTCACCCTCGGCATGCAGAGCGCGCATCGCGTCGACGATCGCCCGGCGGGAGCGGTGCGATCGGGCCGTCCGGCCATCCGCTGGCTCGCTGTCACTGAGCGGCTGGCCACGGTCTTCCCGCCGTCCGGCAGCATTCTTCACGTCGACATGCCCTCCACCCGGCCCGGCGCGTTCTTGTCCAGCGTGGTCATCGTAAACCAGGAACTCCGGCCGGCTTCCGCCCGCGACGCGTGCAGGATTTCCCCTGGGAGAGGGCGCGACTGTCACGGCGATCTCCATGAGCTCGCGTGCCTGGCTTGCGCCGCTACCGGTCGCCGGCCCATAGTCCGGCGCTGACCGAGCGGACGGCGGAGATCGCCGCGGCCATCCGGGGGGACAGGTGATCGCCGTCGCGGACGATGAGGGCGGTGTATCTGATGGTGTCGATGCCCGTTATCGGCAGCCGGACGACGGGCGCCCCCGTCCCGGCCGGGGTGAGCTCGGGGGCGATGGTGATGCCCCACCCGATGCCGACCAGGCCAATGGCGGTGCCGACGTCGTGTACCGTCGCGGCCACCTTCGGCTGGAAGCCCGCCGTGATGCACATGCTCCGCACGAGGCGGCCGAGCGAGGTGTCCGGGAACATGACCCACGGTTCGTCGGCCAGCCGGGTCATCTCGCAGTGGGGAGCGCCGGCCAGCGGGTGGTCCGCGGGGACGCAGAGCCGAAGTGGATCGTGCCCGAGAGTCCACTCGCGCAGCCCCGCTCTGGCCGTCTGCCGGGCGTTGCCGTAGCGCGACACGATGGCTAGGTCGAGCCGGTCGCGGTGGACCGCGTCCGGGCCTTCCTCGTCGCTGGTCGCTTCGAGCCGTAGCTCCATATCGGGGAACCGGCGGCGCACCTCCGTCAGAGCACGGCTCATGATGTGCGGACCCTCGCGGAACGGGATCCCCACTCGCAGCAGCCCGGTGAACTGGGTCCCGGCACCCGCCAGGGCCGCCTCGGCCGAGCGCAGCTCCACCAGGATCCGCTCGGCGTGCTCCACCAGCGCGCGGCCCGCCGGAGTGACGGTGATGTGGTTGCCGGTCCGGTCGATGAGCGCGGTGCCCGTCTCGGCCTCGAGCGCAGACAGCTGCTGAGACACGGCCGACCGGGTGTACTGCAGGCGGCGGGCGGCCGCGGCGATGGACCCCTCGGCCACGACAGCCTGGAGCATGATCAGCTTGCGCACGTCCAGCACGTGAAACGTCACATCCATTAACGCCGCGTGTCGTCGATAGTAACTCCAGATTACTTGCCGGGCCAGACGGGCGTTGCTGTAGTGGTGCCATGCCAGTGACCCTTACCGAGGTACAGCGGATTCCCACCTCGGGCGCGCGAGCCGTCGAGCCGGTCCAGGTGGCAGGCCGCGACTTCCTCGCCATCCCGCAGCTCGCCAGGGACGTCCCCGGCGGGCCGCCGGGCATGAACGGCGGCGACAGCGACACCGAGCTGCTGCTGCTGAACCGGACCGGGAACCGCTTCGAGCCCTGGGGGGCGCTTCCGGCGCCGGGCGGTGAGGACGCGGAGTTCTTCACCATCGGGGACCGGTCCTTCCTCGCGGTCGCGAGCATCAGGACCGGCTCCGGGCCGTACGAGTTCGAGACCACGTCGACGATCTTCGAGTGGCAGGGGGACCGGTTCGCTCCCTTCCAGGAAGTGCCGACGTTCGCGGCTAAGCAGTGGAAGCACTGGCAGATCGGCGGCCGGCACTTCCTCGGGCTGGCCCAGGGGGTCGTCTTCCCGCCGGGGCACGCCGGACAGAACCAGACCGTCAACCGGGACTCGGTCGTCTACGAGTGGGACGGCGAGTCGTTCGCCGAGTTCCAGCCGATCCCGTCGCGCTGGGCCTACAACTGGCATGCCTTCCAGGCCGGCGGCGAGTTCTTCGTCGCGCACGCCGAGCACGCCGGCCCCAGCGTCCTGTACCGCTGGGACGGCACGCGGCTCCAGCCGCACCAGGCCCTCGCGGCGGAATCAGGCCGCGCGTTCGCCACCTTCGGCGACGGCGGCGAAACCTACCTCGTCGTCGCCTGCATCGCCGCCCCGATGCGGGTACTGCGCCTGGCCGGTGGCCAGTTCACGGAGGTCCAGGTCCTCGACGGCCTCGGCGCGCGGGAGCTGGCGGTGACCCGGTGCGGCGGCCGAACGCTCCTGATCCGGGTCAACTTCATCCTTGGCGCCCCCGCCGATCCCCAGCCAGCCCTCGACTCCCAGGTCTATGAGTGGGACGGCGGCAAGCTGCACGAGGTCGTCACGTTCCCCACCTGCGGCGGCACCGACGTCACGGTTTTGGGCGGCGGCGACGGCAACGTCGGCATGGTCGAGTTGATCGTAACCAACTCCCTGACGCCCGAGTTGCGGTTCGCCGCCGAGACGGTCCGCTACCAGCTCGCCATGGGAGCCCGCTGATGCCGCCGGCCGTGTTCGAAAGCTCCGAGCTTGTTGACCTGTTCACCACCTACACCGCCAGCCCGGACAGCATCGGCGCGCACCTGGCGCAGGCGACGGCCAGGGACACGGGGCACGACCCGCTGCTCGTCGTCACCGGCACGGACCTGGCGCTGTACCCAGGTGGCGGGGCCGCTCCCGTCATCGAGCCCTACCGGCTCGCCAGCCGCGGCTTCAAGGAGCTCGCCGGGATATCTCACCTCGGCCCCGCGCTCGCCACCCTCGCCAGGCTGCGTGAGCTGGCTGGCGACGACGGCGTGAACGCCGCCAGCGTCGTTAACGACGACGGCGGCTGGCGCACCGACGCGGCACACCTGCTCGACGCCACCAAGGCGGCCCGCGCAGCCAGCTCGACATCCCTCTGGCGCGACCAGATCGCGGTCCGCGCGTTCACGGGCCGCGAGGAGGCTATCGCCGCAATGATCGACTACTCCTGCCTGCTGACCGAGCGGTTCCTCCAGCGGGTCCTGGACGAGCCGGACTACCTCGCCATGGCTGCGGTCCGCCGCGACTACCTGGAAGGGCCGGCCAGGCACGGTGACCTCCCGGTCCCGTTCAACAAGGTCATGATCGCGACGTTCTACCTCACCGGCATGGACATCGCGCACCGGCTCATCACCTGGCTTGACGCGGCCGGCATCGACTGGGAGCGGGCGATGGTGATCTTCGCAGGCCAGGCCGGCCGGCCGACCGCCGGCGTCACCCAGGAATCCCACAGCATCGCCGGCGTCGTCCGTGCCGTCTCCCGGGGACGGCTTGCCCCCGAGCGGGTGTTCATCGCGCCGCACGCCCCCGTCTTCCCGCCCTACAACCCGGCTGATAAGGACACCGCCCCGGCCCAGGCCCTGGAGGCCAGCTACCGGCGGCTGTGGGCCGGGCTGCGCGCCACGTCCGAGCTCGCGGGCGGCATGTTCGAGGGCTACCCCCACTTCAGCGCCCCCTCGGCTGAACGCGTCACCATCGGCCCCGATACGGCCAGCGTCTCCGCCAAGCCGGCGCTGAAAGGCCCCGACGACTGGTTTGCCCTCGTAACGCGGCTGCGTGTGGTGATGGAAGACCCCGCTCAGCTGCTATCCGGCGCCGTCACCGACTACGCGAGCAGCGAGCTCGTCGCCCATGCCAACGACCCCTCCGCCGTTACCGTCCCCGGCCTCGACGGCGAGCCGTATCCGCTCCTCTCCCGATAACAGGCACCAGCAAGAAGGCAGTCCAGCATGAACAGACAAAGACGTCCCCGTCAGCTCAGGCTCCCCGTCCTCGCCGTCGGCGCGGTTCTCGCCGCCACCGTAGTGGCGGCCTGCACCTCGGCCGCCCCAGCCGGATCAGCAGCCGGATCGGCCTCGTCGAGCCCTATCACCATCGGCATGTCGCTGCCCATGACCGGCCCGGTCGCCGATGTCTCGAAGTCCGGCTACCAGGGCTACGAGCTGTGGGCCAGCCAGGCCAACGCCGCCGGCGGCCTGCTCGGCCGCCACGTCAAGCTCGCCATGCTTGACGACGGCTTCAACCCCAGTCAGACCGCCGCCGATTACACCAGGCTGATCAGCCAGGATCACGTCGACCTCCTGCTCGGCACCTTTTCCAGCCTGCTCAACGCGCCCGCCTCGGCGGTGGCCGCACGGCAGCGCATGCTGTACGTGGAGCCGTCCGGCGGTTCCGCCACGCTGTTCAACCGCGGCTTCACCGACCTCTTCTTCGCCCAGCCGGGCACCACGACGAGCCTGCCGGACCAGTTCGTCGCCTGGGTGGCCAGCCTGCCCGCCAGCGCGCGGCCGGCCACGGCCGCGTACGTGACCCAGGACGACCCGAGCGCCAGCCCGGCCGTGGCGGTATTCAGGGCCAAGCTGGCGGCGCTCGGCGTCAAGACCGTCTACTACCAAGTCTACGACCCGAGCACCACGAACTTCGACGCCATCGCCTCCACGATCGTCCACGCGCAGCCGCAGCTGATCATCCAGGGGGCGGTTGCCGACGACGGCGCCCAGTTCGTCCGGTCTCTGCAGAAGCTCAACTACAACCCCAAGATCCTCTTCCAGACCAACGCGCCGACCGACGAGGCCTACCCGAGCGCGATCGGCGGCGCCGTCAACGCCAACGGCGTCTTCACCGCACAGTCTTGGAGCGCTACCGCCACCTACCCGGGCAACGCCGGGTTCGTTAAGGAGTACACGAAGAAGTTCGGCGCGCCGCCCACCGAGGATGCCGCCAACTCCTTCACCGCCGGCCAGGTCCTCGAAGCCGCCGTCAAGGCGGTCGGCAGCCTCAACCAGACCGCGCTCGCAAGCTGGCTGCACCACCACACGGTCAGCACGATCGTCGGGTCCCTCAAGTGGGACAAGGCCGGCGACCCGGAAGGCAGCCTGCTGCTCTCCCAGTGGCAGCACGGCACCCTGCAGGTCGTCGCCCCAGCCGCGGCGGCGACCACCAAGACCGTGCTGCTCGCCAAGCCTGCCTGGGGCAATAGATGACCGAGCTGCTCCAGGCCCTGGTCCTCGGCGTGCTCACCGGCGGCGTCTACGCGCTGATGGCCACCGGCCTGACGCTGACCTTTGGGGTCATGAAGATCGTTAACCTGGCGCAAGGCGCGTTCCTCATCCTGTCCGCCTACCTCTGCTGGACCCTGTGGGCGCACCTGGGCATCGACCCGCTGCTCGGCTCGCTCATCGTGACCGTGCCGCTCGCGGTGCTCGGCATCGGTGTCTACCGTTTCATCGTCGAGCGGGTTCAACGCCTCGACCACGGTCTGACCATCGTCGTGACGTTCGCCGTCGCTCTCGTCGCCGAGGCCGTCATCGCCCTGATCTGGGGACCGAACCCGACCGCCACCACCCCGGAGTACTTCAACCGGGCTTTCACCCTGGGCTCGGTCACGATCCCGCGCGCACAGCTGTACGCCTGCCTGCTCGCGGTCGCCGTCACGGTACTGCTTCAGCAAGGCCTCAAGCGGACCTGGCTCGGCCACGTCATCACCGCCGCCGCGGAAAACCCCGAGGGCGCCCGCCTTATCGGCGTCGAGCCGAAGAGGATCGGCACCTGGATCTTCGCCATCGCCACCGCGTCCACCGCCTTCGGCGGAGCCGCGCTCAGCTTCCTCTACCAGTTCACCCCGGACTCGCAGGACACCTGGATCGGCCTGACGCTCAGCGTGGTCATCCTCGGCGGCCTCGGCAGCGTCACCGGCGCGTTCGCCGCCGGGGTGCTGCTCGGCCTGGCCGAGTCCGTCACGTCGACCTACATCTCGGTCCGCTGGTCCGAAGCGGTCCCCACCATCCTCATCCTGCTCGTGCTGCTCATCAGGCCGCAGGGACTCTTTGCCCTGACGACCAGGCAGGACGTTGCCGTATGACGCTCATCCGCCGCACGCTCATCGCCGTTGCCCTGGCCGCGCTGGCTGTCTTCCCGCTGGTCTCGAACGACCTGTACTACCAGACGATGCTGATCCTGACGTTCCTGCTCGCGATCGGCGCGACCGGCTGGAACATCATGGGCGGCTACGCCGGGTACATCTCCCTCGGCAACAGCGCCTTCATCGGCCTCGGCGCGTACACCACGGGCATCCTCGCCGCCAGGGACGATGTGTCACCGTTCCTCGGCTGCCTGGCCGGCGGACTGGTCGCGGCGGTCGCGGCGGCGATTCTGAGCCTGGTCACCCGCCGCACCCGCGGCATGTACTTCATCATCGTTACGTTCGCCGCGCTGCAGCTGCTCGGCATCGTCGCGGCGATCTGGTCTGGCCTCACCGGCGGCAGCCAGGGCCTTGCCCTGCCGGTCCCGACGTGGTCGCTGACCTACCAGAACTGGCCGTTCTACTACCCGCTGCTCGCCCTGCTCGTCCTGGCCGTCGCCGTCTCCGCCTGGGTCCGGCGCAGCAAACTCGGCCTCGGCCTGTTCGCTATCAAGGACGACGAGGGCAAGGCCGCCGGCCTCGGCCTTGCGACCAGCGCCTACAAGATGATCGCGTTCGTGCTCGGCGGCACCTTCCTCGGCGTCGCGGGCGGCATCTACGCCTACTACGTGACGTTTCTCAACGTCAGTGCCGTGTTCGACATCGTCACGAGCATGCTGATCGTGCTGTCCGCGCTGCTTGGCGGCCGAGGCACCCTCTGGGGCCCAGTCCTCGGCGCGTTCATCATCGAGCCCCTCGCCAACCTCACGAGCACCAGCCTGGGCGGCGCCGACGCCGGGTCGATCCGCCTGCTGCTGTTCGGCGGCCTGCTCGGTCTCGTGGTGCTTTTCCTGCCTCGCGGCCTGCTGCCCACCATGTCCGCCTGGAAGAACCGGCAAAATCAAGGTCAACAGAACTCCACACATCGTTTCCCGCTGCCGACCGGCGATCGGCCGGACGGCCGCCACGCCAGCGCCAGTGTCAGCGCCGGGCCCGTGCTCGCGGTGCGTGCTCTGTCCAGGTCATTCGGCGGCCTCCGCGCGGTCGACGACGTGGATCTCGATCTCGCCCCGGCAAGTGTCACCGGTCTGCTCGGCCCGAACGGCTCGGGCAAGACCACCTTGTTCAACCTCATCGACGGCACCGTGCGCGCGTCATCCGGCCAGCTCACCCTGGCCGGGCACGGGGTCGAGCGCAGCAGCCCCCAGGCTCGCGCGCACGCCGGCCTGGCCCGCACCTACCAGTTGCCCCGGCTGTTCCCCAGCCTGACCGTGCTGGAGAACGTAGTCCTCGCCGAGCGGCGTCTTTCCCTGGCCAGGCTGCTCCGGCCAAGGATTACCGCCGCCGAGCACGCGCGAGCCATGACGGTCCTCGCCGATCTGGGGCTGGCGCGGTACGCGGGGGCCAGCCCGGCCACGCTCAGCTATGGGCAGCGCAAGCTCATCGAGCTCGCCCAGGTGCTCTGGCTTGACCCGGCGCTTGTCCTGCTCGACGAGCCTGCGGCGGGCATTAGTCCCGCTCTGTCGCAGCGGCTCGCCAGCATCATCCGTCGGCTGCGCGCCGAAGGAGTCGGCGTCCTCCTCGTCGAGCATGACGTCGCCTTCTTGGCCAGCCTGTCCGACCGGGTCTATGTCATGGCCAACGGCAAGATCATCGCCAGCGGCACGGTGGCCGAGGTCAGTGCGGATCAGGCAGTCATCGACGCCTACCTCGGCGATCAGGTGGCTCTCGCCACAGTGAGCCAGGTGACCGCGGGCGGGGACGGGGAGACAGCGTCATGATCGAGATCAACGGCCTGGTCGCCGGCTACGGCAGCCTCGACATCCTGCGCGGCGTGGACCTGTCCGTCGAGCGCGGCGGCATCACCTGCATCGTCGGGCCGAACGGCGCGGGCAAGTCCACCGTGCTGAAAGCGGTCAGCGGCGTTCTGCGGCCAAAGGCAGGGTCGGTGATCATCGACGGCACCGACCTGACCGGACGAGACCCGGCGGCGATTCTGCGCGCGGGAGTTGTGCAGGTCCCGCAGCGGAACGGCCTGTTTACCAAGCTAACCGTCCGGCAGAACGTCCTGATGGGTGCCTACGTGATCAGGAGCCGACGCAAGCACATCGAGAGCCGTTACGACGCACTCGCCGAGACCTTCCCGATCCTCGCGACGCGCCCCGGCGTACTGGCGGGCACGCTTTCTGGCGGTCAGCGGCGGATGGTCGAGTTTGCCCGCGCCCTCATGCTTGAGCCCACCGTGGTCCTGCTCGACGAGCCCACGCTTGGCCTTGACCCGCCCAGCCTGGCCATCATCGGCGACAGCGTCCGCGCCATGATCGCCGCAGGTACTACGATCCTGATGGTCGAGCAGAATGTCCGTTTCGGCCTCTCTCTCGCGACGCACGCCACCGTGCTGACCGCCGGTACCGTCGCGCTCACCGGCACGGCCGCCGAGATCGCCACCCACCCGGGCCTGATGGCCCTGTTCTTCGGCGACGCCCGTGCCGCCGGGCGAAACGGCGCAGAGACCCACGAGGAGGTGGGACCCGGTGAACGAGTTTCTTGACCGGCTGCGCGGCAGCGACCCGGTCCTGATGCTCGCCATCCGCAGCAGCCGGACCGCGGACGTGGTGCGGATTGCCAAGTCCACCGGGCACCATGCCGTCATGGTGGATCTTGAGCACTCGACGATGCCGCTCGACGTGGCGGCGGCCCTGGCGGCGACAGCGGGCGACCTGGGCGTCTTTCCCTTCGTGCGGGTGCCGGAACGCGAGTACGGCGCCCTTGGCCGCCTCCTCGACGGCGGCGCTCAGGGCATCATCGCCCCGCGCATCGAAACGGCGGCTGAGGCCGCGGCAATCGCACAGGCCTGCCGGTTCGCCCCGCGCGGCCGCCGGTCCCAGCTGGCGGCGACGCCGCAGTTCGGGATGCGGCCAACCCCCGCCGCGACCCTGAACCCGGCGCTCGACGACGCGACGGTCGTGCAGATCCTCATCGAGACCCCGGGCGGGGTCGCCAACGCCAGCGAGATCGCGGCGGTCGATGGCGTCGACATGCTGGCCTTCGGCGCGAACGACTTTACCGCCGAGCTTGGCGCGCCGGGGGACTACAGCGATCCCCGCGTGACTGGCGCGGTTGAAGCGCTGGCCAGCGCCGCGAAGCGGCACGGCAAGCTCCTAATGGTCGGCGGTATCGCCGACCCGGCCCGCGTCAGCGAACTCGACTCCCTGGGCGTATGCCCGCTGCGGCTGACTGGCACCGACACCGACATGCTTTACGCCGGCGCGGCCGCCCGCGCGGAAAGGTTTCTCCGGTGACCGACATCCTTCAGTGCACACCGATGCGGGCGGCCGAGAGCAACACGCCCCCGTCCTTCACCATGCCGCCGGACGCATGCGACGCCCACTTTCACGTGTTCGAGCCCGGCTACCCGCACGTCCCCAGCCCGCTCTACACGTTCCCCGACGGCACGATCGACCAGTACGTCGCGATGACTGAGGCGCTGGGCATCCAGCGGATGGTGCTCGTCCAGCCCACCTATTACGGCACCGACAACAGCCTGCTCGAGTACACCCTCAAGCGGCTGGGCCCGCGCTGCGGCGGCGTGGTCCGCATCGAGGACGACACCACCGACGCCAAACTCGACGCGTTCCACGAGATTGGCGTCCGCGCCATCAGGCTCGACCTGTTCGCCCGGGCCCAGTGGCCGACCGGTGAGATCATCGGCTACGTCCGCCGGATGGCCGCTCGTGCCACCCCCCGGGGCTGGCACCTGCAGTTCTACACGCCGGGGACGATCGTCCGCGACCTGCTGCCGTTCCTCGCCGACCTCGAGGACACCTTCGTCATCGACCACATGGGCTACATGACCGAGCACGACCCGGACTTCGAGCGCCGCCTGCTCGCCATCCTGGCCCAGGGCAGCTGCTGGATCAAGCTGTCCGGCGCGTACCGGGTGGCGAAGAACAAGCCGCTCTCCTCGGTGGCGCCCTGGGGACGGGCGCTGGTCGCCGCCCGCCCCGACCGCCTGCTCTGGGGCTCGGACTGGCCCCACCTCCCCGACGGCCAGCGCGACACCGGCGAGATCCGGAACCTGCTGGCCGACTGGGCCCCGGCCGAGGAGGCCCGCCAGGCGATCCTGGTGGACGGCCCCGACCGCCTCTTCTTCACCTAGCTGGTTTCGTCCGCGCCTGCTACATGTCGCCCACGGTGGTGGCCGGCGACTCGTCGGCACGACGGGACGGCCAGCTCGTGGCCGGTCTGCGCCGCGGCCGGGGCACAGTTGGCCGCCCCGGCCGCGGGGGGGGTGGGGATGGGGGGGTCGGGGCGGCCCCCCGCCCCGGGGGGGGCCGCGGGGGGGGGGGGGGCGGGGGGGGGGGGGTAACTGGGGCCCCCCCGGGCGGGGGCGTCGTTGGCTATGGTCGGATCGTGGCGCACCGCCGCCGCGGGAGCAGACGAGGGGAAGCGTGACCGAGCAGTCCCGCCCCTGGGATATCACGGTCAAGATCGCCGTCGAGGCCGCCGACGAAGCCGGGGCGCGCGCGCTGGTGGACCAGGTGATCGCCGCGATGGACATCGCGGCG
>CAXUJF010000010.1:30837-32825 GCA_964250865.1 uncultured Streptosporangiaceae bacterium
CCCCGTGGGGGGGGGGGGGGGGGGGGTCCTGCGGGCCGCGCCGTCGGTCCCCCGCCCGCCGGCCGGGACGCCGCCGTTCGTCCGATTCGACGACGGGACCTGGGTGACGGAGCTGACGGTGGCGGAGCCGGTCTTCGACGAAACCGAAGAGGGCGCGATGAACGTCCTGTCGGCGCTGCGGGTCAACCTCGGCCCGGTCACCTGGCGCGGCGCCAGCGACGCGCCCTTCGACCCCGACTCGGCGCGGGCCGCCCAGGTCGAGTGGCCGCCCGGGTTCTGGGCGCTGGCCGGCCGCCGGGAAACGCTGGTGCACCCGTCGGTGCGCGCGATGCTGCTGCAGATCAGCTCCCAGGGACGTCGCTAGGTAAGCCCTTGAACTACACGTCCCGACGGGAGTCGGAAACCAGCTCCCCGATCGCTCAGCTTGCCCTGCGCCTTTGAGGTGGCGACTTCCCGCAGTCTGCGGTTCCACAGCCAGGTACCGAGAACCCGGTCGAGCACATCGGGGCTGACCAGGGCGACGGCACGCCGGAACGTGGACTCCTCCGCCGGGCCGCGGGCTGCGCCGGGGTGCTGCTGGCGCGCGGCGACGACGCTTAGTAGTACTGCAACGGCACTTGGCCGGGCCGCGGTTGGGGCTACTGGCCGGGCGGGAGTGCAGGTCGGGTAGCTCGGGAGCGTGCTAGAGGACGGCCGGCTCGGGGATCAGAGGCTCGTCCTGGCTGGGTGTCCGCCTGGCCCGGAGCAGTAGCCGGATCGCAACGGCGACTGGCGCGGCCACGATAAGCACAAGGATGAAGGCCCGGAGCCAATCGGGCAGTCCCCCGCCGCCCTGGGTGACGCAGGTTGCCGCCTGGCCGGCGACGCTGCTGCACAGCTGATTGCCACTGCCACCGCTGCTCACGGCGAACAACGCCCCGTAAATCGCTATCCCGGCCAGGCCGCCGGGCCACACCAGGGTGCCGAGCACCTTGTCGTACCAGCGCCACCGGTCCGATGTCCACAACAAGGCCACCCCGGCGAACCAGCCGATGAAGAAGACCGCCCCCCCGGCGAGCAGCAGGACGACCGCGGCGATCTGGTGTCCGCCAGCCCCCGCCTTCGCACCGCCGCCAGCTGCGGCGGCGATCTCCTCAGGCTCGCCCAGGCCGTCGAGCACATCGCGCAGAGGCACGCCTCCCGCCGCGCGCGCCTCGGTGATATGCGCCTGGATCGCCTCGAGCAGTTCCTTGCGGCGCGCCCGGGGAAGGCCGCCCGCAGCGCGGCGCAGCCGCGTGAGATACGCCGCCGCCAGCTGGTCATCGGTCATGTCACGTCCTTGTTCCCGGGGCCGAGGAGAGCATCGACGCTGTCTTTGAGCTGGGTCCACTCCTGGGCGAAGTCGGCCAGCGCGGCCTGTCCCGCCGGGGTGAGCTGGTAGTAGCGGCGGGGCGGCCCGGCGGACGATTCCCGCCAGGTGGTACCCACCAGGCCCTGCCGGCGCAGCCGGGCCAGCAGCGGATAGATCGTGCCCTGGCTGGTGACCATGCCGCCGACCGCGCCGAGCGCCTGCACCAGGTCGAACCCGTAACGTTCGGTGTCGCGCAGCATGGCTAGCACGCAGTACGGCAGCAGCCCCCGGCGCATCTGGGCCACCTGCGCCATGTCTGCCTGTGCTCCGCCAGCTACCATGCACCGCATAGTAGCAGTACATCCTTGTGCCGCGCCAGAATCACCGCGTACGGGCGTGATGCTGGCGGTTTCGGCGCCATCGGGACCAGGACCAGGCGTGTTCGAGAGCGGGTGACTGCCGCTGGGTGATCGTGATGAGCAGAGGGCGGATTCCGCTAGCGCGCAGCCGATCATGCCCGGGTGGCTGGTGCCGGTTCCCCTTTGACCGTCCGGGTCCGGCTAGCGCCCAGCATCATCCCCACAGACGACAACTGCCGTTGTAGTATTAGTACTACAGCAGTAGTTCGTTATATTTCTCCTGTCTTCGCTGGTAGTGG
>CAXUJF010000011.1:0-20673 GCA_964250865.1 uncultured Streptosporangiaceae bacterium
ACCACCAAATAAGCATGGTTTGGGGCCAGCGAAAGCGCGGCGGCGCGGGCGTTGGCCAGGTGGTTCGCGTGGTTCTTGGCGCTGCCCAGCGCGCCGGACAGCTGGTTGGTGACGGTCTTGGTCTGCTGGACCGCGCTCAGCTGCGTGGCCACCGCGGCCTGGACCGCCGTCTTCAGCTGCGCCGCCTGCTGGGCGGCCGCTTTGCGCTGCTTGAGCGCGGTGCTGGCCTCGGACCGGAACACCTTGGACACCACGCTGTCGGCGTTGTTCTTGGCCAGAATGTCGGTCCGCTGGCTGGTGAAGACCTCCCCCAGCCCGACCTGGTTGAGGTAGGCCGTCACGCCGTGCGCGTCACCCAGTATGGCGGCCATCGGGTCGAACCCGCCCTGGGTCTCGTACTCGTTCGCCGCTAGCGCTCCCACCGCGCGCTGGCTGCTCACCTGGGCCCCCTGGGCCGCGGCCAGCTTCTTCTCCGCGGTGGTGTAGGCGGACTGCGCCTGCTGCTCGGAAACCTGCGCCTTGTCGTAGCTTTCGGTCAGAATTTCGGCCTGGTTCTGCAGGTCAGTAAGCTTGGCGTTGGCCTGGGCCAGCTGCTCCTCCTGCTTTCCCAGCGCGGCGGCACGCTGGTTGACCTTTTGCTGAGCGGCCTGAACCTGACCCGCACTGGGTACCGGATTGCCAGCCAGTGTCATCTGCGCCGGCTCAGCAGCGAGCCCGGTCGCGGCCACCAGGCCGCACACCGCCGCACTCCACACCACCTTGCGCAGGCTGAAGAAAGCCCCTGGCCCGTCCGCCATCCCGTCCCCCGGAATCGATCGTGCTTCCCCGATATTCGCTTGTGAGAGACTTAATGTAACCGGATGACCTCAGAAAGTAGCGACCATCGCTTCGTGGCGCGCCTTGTGTCGGCCTGCTTTGGACGCCCCTAGTCCCCCGCGGCGCATCAAGTCGGGTGGATAGGCCACACTAAGAGGGCACTAGTAGGAGGAGGAACCGGTGGAGAACGCCGGAGACGTGCTCAGGCGGACGCCGCTGTTCGAGGCGCTGGACGAAGATGGCACGCGCGAACTACGGCAGACGATGAGCCAGCTCAAGCTGCACCGCGGAGAGCGTCTGTTCGAGGAAGGCGACGGCGGAGACAGCCTCTACGTCGTGCTCGACGGCAAGATGAAGCTGACCCGGGCGGCTGGTGACGGCCGGGAGAACCTGCTCAGCGTGATCGGGCCGGCCGAGATGTTCGGTGAGCTCTCGCTGTTCGACCCGCGGCCCCGCACCTCGAGTGCCAGCGCCGTGACCGAAGTGGTCCTGGCCGTGCTGCCACATGACGCGCTGCTGCCGCTGCTGCGCAAGCGGCCCGAGATCTCACTGCACATGATGCGCGCGCTGGTCCAGCGGCTGCGGCGGGCCAACGACGTGACCGCCGACCTCGTGTTCACCGATGTCCCCGGGCGGGTGGCCAAGGCCCTGCTCGACCTGGCCAACCGGTTCGGCCAGCAAACGGACGAAGGGCTGCAGGTCCACCACGACCTGACCCAGGAGGAGCTGGCCCAGCTGGTCGGGGCGTCCCGGGAGACGGTCAACAAGGCGCTGGCCGACTTCGCGGCCCGGAAATGGCTGACCATCTCGGCCCGCTCGGTGCTGATCGTCGACTCCGAGCGGCTGCGCAAGCGCGCCCGCTAAGCGGACGGGGGCAGCTCTCCCCGGCTGGTCAGGTAGTCCAGCTGAGCCTGGACCGACAGCTCGGCCGCCGGGCGCACGGCCGGGGTGATCTCCGTGTAAACCCGGGTCACGATCTCGGCCGGTGTCCGGTCGCCGGCGGCCAGTGCCGCCCGGACCTGGTCCAGCCGTTCGGCCCGGTGCGCGATGTAATACTCCAGCACCGCGGCCGGGTCGGGCAGCACCGGGCCGTGGCCCGGCAGCAGCACCTGCAGCAGTCCCTGGTCGGACAGCGACTTCATCGCGTCGAGCGAGCGCAGGTAGTCGGTCAGCGAACCGTCGCCGCCGGCGATGACCGTGGTGCCCCGGCCCAGCACCGTGTCGCCGGTCAGCAGGGCACCGTCTTCGGGTAGCAGCAGGCTGAGCGAGTCCCGGGAGTGCCCCGGCGTACCGATGACCCGCAGCTCGCTGCCGGCCGCCTCGATCACGTCCCCGTCTCCCAGACCGTCGGCGCCGAGCCGGTGGGCCGGATCGGCCGCCCGGACCGGCGCGCCGGTCAGGTCGGCCAGCCGCCGGGCCCCCGCCGAATGGTCGTCGTGGCCGTGGGTCAGCAGGATCTGGGCGATCCGCCGCCCGGCCTGCCCGGCTTGCTGGACGACCCGGCGCAGATGGCCTTCGTCGTCGGGGCCGGGATCGATCACCAGCGCCACGGTGGAGTCCGGGGCGGCGATCAGCCAGGTGTTGGTGCCGTCCAGCGTCATCG
This sequence comes from uncultured Streptosporangiaceae bacterium, assembly GCA_964250865.1. Lineage (GTDB taxonomy): Bacteria > Actinomycetota > Actinomycetes > Streptosporangiales > Streptosporangiaceae > Bog-532. Next base: position 2,420 of record CAXUJF010000011.1, read on the forward strand.
GGGACGGGTTGGGCGCCAGGACGCACAGGGCCAGGGCCGAACCCGAGCCGTCAATCCCCCCGCTGGAGGCGTCAGTCGTCATCGTTACCGTCCGGGATGCTCAGCCAGGCCCGGTCGCCGTCCAGCAGGACGACCGGCCGCCCCGGCTTGGCCGGGCGGTCGGCCGCCATGACGGCGGCGATGCTGCCGCAGGCCTCCAGCTCGCTCAGGGTGGCCGCGGTCGGCGGGAGCATGGTCATTTCCCCGGCTGCGGCCGCGTCCAGCGCGGCGGCCGGAGACCGCCATGTGGCCTGGTCCGACTCCCCAGTGCCCCCCGCGGCGTGCTGGTCGGCGGGCATGACGGCCACGAAGAACCGGGTGTCGTAGCGGCGTGCCTCGGCCTCCGGGGTGATCCACCGGGACCAGGGCCGGAGCAGGTCACCGCGCAGCACCAGCTGCCGCCGGACGAGCAGCTCAGCCAGCGAGATCGAGCCGTCCGACAGAGCCTGCCGGTCGGCCTCCCACTCCGGGCCGGTCACTTCGGCGACCACCGCGTCCGGCGAAGGGCCGGCCAGCAGCACGCCGCACTCCTCGAACGTCTCCCGGACCGCCGCCCGGACCAGCGCGGCCACCCCGGCCGGGGGCACACCGAGCGCCGGGGCCAGCTGCTCCGGTGGCGGGCCGGCCCAGCCGTGACCGCCCTCGGCGTCACGGTCGTCGACCTTGCCGCCGGGGAAGACGTACGCCCCCGGCGCGAACGCCATCGAGCTCAGCCGCCGGAGCAGGTACACCTCGGGATCGCCGGGTGCGGCCCGGAGCAGGATGACGGTGGCGGCGTCGCGCGGCACCAACGGCGTGACCCGCCCGTCCCGGATGTCCCGGGCCCGGCCGGCCAGCTCCGGTGAGACGCGAAACTCGCTCAGGAGCTCGCCACCTCAGCGATCAGCTCAACCTCGACCGGGGTGTCCAGCGGCAGCACGGCCACGCCGACCGCGCTGCGGGCGTGCTTGCCCGCGTCGCCGAAGACCTCCGTGAGCAGCTCGCTGGCCCCGTTGATGACCTGCGGCTGGCTGGTGAAGTCGGGCGCGCTGGCCACGAAGCCGAGCACCTTGACGATCCGGGTGATGGCCGACAGCCCGCCCGCTTCGGCCGCCGCCGCGGCCAGGGCGTTGAGCGCGCAGAGCCGGGCCAGGTCATGGGCCTGCTCGGCCGTCACCTCGGCGCCGACCTTGCCGGTGACGGGCAGCTTGCCGTCCACGAACGGCAGCTGGCCCGCGGTGTAGATGTATGAGCCGGTCCGTATCGCCGGCACGTAGGCCCCGCCGGGCGGGGCCACTTCCGGCAGCGTGAGGCCCAGGGCGGCCAGCCGTTCCTCGGGCGTTCCGGGCGCGGTCATCCCTTGGGCCGCTTCATGTAGGCCACGAGCTGCTCGCCGTTGGGACCCGGGACGAGCGCGACGAGTTCCCACCCGTCGTCGCCCCAGTTGTCGAGGATCTGCTTGGTCGCGTGCACCAGCAGCGGCACGGTCGCGTACTCCCACTTCTGCATGGGCATGACCTTAGCGGTCGGCCTGCTGGCTCGGCGTGCGCTCCCCGGTCGTCCGGGGCTTGCGCTCGGCCGCCGGGGTGCGCGGCTTACGCGCCGTGGCGGTCCGGGGCTTGCGGGCCGGCGGGACCGGCGTCTCGTCGGCCACCCCGCCGATGGCCCCATCGGCCGTGCCGTTGGCCACACTGTCGGTGATGGCCGGGTCGACGACCGGCATGCTGGCCGTGTCCTCACTGTCCGAGACCGGGCTGACCGACGTCGCGCCGGCCGAGAAGGCACTGGTCGCCGGGGCGGCCGGGACCTCCGAGCTGGGCAGACCCTCCGGCTCGGGCAGCGGCGCGAGGTCCGGCTCGGCCGTCGCGGACGGCAGCTCGGGCACCACGTCGGGAACGGGCTCGACCTCGGGAACCGGCGGGATCGCGCTCTCTTCCAGTTCGGGCACGTTGACCTTGGAGATCTCGGCTTCGGCCTCGGCCACCTCGGCGTCGCCCAGGTCTTCGGGCTCCTCCGGCCGCGCGTCGGCCGGCTGGGTCTGCCCGGGGGTCATCCGGTCGAAGAACCGGAGCAGCTCGACCGGGACCGGCATGACCAGCGTGCTGTTGCGCTCGCCCGCCACCTCGACCACGGTCTGCAGCAGGCGCAGCTGCAGGGCGGCGGGGTCCCGGGCCATGACGTTGGCCGCGGCCGCGAGGCGCTTGGACGCCTGGTACTCACCGTCGGCGGTGATGATGCGGGCTCGCCGTTCCCGCTCGGCCTCGGCCTGGCGGGACATCGAGCGCTTCATGCCCTCCGGCAGGGACACGTCCTTGACCTCGACCCGCTCGACCCGGATGCCCCAGGGGGCCTCGGTCGGCTCGTCGATGACCCGGCGCAGCTCCCGGTTGACCGACTCCCGCTCGGCCAGCAGCTGGTCCATCTCGGACTGGCCGATGATGGACCGCAGCGAGGTCTGGGCCTGCTGGGCGATGGCGAACATGTAATCCTGCACGTTCACCGTGGCCTTGATCGGGTCCACCACCCGGAAGTAGACCACCGCGTCGACCCGGACGCTCACGTTGTCCCGGGTGATGCCGTCCTGGGCGGGCACGGCCATGGCCACGATCTGCATGTTGACCTTTTGCATGCGATCGCCGATGGGGCGGATGATGTGCAGCCCCGGGCCGCGCACTTCTGGCAGCACGCGCCCGAAGCGGTAGATGATGCCTTTTTCGTACTGCTGGACCACGCGGAAGCTGCGACCGGCGGCGGTCAGGCCAGCGATGATCAGGAGCACGATGATGACGACGAGTGCTGCGACCACACGGATCACCTCTCTCTTAGCACCAGACTAGTGACGAATATGGCCGCTGCCACCAAGGGGGCGTCGTTAACAATCACTGGGCGGAGATAGCCTCGCAGTGATGAGAGCCAGGGACAAGGACTGGGAAGGCGTGCGGCTGCACGTCGTCACAGGTAAGGGCGGTACCGGCAAGACAACGGTGGCGGCTGCCCTCGCTCTGGCGTTGTCCCGCGGCGGCCGCAAGGTCCTGCTCATAGAGGTCGAGGGGCGCCAGGGGATCGCGCGGCTGTTCGACTGCCCGCCGCTGCCTTACGCGGAGCGCAAGGTCGGGATCGGGCCCGCCGAAGGCGGCCGTCCCGGCGGTGACCTGTACGCGCTGGCCGTCGACCCGGAGGGCGCGCTCCTGGACTACCTGGAGATGTTCTACGGGCTGAAGCACACCGGCCAGGCCCTGACCCGGCTGGGCCTGGTCGACTTCGCCACCACGATCGCCCCCGGGCTGTCCGACGTGCTGCGCACGGGCAAGGCCACCGAGGCGGCCCGGCGCCGGTCCGGCGGCCGTGAGGTCTACGACGCGGTGGTGATGGACGCACCACCCACGGGCCGGATCGGCCGCTTCCTCAACGTCTCGGTCGAGGTGTCCGGCCTGGCCAAGGTCGGGCCGGTGCGGGCGCACGCCGACACCGTGGCCCGGGTCATCCGTTCGCCGCAGACCGCGGTGCACTTCGTCACCACCCTGGAGGAGATGCCGGTCCAGGAGACCCTGGACGGCATCGCCGAGCTGCGCGCCCTGGGCGGCCTGCAGCTGGGCGGGGTCTTCATCAACCGGGTCCGCCCGGGCGGGGTGCCCGAGCCGGACCTGAGGGCCGCGGCGGCCGGGCACGTGGACGAGGGCGAGATCGCGCTCGGGCTCAAGGCGGCCGGGCTGGCCGACAGCCAGACCCTGGCGGCCGGGCTGAGCATCGAGCTGGCCGAGCACGCCAGGAATGTGGCCCTGCAGGAGCGCGAGGAGCACGAGCTCGCCGCGGCCGGGCAGCCCCGCTACCAGCTCCCCGATCTCACCGACGGCATCGACCTGGGCGGCCTCTACCGGCTGGCCGAGGTGCTGCGCGAGCAGGGCGCGGCCTGATGAGCCCGCAACCGCAACCCTCGCCGCCCCGGCTGGACACCGACGCGCTGATCGACGACCGCCGGACCCGGATCATCGTCTGCTGCGGCTCCGGCGGGGTGGGTAAGACCACCGCCGCCGCCGCTCTGGGCCTGCGCGCGGCCGAACGGGGCCGGCACGTGGTCGTGCTCACCGTCGACCCGGCCCGGCGGCTGGCCCAGTCCATGGGCCTGACCCACCTGGACAACATCCCGCGGCCGGTCGACGTGGACAGCTCCTCGGGCGGCAGCCTGCACGCCATGATGCTCGACATGAAGCGGACCTTCGACGAGATCGTCGAGGCCCACGCCGACCCGGACCGGGCCGCGCAGATCCTGGCCAACCCGTTCTACCAGTCGCTGTCGTCCAGCTTCGCGGGCACGCAGGAGTACATGGCCATGGAGAAGCTGGGCCAGCTGCACCGCACCGACCAGTGGGACCTGATCGTGGTGGACACGCCGCCGAGCCGGTCCGCGCTGGACTTCCTGGACGCGCCGCAGCGGCTGGGCCGGTTCCTGGACGGCAAGCTGATCCGGCTGCTGACCGCGCCCGCTTCCCCCCGCCGGTCCTACATGAAGGTGCTGAACGCGGGGTTCTCGCTGGTGACCAGCACGCTGACCAGGGTGCTCGGCGCGCAGGTGCTCAAGGACATGCAGACGTTCGTGACCGCGTTCGACACGATGTTCGGCGGCTTCCGCGAGCGGGCCGACTCGACGTACCAGCTGCTGCAGACGCCGGGCACGTCGTTCCTCGTGGTGGCCGCGCCCGAACCGGACGCGCTACGCGAAGCGTCGTACTTCGTCGAGCGGCTCGCCGGGGAACGGATGCCGCTCGCGGGACTGATCCTCAACCGCGTCCACGTGCCCGCCGCGACCAAGCTCTCCGCGGCCCGCCGCCTGGCGGCCGCGGAGACGCTGGAGAACGGGAACGGAGCGGCGGGGGCCGATCCGGCGGGGGCTGACGAGCCACCCCGCTACGCGCTGGCCGCCGGGGTATTGCGGCTGCACGCGGAGCGGATGCAACTGGCGGCCAGGGAACGGCGGGTGGCCGAGCACTTCACTGCGGCCCACCCCACCGTCCCCGTGACCGAAGTCGCCGCGCAGCCCGAGGACGTCCATGACCTCAAGGGCCTGCGCACGATCGGTTCAAGCCTCGCCAACAAACCGGAACTCGGCTAGTGGATCAACTCGCCACCAAGTCGTCCACGTCGTCCACGTCCTGCTCGTAGTTGTCACGAGCCTGCTCCAGCAGCTCGCGCCAGGACTTAACGTCGGGGCGCCGGCGTAGCAGCGCGCGCCGCTCCCGCTCGGTCATGCCGCCCCAGACACCGAACTCAATGCCGTTGTCCAGTGCGTCGGCCAGGCATTCGGTCCGCACCAGGCAGCCGCGGCAGATGAGCTTGGCTCGGTTTTGCGCTGCGCCCTGGACAAACAGCTCGTCCGGGTCGGTTCCTTTGCAGGCGGCGCGTGTGGTCCAGTCAGTGATCCACATGTGTGCCCACTCCTCTTGATCGTCGCGTACTGCGTACATGGACGGTCGATGGCTCGATGGCGAGGTCTTGCGACCGGATCCGCAGACACGGATCCGGGTTACCGGTTCGTGATAAAGCAACCTACGGAAGATCGGGGGTCGCTGCCAAGGCCCCGCAGTGCCCATTTACGGAATAGTCCTCTTGGGCCATGCCGGGTGGGGCGGCTAGTCACCTTCGGCGGCGTTTAGCCACGTTTGGACACCCTGTACAACGAAAGTACAAGATCGTCCCGTTGGCCGAAGGCCGCGCCGTAAGGTCCCGTTTCCGCAAGCTGCGGGGTACGTGCGCCGTTCGGCACGTACCCTGATGCCGTGCTGACTGGAAACATCGTGAGCAAGACCGGCATCGTGGGCCGTCTCATCGCCGTCTCGGCCGTGGGCGGCCTGATCGCGGCGGCCATGGCGCTGCCCGTGGTGGCCACCACCGGCGTAATCCTGCGGGACCAGGCCAACAAGGCCGCCGCGCCGGCCTCGGCCACGTTCGGCGTACTGCCGCAGCGCTCGGAGATCGACGACAACAGTGGGCACCTGCTGGCCTACATCTACGACGTGAACGGCGGCAAGGGCGCGTCCTTCTCCGGCATCGACCGGGAACCGGTGACGTTCGGCCAGATCTCGCCGGACATGCGCAAGGCGGTCGTCGCGATCGAGGACAACCGGTACTGGAGCGAGGGCGCGCTGGACCCGAAGGGCACCCTGCGGGCCCTGGTCAACGACCTGCAGCACAAGGCGGTCCAGGGCGGGTCCAGCATCACCCAGCAGTACGTCAAGAACATGCTCATCCTGACCGCGCCCAACGCTCAGCAGGCCCAGCTGGCCTACGAGGAGACGCTGTCCCGCAAGCTGCACGAGCTGCGGCTGGCCATCACCGTGGCCCACGAGGAGTCCAAGCAGGAGATCCTCACCGGCTACCTCAACGACGCCTACTTCGGCAACCTCGCCTACGGCATCGACGTTGCCGCCCAGACCTACTTCGGCACCACGCCGGACAAGCTCACGCTGCCGCAGGCCGCGACGCTGGCCGGGATGGTGGAGAACCCCAGCGGCTACGACCCGTACCTGCACCCGGCGCTCGCTCTTCAGCGGCGCAACACCGTGTTGGCCCGGATGGTGCAGACCGGCGTGCTGAGTCAGGCTCAGGCCACCGCGGCGGAGAAGGCACCGCTGGGCGTGACGCACGGAATGCCGGAGCCCGGGTGCAACCAGGCGGTGGCGGGCGACTCCGCCTTCTTCTGCAACTACGTGGAGCAGGTCTTCCTGCAGGACACCACGGTGGCCAAGACCGCGCAGGCCCGGGCCAAGCTGCTCGCCACCGGCGGCCTGAAGATTTACACCACCCTGGACCCGGAGGACCAGAAGGCGGCGGCCGAGGCGGTGAACTACACGCTGCCCAACAACAGCCACACCTACAACGCCTACCACGAGGCCGACACCGAGTCCATGGTGCAGCCGGGGACGGGCAAAATCGAGGCTATGGCCGAGAACCGCCCGTACGGTTCGGACGGCACCACGATCAACTACGCCGTGGACACCAACTACGGCGGCGGCCAGGGTGTCCAGACGGGCTCCTCGTCCAAGCTGTTCACGCTGGTCACCGCGCTGGAGCAGAATACGCCGTTCGGCTACACGGCCACCGTGCCGGACAACACCACGGTGCAGGGTTTCACCGACTGCAAGGGCGACCCGCTGCCCGCCGGCTTCCCGGTGCAGAACGACGAGAACTCCAGCGGCGGGTCGACCACATACTCGCTGTATACGGCGACCGCGCTGTCGATCAACGTGTTCTACGGTGAGCTGGAGCAGAAGGTCGGGCTGTGCAACGTGGTCAAGACGGCGGCCAACCTGGGTATCACCTGGGCCAACGGCACGCCGCTGCTCGACCGGCCGTTCGGCAAGAACAGCTCCCCGGCCGACTCCATCACCTCGTTCACGCTCGGCTCGGTCGTCACCTCGCCGCTGGAAATGGCCGGGGCCTACGCGACCATGGCCGCGCGCGGCAAGTACTGCAAGCCGATCGCGATCAGCAAGATCGTCAGCCTGACCGGTGCCTCGCTGCCGGTGCCGTCGGCCGGCTGCCGGCAGGCCATCTCGCCGCAGATCGCGGACGCGGTCAACTACATCCTGCAGGGCGTGCTGAACTTCCCCGGCGCGACCGGCGCCGGGCTGGGCCTGAACCGCGTGGCGGCCGGTAAGACCGGCACCGCGAACAACTCGTTCTACGCCGCGTTCGGCGGCTACACGCCCTCCCTGGCCGCCTACGTGTCGGTCTATCACCCCAACCCGCCGGAGGCGATGAACGGCGCCGGAGCTTGTTACCACGTCTCCGGGCAGGGCCAGGCCTGCGACTCGGAGATGTTCGGTGCCGACGCGCCCGGTCACACCTGGCAGCTCAGCTTCGAGCACGCCAACCTGGGCTCGGACGCGGGCTTCGTCGGTGTGCCGGACAGCAGCCCGTTCAACAGCCAGGGCAACGGCCAGACCGTGAAGCAGGCGAGCAGCGGCAAGGGCAAGGGGAAGGGCAAAGGCAAAGGGAAGGGCGGTAACGGAGGCCCCGGCAACACGGGCACCACGACCTGCATCTTCAACTTCTGCACCGGCGGCACCGGCGGCAACAACGGCGGCCCGACCAACGCCAAAACCACCGCGCTCGTCACGCCTGGTACCACCGGGGTGATCTCACCCCTGGCCCTGTTCGCGCGCCAGGAGTGACCCCTGGGCCGTTGGGCCCTGGGGCTTAGGGCCGTCCGGCCCCGACAATGGCGGTCAGCTGGTCCGGCGCGGCCTGCTGCTGGTCACCGGAGTCCATGTCCCGCACGGTGACCAGGCCCGCCGCCCGCTCCTGCTGACCGTAGATCAGCGCGAACCGGGCCCGCCGGTCCGCGGCCCACCTCAGCTGACGCCCGAGCTTGCGGCTGGAGCCCAGGTAGACCTCGGCCGACAGGCCCGCGTGCCGCAGCCGCGCGGCGAAATCCATCGCCTCGGCCTCGGCCTGGGCTGTGCCCGCGTCGTCGTCGGACATGACCGTGATCGCGGCGTCCAGCCGCGGGGCGGTGACGGCCTCGGCGCTGAGCAGCCCGATGATCCGTTCCACGCCCAGCGAACCGCCGACGGCCGGAATGCTGGGGCCACCCAGGGACTCGATCAGGTGGTCGTAGCGCCCGCCCCCGGCGATCGAGCCCGGCATCCCTTCGGCCACGGCCTCGAAGATGATGCCGGTGTAGTAGCCCAGCCCGCGCACCAGGCGCGGGGTGAACGCCAGCCGGGCCGCCCCGGCCACCGGCGTGGCGGACTCGATGACCCGGTCCACCTCGGCCAGCCCGGCCCGGCCTTCCTCGTCGCCGGCCAGCGCCGCACGCAGCCGCTCGACCGAGTCCGGCGCGGTCAGGTCCGCGACCAGTGCCTCTGCCGTCGCCGGGTCCAGGGACCGGCCGTCGACCAGCTCCCCGACCACCTCGTCCGGCTTGAGCTTGTCCAGCTTGTCCAGGGTGATCAGCGCCTGGGCGCCGACCTCGGCCGGGACCCGGTACACCTGCAGCAGCCCGTTGAGGGCCCGGCGCGAGTTGATCAGGATCGTGTAGTCACCGACGCCGGCCGCACTCAGCGCGTCGGCGATCGCGCACACCACCTCCGCGTCGGCCAGCCCCGAGGTGGACCCGACGATGTCCAGGTCGCACTGGGCGAACTCGCGGAACCGGCCCCGGCCGGGACGGTCAGCCCGCCAGACCGGGCCCATCACGTAGCGCTTGTACGGCATGGGCAGCTGGGAGCCGTACGCGGCCACCACCCGGGCCAGGGGCACGGTCATGTCGTAGCGCAGGGCCAGGTCGATCTCGCCGCTGGCCTCGTGCTCGCCCCGGCGCAGGATCTTGAAGATGAGCTTGTCGCCCTCGTCACCGTACCGGCCGGTCAGCGTGTCCAGCCGCTCGAAGGCCGGGGTCTGCAGCGGCTCGAACCCGTACCGCTCGAAGACGTCACGGATGACGGCGAACACGTGCTCGCGTACCCGCAGATCGCCCGCGAGGAAATCCCTCGTACCCGAGGGGGGGTCGAACTGCTGGGACGCCATGACGTACTCCTCCGTATCCGTAGCTGATGCCCTGCCGATGGTACTGGGGGTCGACACCCCGGATCATGAGAGAAAAGGTTTTCCGACCTACGGAGGAACGAGAACGATGGAGTACCGGCTGCTGGGCAGCAGTGGATCGGCCGTCTCGGCCCTGGCCCTGGGCATGCTCACGTTTGGCCAGGAGACCGATGAGGAGGGGTCTTTCGCTCAGCTCGACCGGTTCACCGAGGTCGGAGACGCTGCGCTTCCTGGACGACGCGGTGCGGGCGGGCCAGATCAACTACGTCGGGCTGTCCAACTTCACCGCCGGGCAGATCCAGAAGTACGTCGACCTGGCCGAGGCCAATGGCCTGTCGTCACGCCCGGTCGCCGTGCAGCCGCAGTACAACCTGCTGGTCCGGGCCATCGACTGGGAGATCGTTCCGGCCTGCCAGGCGGCCGGGCTGGGCCTGCTGCCCTGGTCGCCGCTGGCCAGCGGCTGGCTGACCGGCAAGTACCGGCGCGGCAAGTACCGGCGCGGCGAGGCCCCGGCCGACGGAACCCGGCTGAAGGAACAGCCGGACGAGGGCATGAAGAAGTGGAATGACCGTGGTCACCTGGAGCAGAACTGGCAGGTCCTGGACGCGGTGCGCAAGGTCGCGGACGGGCGCGGCAGCTCGCTGGGCCAGGGCGCCATCGCCTGGCTGCTGGCCCGGCCCGCGGTGACCTCAGTCATCCTCGGCGCCCGCACGCTGGCCCAGCTGAATGACAACCTGGCCGCCGCAGGCCAGCCCCTGGACTCCGAAGAGACCCGGCTGCTGGATGAGGCGAGCGCGCCGGACACGCCCGACTACCCGTGCGGGGAGAAGGACCAGCCGCACCGCCGCCGCAGCATCAACCCCGACCCAGCCTGATCCGCCGCTAACTGCGTCGGGGGGCGGGGGCCCCGCGGGGGGGGGGGGGGCCCGACGTGACATCGGACGCAGACTAGCTGGCGGTCTCGTCGTCGATCTTGGCGTCGGGCGCGTTCTTCTGCACGGACTCGATCCCGTTCAGCGCGGCCGACTTGCTCTCGTAGGCCTCGCTCGTCGCGATCACCTGGCCGTTACTCGCCACCAGGTTGAAGTGGAACTTGCCGGTGGATCCCTTTTTGAGCACGAACTTGCCTGCCATGCTGTATCTCCCTCCGTCGATGACTACGTCGTTGAAGCCAGCGACAGTGTTCCCAGACCTGGGCAAACGACACCGGTCAGGAGGCGGCAGTCAGCTGCCTGCGCACCTCGGCCGCCACCCGGGCCCCCTCGGCCCGGCCCGCCACCTGCGGGTTGACCGCCTTCATGACCGATCCCATGGCCGGCATCCCGGACGCACCAGTCTGCGTGATCACCTCGGTCACCAGCCGGGTCAGCTCGTCGTCGCTGAGCTGAGCGGGCAGATAACCGGCCAGCACTTCGCCCTCGGCCCGCTCGGCCGCCGCCTGCTCATCCCGGCCCGCCGAGCCGAACGCCTCAGCGGCCTCACGGCGCTTCTTGGCCTCCCGGGTCAGGACCTTCAGCACCTCGTCGTCGGACAGTTCGCGGGCGGCCTTACCGGCCACTTCCTCGTTCGTGACGGCGGTCAGCGCGCTGCGCAGCGTCCGCATCCGGACCTGGTCCCGGGCCCGCATCGCCGCGTTCAGGTCGGTCCGGAGCCGTTGCTTCAGTTCAGCCATGAGAACCATCCTCCCCGACATGGCACCATGGGTGGGTGCGAGCACGAGTCTTCCTCCCCGCAGGCGTGGCCGTGGCCGGCGCCGGTGCCCTGGCCTACGCGTCGGTCGTGGAGCGCAACTGGTTCACGCTGCGCCAGGCCGAAGTCCCCGTGCTGGCCCCCGGCACCACGCCCATCCGCGTCCTGCACATCTCCGACGTGCACCTGACGCCCGGGCGCACGCGCCTCATGTCCTGGCTGGCCGACCTGGACCGGCTCGAGCCGGACCTGGTCGTGAACACCGGGGATTCGATCGCCCACCCCGAAGCGGTCCGCTACCTGGTGGAAAGCCTCGGCCCGCTGCTCGACCGGCCCGGCATCTTCGTGTACGGCTCCAACGACCTGTACGGCCCACGGCCCAAGAACCCGGCCCGCTACCTGTGGGAGACCAGCGCGCGCCGGTACCCCCGGCACGACCCGGACCTGCCCTGGCAGAAGCTGGGTGACGCCATGGCCAACCGGGGCTGGCTCGACGCCAACAACCACCGGGGCCGGGTCAAGGCCGGCGGCCTGGACATCGCCGTGGCCGGCGTGCACGACCCGCACATCAAGCGCGACCGCTACGACCGGGTCGCGGGGCCGGCCGATCCCGCCGCCGACCTGCGGCTGGGCATCATGCACGCCCCCGAGCCCCGGATCCTCGACCGCTTCACCGCCGACGGTTATGACATCCTGTTCGCCGGCCACACCCACGGCGGCCAGCTCCGGGTCCCCGGCTACGGCGCCCTGGTCACCAACTGCGAGATCGACCGGGACCGGGTCAGCGGCCTGCACCAGCACCCCGCGGCCGGCGAACCCGCCCTGGACGGCCCCCGGGCCGGGCTGCACGTCTCGGCCGGCCTGGGCCCCGCCCCCCGGGCCCCGGCCCCGGTCGCCTGCCGCCCGGAAGCCACCGTGCTCACCCTGGTCCCCCGCGCCGCCGAGTAGCCCAGCACGCCCCGAAAGGTAACCGGGCACGCCCCGAGAGCTCCGCCACTCGCGTCCCATAAGTCCCACGCGTCCCACAGACCCAGCGCTGGGTGGCTTTTCCATGATCGATGTACGTTTACGCACCCTAGAGGGGAAGAGGATAAATGGGAAAAGAATACGCTGCTCGAAGACTGGTAATCGAACAGACGATCCAGCTGTGACCAGTTTCCCATCACGGTCGACCACGCAGCGGTAGGGCACCATCCGGAGCGCCGCCCGGGGATGAGCGCCGCACTGGTCCCCGGCCCCGCCGCCAGGCACGGAGCAGCGGCACCGCGAGCAGTACCTGCCGACCCGGCCCACTGCCCCAGCCTGATCACCGCCGTGTCCCAACGCCGGGCATCCGCGACCGCGCTGCCGGACGTGGCGCATAAGCTGATGCCCGATCGGCCGGAAGGGGAACCATCGTGAGCGACGCGAGCCCTGACCAGACATTGACTCCCGGCGAGCGGGAACGGCGCTGGGACTTGTCGCTGCAGCTGGCTATCGAAGCAGCCGGCGAGGCCGAGGCCCGGGCCATCACCAGCCAGGTGCTATCCCGGATGCGGCGGGAACTGCCCTTGCAGGGCGAGCCCGTCATCACCCCATTGCCGGCACGGGACGGGCTGTGGGACGCGACGCTGCGCCCCGACCCGGCCGTCCTGGAAGGTATTAAGCCCGACGATGCGACTAACTGCTGCCGCTACGTGAGCCACCACTTCGGCCCCTACACCTGGATGAGCCGCGACAGCCGGCAAGGGGCGCGCTGGGACTGGCCGCCGGATATCTGGAACCGGCAGCCCGGCACCGATGATGTCCTGCTGCACCCCGCCGTGCAAGCCGTCATGATCTGGTGCCGCCCGCGCGAACCTGAGCAGACCCCACCGGGGCACCGCCCCCCACCTAGCTAGATCACGGCCCGGTAAGGACAGCGGGCCCAGGTCCCAGGGCTGCACCGGCCGCACGCATGTTGCCCGTCCGGGTTACAGGCCGGTGGGGGACCGCATCCAGGTGCGGACCCGCCTGGCGTGGCTGGCTATGTAGCTGTCCAGCTCATTGTTGTCGGCCAGGTTCAGGGTGAGGTTCAGCTGCTGCAGGCCCCGGGCGGCGATGAGCGAGCCGAGCAGGGCCGGGGAGACGTCCGGCCAGGCCCGGTGTTCGCCGTATCCGGCGCGGAACGCATCGATGAGCCGGTCACCATCGGGCCAGCGCCGCAGGGCGGAGATGGTGATCGCCAGATCCTGGACCTCAAAGCCCAGCACGGTGTCCTGGAAGTCGATGGGCACCAGGCCGTTGCGCGGCGACACGATCACGTTCGGCGGGGTCAGGTCCCCGTGCACCAGGTGCGGCGGGTGTGGCGGGCTGCACCACAGCGAATCCACCACCGCCTGGGCGCGGGCCTGGGCGTCGGTGAACAAGGTCCCGAACCCGAACCGCGACCCAGCCGCCGCCAGCTGATCCGGCACCCGCCAGTACAAGACACGGTCGGCCCGCAGCACATCTACGGCACCGGGCGGCGACCACGCCGCGCCGTCTTGCTGCAGCCGGGCTGACAATCTGCCCAGTGCCGCGGCCCGCCGCCCGGTCATGCCGGTTCGCAGGGAACGTCCGGTCACCCATTCGAACACGATGCACACCCGGGTCCCATGCTGTGCCCGGCATCGGTCACCAGCGTCGCGGGCTGGCCATCGGCGTTAGCCAGCACATCGGGAACGAACACGCCGTGCTGGCGCAGCCGGCGGTGCCAGGCCGCCTCCACAGCAGCCGTGCCCTCCGGATGAATCTGCCGCACCGCCCCTACCCGAAGCGCGTAAACCGCCGAGGCCGTGGTGACCCGGAAAATGCTATTGAACGACTCCGCCGCCAGCCGGACCCTTCGCGGCAAGATGTCGTATCGGCGGAGGGCCTCAAGTGCCACAGTCCTGTGCTCAGCCATTACAGCCCATCGTGCCGCACACCAGCCCGGTCCACCGGCACAGCCCGCCAGGCTGCCGCGCCACCGCAAGGCGCGCCGGGCCCGCCGCGCTTCGCGCCGGACGCGCGGCTCTGCCAAGCCGACCCGGCGCGGCGGCCAGCAGGCGATTCAGGGGCGCCCTCGTTGCATCGGCCGACTTCACATCATCGGATTTGGTAACAGCCCACCTCAGAGGGGCAGTAGAGGTACATCGATCATGGTCGAGCTCCGGCCTGGAGCCAGCAGACCCGAGGCGGGTACTGCAGTCTGTACCCGCACTACATGCTGGGCACGATCGCCGACCGCAACCACACCGTGGTCCGCGCCCTGTCCGGCTTCCGCCCGCTCAGCTAGCTCTTGTCCGGCCCCTTGCCTGGCCCTTGTCGCCAGGCGGGCGCACCGGCTCCCGTCATCCGCTAGACTTTGCGAGCGGTCGGACGCCAGGCGTCCGGTCTGCGGGGTGTGGCGCAGCTTGGCAGCGCGCTTCGTTCGGGACGAAGAGGCCGGGAGTTCAAATCTCCCCACCCCGACCAACCAATCCGCAGGTTACCTTCCAGTCGGTGACCTGCGGTTCGCTTTTAGCCCCGGTCAGGCCGCGTTGACCTTGGGCATGATCTCCTCGGTCAGGCGCTTCAGGTCATCAAGGGTCTTCGAGGTCGGGACGTCGCGGAAGGGCGGCCACAGGAGCGGCATCGTCAGGCCGGCCTCCTTGTACCGCTTGAGGATGTCCTCGATCTGCTGGGCGCTGCCGGCCAGCAGGTTGGTGCCCTTGCCCGCCGGGGTCTGGTCCATGGGCTCGTCGGTGATGACGAACCAGATCATGCTGCACATGTCCAAGTTGTCGGGGAACGTCCGGCCGAGCTCGTTGAGCTCGCGCTCCATCTCGCCCTTCCAGCGCTTGATGTCCTCCGGGGAGTCCTGGATGCCGATCCAGCCCTGCAGGCCGTACTTGGCGATGCGCTTGGCCGACCGCTTCGGGTCCTTCAAGCCGGAGAAGTAGATCGGCGGGCCGCCCTGCTGGAGCGGCTTGTGGCCAAAGCCGGCCAGCGGGAAGTCCGCGAACTCACCGTGATACTCGAACAGGTCGTTGGACCAGATGCCCTGCATGATCTCGATCGTCTCGCGCACGTGAGCGTGCCGGCGCGGGAACAGGTCCGTGGCGCTGGCCGCGGCGAACTCCTCCGGCATCCAGCCGGAGCCGACGCCGACGTTGAGCCGTCCGTTGGCCAGGTGGTCCTGCGTGGCCAGCTCAGCCGCGAGCACGCCCGGAGCCCGGTACGGGGTGTCGATGATGCTCATCCCGATCCGGACCTTGGTGGTCTTCGCGGCCAGCCACGGGACCAACGTCATGCCCTGGAACCACTTGCCCCGCGAGATGACCGGCAGGGCCTTGGGCAGGTCGGTCATCATGCCGAAGGGATACTGCAGCTCCACGCGGTCAGACGCCTCCGGAACGCAGATGCGGTCCAGGGTCCAGACGGAGTCGAAATCGAGGTCCTCCGCCAGCGCAGTGAGGTCCTCGAGTTCCTTGACGGTCACCTCGTCGCGGAAATTCGGAAGGTAAAGAGCGAGCTTCATCGGTCGGCCTCCTCGAGACGCCCCTGGATATCGCCGGGCGGCGTTCTCCGTTTAGCCCATCACTATGCCGCACCCATCTCAACGCTCGATCAACTGATGCCCGCCAGGTACCCATCGCCACCAGGCCCCTTTACAGTCGACCCATGGCACCCGACGTGCTCTGGAGCCCGACCGCGGATCGCATCGGCAAGTCAGCGCTGCGCGAGTACCTGCACTGGCTGGAAGGCCGCGTTGGGCGCCCGTTCCCCAACCACGACGCCCTGTGGGCCTGGTCGGTGGACGACCTGGACGGGTTCTGGAGCTCCATCGTCGACTACTACGAGGTCGAATTCTCGACGCCGTGGACGCAGGTGCGCACCGCCGATCCGATGCCACACGCTCGCTGGTTCAGCGGCGCCCGGCTGAACTGGGCCCAGCACGCCCTGCGCCACGGGGCCGACGACGCCACCGCGCTGGTGTGCGTCCAGGAGGGCGGCTGCCCTGCGCGCGAGATCACCCGTGGGGCCCTGCGCCGATCGGTGGCGGCGGCCGCGGCCTGGCTGCGCTCGGCCGGCGTGCGCCCAGGTGACCGGGTCGCGGCCTACCTGCCGAACACCGAACACGCGGTGATCGGCTGCCTGGCCGCTGCGGCCGTCGGGGCGGTGTGGGCGTGCTGCTCCCCAGACTTCGGCGCGGACGGCACCATCGGGCGGCTGGCCCAGCTTGAGCCGAGCGTGCTGATCGCCGCGGACGGGTACCACTGGAACGGCAAGGTGATCGACCGCAGCGACGTCGTGGCCCAGTTGCGCGACCAGCTCCCGACGCTGCAGCGGTTCGTCCACGTCCCCTACGCCTTCAACGATCGTCCCCCTCCCGAGGGCTCGACGGCGTGGAACACGGTGCTAGCCCACACTGGGCTGGCCCGCAGCGAGCCGCTGGTCTTCGAACAGGTCGAGTTCTCCCACCCACTGTGGGTGCTGTTCAGCTCGGGCACCACCGGGCTGCCCAAAGGCCTGGTCCACAGTCAGGGCGGGATCACCCTGGAGGGCACGAAGTGGTCCGGGCTGTACTGCGGACTGCGGGCCGGGGAACGCATGTTCACCTATTCGTCCACCGGCTGGGCGTTGTGGAACATGCAGCTGGGCGCGCTCACCCAGGGGGCGAGCATCGTGCTGTACGAAGGAAACCCGAGCTACCCGGCCGGCGCGGTCTGGGAAGTCGCGGCCCGCACCCAGGCGGACGTCATGCTGATGGGCGCCGCCGTCGTGACCGCCTCGGCCAACGCCGGCGTCTCGCCCCGGCAGGAGCATGACCTGACCCGGCTGCGGCACCTCATGGTCAGCGGGTCAGCCCTGCCGGCCGACGGCTACCGCTGGGTCATGGAGCATGTGCGCGCGGACCTGCGGATCGACTCGACCAGCGGCGGGACGGACATCAGCGGCTCGTTCGTCGGCTCCAACGAGTACGCCCCGGTCCGGGCGGGACGCATCGGCGGCCGGCTGGCGGGCGTGGACTGCGCGGCCTGGGACGAGAACGGCGTCCCGGTGGTCGACATTGTCGGGGACCTTGTCATCACCCAGCCCATGCCCTCGATGCCGGTATCTCTGTGGAACGACCCGGACTCAGTGCGCTACACCGAGTCCTACTTCGACACCTGGCCCGGCGTGTGGCGCCACGGGGACTGGGTGACGATGCACTCCGATGGCAGCGTCTCCATGCACGGCCGCAGCGACTCGACGCTCAACCGCCAGGGTGTGCGCCTGGGCAGCAGCGACTTCTACGACGTGCTCGAGACCCTCCCGGAGATCTCCGAGACGCTGGTGATCGGCGTGGACCTGCCCGACGACGGTTACTGGCTGGGCCTGTTCGTCGTCCCGGCCCCCGGGCACGCGCTGGATGATGAGCTGAAACGGGAGATCGTCAGCATCTTGCGCACCCGGCTGACCGCCCGGCACGTGCCGGACGAGATCGTCGAGGCGCCCGCGGTGCCGCACACCCTGAGCGGCAAGAAGCTCGAAGTCCCGATCAAGAAGCTGCTGCGCGGGACCCCGCTGGAGAAGGCGGCCAACGTCGCGTCCGTCGACGACCCCGACGCCCTGCGCTGGTACGAGCGGTTCGGGTCGGACCGGTTCACCTCGCCGGCCTGATACGGGACGAGGAGAACACGTGCGCCTGGGTGCGACGCTCGCCCACCTGTCCGATGCGCCCCCGTATGCGGTCGCCCGCTGGGCTGACCGCCTGGTGACGGCGGGCTTCGAGAGCCTGTGGACACCTCTCATCATCGGTCGCGGGTCACTGATCCCGGACCCGTTCGTGACGCTGGCCACGGCGGCCGCGGCCACGCAGGACGTCGAGCTGGGCACGGCCACCGTGCAGGTCCCGCTCTATCACCCCGCCGACCTCGCTTTTCGAGTGCTCTCCCTGATGTCGGTGTGCGGCGGCCGGGGGGCCCCCGGGGGGGGCCCCCGCGCGCGGGGGGCCCCCCAACGCCCCCCGGGCCCCGGCGGACCCCCCCCCGGAC
>CAXUJF010000011.1:20683-28282 GCA_964250865.1 uncultured Streptosporangiaceae bacterium
CCCTCGGGGTCAGCCCCGGATCGACGGAGACCGACTTCGCCACGCTGGACCGGGACTACGCCACCCGCTTCGCGACCTTCCACCGCAACACCGACCGGCTCCGGGTCCTGCTCACGCACGGGCGGGACGAACACGCCGTCCTCACCCCCGCTGCCCCGGCCGGTGGCAGGCCGGCCCTCTTGCTCGGCTCGTGGGGCGCCAACGTCGAGCGGGCCGCGCGGGACTTCGACGGCTGGCTGGCCTCCGGATACCGCCGCACGCCGGATCAGATCATCGCCGCCCACGAGCACTACCGGGCCGCCGGCGGCCAGCGGGCGATCGTGTGCGCCATCCCGCTGGACAGCCGGGACGACCTCGAACCCACCGGCGAGGTGCTGCGCCGCTACGCCCGCGCCGGCTTCGACGACGCCGTCGTCGTCATCGCACCCGGTGGGCCGGACCCGGAGGAGGTCAGGGCGCTGGTCCCGCGAGAATCGTCAACGTTCTCGCGGGAATCGTCGACGCCCTGAGCCCGGCCTCAGGTCAGCTGGCCGGCAGCTCGAAACCCGCGACGATCGCGGCTTTATTGTCCGCGGCCGCGTGGCGCAGGGGTGCGTGTTCTTGATACTCGGCCGAGTGGTACCAGTTGCGCGCAGCTTCCACGGATTCGAACTCGAGAACCACGGTCCGCGTACCGTGCCAGTCCCCCTCGATCTGCTCGGGGGCATCGTCGACCACGACGATCTGGCCGCCCGCCTGCAAGATCGTCGGAATGGCCTTTTGCGCGTAGGCGTCGATCTGATCCTGGTCGTGGATGTCCTCGGTGAAGATCACGTAGCCCTTGGGCATCAGGAACTCTCCCTCTTGGCAGCGGCGCCATGAAGTTAGCTGGCCTCGACTTTCGACATGTTCTCACGTGGGCGATGAGAAACCGCAACCCCTGCCGTCTGCCTGCTGTACGTCACTGTGCGGCGCGACAAGGAGAGCGGTTGTGACAGCAATCGGCCCGGGTCGGCCGTCATCGAGTTCCCGAACGATCTCGACGTGGTCATCACCCGGGAGTTCGACGCTCCGATCGGACTCGTCTTCGACATAACCACGAAGCCCGAGCACGTGCGGCAGACGTTCGCCCCCTTCGGGGAGGAGGTGACGGTCTGCTCGATCGACCTGCGGGTCGGCGGGGGTTACCACTTCGTCATGGTCACCGACGACGGAACCGAGTGCTCGTTTCGCGGCACCTTCCTGGAGGTCGAGCCGCCGACCCGGACCGCCCAGACGTACCCTCCGGCAGTGGCGGGTGGCACCGCACTCACTCTCGGAAACAGGAGGATCCGTGACTCACATCGCCGTCATCGCCCGCGTCACGGTCAGGGAAGGTAAGGCCGACGAGTACCTGGCCGCGTTCGCGCCCCTGCTCGAACAAGCCGAGCGGGAGCCGGGCACCCTCGTCTATGCCGTCCACCGATCCACCGACGATGCGCACGTGTTCTGTACCACCGAGGTCTACGCCGACGACGCCGCCTTCGCCGTCCACCGGTCGAGCGACGTGCACGCCGCCGCCACACCGGTGTTCACCGAGCTGATTGCCGCGGCCGACTTCATGATCGGCGAGACGCTGATGGCCAAGGGCTTGGGCGGCTAGCGCTGGCCCGCTGCTCACCCGGCCGTTACTCTCTCGTTTGTCCAGGTTTTCGGCTTTGCGGCGAGAACGGGGCGGGTGCAAGGAGCAGACTGTGCTCGCGCTGATCAGCCGGGCGACCGAGGTGGCCCACCTGGTCGGCCAGGGCCTGTCCAACCCCGAGGTCGCCGCGGAGCTGTTCATCAGCCGCAAGGCCGTGGAGTACCACCTGGGCAATATCTACGCCAAGTGCGGGCTGCACGGGCGCCAGCAGCTGCGGCGTTTCGTCGAGCAGTGGCGTCAGCCCACCGCGATCTGATGCCCGCCCGGCGGCCCGCCACCGCAGCACGGCTCTCCTAAATGCCGTTGCTGTCGACTGGGCGGCCGGGTTACCGTCCAGCAGCGTGGCCGGTGAGACATTCAAGGACATTGTGCGGCGCGGCTATGACGCGGTCTCGGTCCGCTACGACCAGGCGTCCGGCGGCGGCACCAAGTACCGGCCCTGGCTGGACCAGCTGCGCGACCGGCTGCCGCCGGGGGGAACGGTGCTGGACCTGGCTGTGGCAGTGGCCTGCCGGTGGCCCGGGAGCTGGCCGCGGCGGGTTACCACGTCACCGGCGTCGACTTCAGCGACGTGCAGGTCCGCCGGGCCCGGGACCTCGTGCCCGGCGCGACGTTCATCCGGGCCGACGCGAGCACGGTGCACTTCGATGCGGCCTCGTTCGACGCCGTGGTGTCGTTCTACGCCCTGATCCACCTGCCGCTGAAGGATCAGCCCCCGCTGCTGGAGCGGATCGCCTCCTGGCTGCGGCCTGGCGGCCTGTTCGTGGCCACCACCGGCTACTGGGCCTGGACCGGCGTGCAGGAAGACTGGCTCGGCGGCGGCGCGCCCGTGTGGTGGAGCCAGGCCGGCGCCGGCACCTACCGGTCGTGGATCATCCAGGCCGGGCTGACCGTGGAACAGGAAGAGTTCGTGCCCGAGGGCGCCAGCGGCCACGCCCTCTTCTGGGCCCACAAGCCCAGCGCCCGGGGTGGCCCGGGAGAGGCGAACTAGAGAGTACCTAGGAGCTTCCGGACGGCGGCCGGGCCAGCTACGGCCAGGTCGCGGTCGGGTGACTGCGGGATGAGGTTGAACTCGGTGCAGCCGGCCTGGACGTAGGGCGCGAGGTATTCGGCTATGTCGTCCGGGGTGCCGTAGGGGCAGTAACGCTCGAAGCGCTCGAACGGCAGCTGGTAGAAGCCCTGCATGGCCGACGCCAGGCAGTCGCGCGCGGCCGGCCTGGCGTCGGCGAACCCGCACCAGACCTGCATGGCGTGGCGCCTGGGCGGGTTGCTCCGGCCCGCACGGTCGGCCTCGTGCGCGGCCAGCTCGACGGCGGCGGCGAACCGCCGGGGCGAGTTCCAGATACCCAGCCAGCCATCGCCCAGCCGGCCGGCCCGCCTGATCGCCGCGTCGGACCGCCCGCCGACGGTGATGGGGATCGTCGCGGCCGGGGGCGCGATGACCGCGTCGTCGAGGTCGAAGAACTGGCCGTGGAAGCTGACCGGCGTGCCCGTGAGGAGCTGGCGCACGATGGTCAGGGACTCATCCATCCGCCGCCCCCGGGTGGCCGGGTCCACCCCGCAGATCGAGACTTCGTGGCGGTCCTCGCCGCCGACGCCGACGCCGAGGACCAGGCGCCCGGGGGCGAGCCGCTCGATGTCGGCCAGCTGGCGGGCGACCAGCACCGGGTGGCGCAGTGGCAGCAGGTACAGGCCGCAGTAGATCTCCAGCGTGGGGTGCAGCTGGGTCAGCGCCGCGGCCTGGACGAGCCCGTCGAATCCGGCACCGGAGAAGAAGCTCACGTGATCCGCGCAGCAGACATGGTCGAGGCCGGCGTCGCTGACCTGGTTGAGATAGGCCCGGGCGGACGCCGGATCCTGGTCGAACAGGTCGACGGGCGGGAACACGCCCACCCGCACCGCTGGTGGTGTCATTGGGTTTTCCATACCTCGACGCTAGGATCGCCGCCCCGCCGCCGCCATCGGGTGAACTACCGGCCTCGCGCCGATGTTTCTGGCCCGCACGGCCAGGCACCGGCTCCGGTATCGGGCGAACTACCTAGGCGCTCCGGGGCGAAGGCGGCGCTCGGTCACCCAGGCCGCGATCTGGGCCCGGGAGCGGACCTCGAGCTTGCGCCGGATGTTCTCCACGTGCGCTTCCGCGGTCCGGGGCGCAATGGCCAGGCGGGTGGCGATGGCCTGGTTGGTCAGGCCGTCGGCGACCAGCGTGGCCACCGCCAGTTCCCGCTCGGTGAGCCGAGGCTCCGGGTCATCGGCCCCGCCCAGGAATTCGAGCGTCGCGGCCAGGGCTTCCGGCCAGCGACCGTGGTAGAAGAGGTGGCTGGCCCCCGGCAGCGGGATCAGCGCGGCCCCGGGAACCAGCGCGGCGATCTCACGGCCCAGCGCGAACCGCGTGGCCGGGTCGGATTCGCGATGCAGGACGGCCGTGGGGGCCGTGATCGCGGGCAGCAGCGACCTGATGTCGGTCTCGTAGTAGACCTCGAGCATCCGGGCCGCGACGGCGGCCGAGGCGCAGGCCAGCTGAGAGCGGGTGAACGCCTCGACCTCCTCGGGGCTGGGTTCGGGGAGGAAGATGCCGGTCAGCATCTTCGATCCCAGGCCCCAGTGGGCCCGGACCAGGGCCACGATCGAGTCCCTGACTTCGCCCGGCGCCAGGTCGGCGCCGCTGGCGCAGGTCCCGTAGAGCGCCAGCGCCTCGACCCGCTGGGGGAACCGCGCCGCTATCGTCGCGGCGAGCTGGCCACCTTGGGAGGCCCCGAACAGCCGGAAGCGGCGGGCGCCCGCGGCATCGGCCACGGCCAGCGCCACCGCCACCTGGGTGTCGAACGACAGGTCAGCCCCGTCCCGGTCCGACAGGCCGCAGCCGGACTTGTCGTAGCGGATGACGGTGAACCGCTCGGCCAGGCCGCCGATGAAGCGGCCGAAGGAGAACAGGTCCAGCTGCCGGCGCAGATGGGTCACCCAGCCCGCATCGCACAGCAGCGGCGGGCCACTGCCCAGCGTCGAGTAGGCGATTCGGCCCGCCGGTGTCGCGCAGTACCGGATCGTCGGGGTCACCCGCTCAGGCTGACACGCGCTCTTCCCAGCCCACAAGCCCGCAGGACGGTTCCCGCCCTCGGGGAGGGAACCAGTTGATAATTATTTTTAACGATGTACCACGGCGCCCCGTCTCAGCCGTCGGACCAGGGGGTGACCGGGCGGGGCTGCGGCCTGCCGTCCACCACGACGTCGATGCGCTCGTCGAAGAACGCGATCAGGTCGCGGACTCCGGTGGCGTCGTGCCGCGGGTCTTCGTAGGTCCAGGCCAGGTCGGGCACCGGGCGTCCGGCCACCGTGACCGAGAAGTACGACGCCTGGCCCTTGTAGGCGCACCAGGTCCGGGTCGGGCTGGCGGCCAGCTCGGCCGCGACGTCGGCGCGGGGCAGGTAGTAGCGGGTCGGCAGCAGGGTCTCGAACAGCAGGACCGGCCGGGAGCTTTCGGCCAGCACCTGACCGTCCAGCTCCAGGCGCACCCGGCGCGAGCTGGGCAGCGCGTCGATGCGGTGGAACGGGTCCCGGGGATGGGAGACGTTGTGCTCGTCCTCCTCGTACCAGGCGTCGAACGCTTTGAAGTCGAGCACGACCAGGCCCGCCAGGTCGGGATCACCGGGCAGGAAGCCGGCCGCGGGGTGGTGCTGGCCGGCCGCGTCCAGGTCGACGACCAGGCCTTCGGTGGTGTGAACGGCGAACGGGATCCGCGGGTCGAGCACCGGCCGGCCCGCCAGCCGGGCCGAGCCGTCGTGGTCGCCGGCCGGGTCGGCCGCGGCCGGCACCAGGTCGCCCTGCACGTCGGAGCGGGGCACGGCGTAGGACGGCACCACCCGGCGCGGCTCCCAGACCAGCGCGGCCCCGGTGGTGTCGACCACGGTCCGGCCCCCGAGCTCGGCCCGGATCCGTTTCGCGGTCGGCTTGTACCGCAGCTGGCCGAAGTTGCTGGCCAGCAGCCTGCGCAGCTGGGTACTCATACCGGTCCGGCGGATCTCACAGGCGCGGGGGCGGGGACTGCCATTCGCGGTCGTCCAGGTGCTCGCGGCGGGAGCGGGTGAGGCCGACCGCGATCAGGGCCACGCCGACCAGCACCAGCGAGCCGGTGAGGACGACGACCCCGGCCGTGTTGAGCATCGCGTTGTGGGTCACGGCGCCGAACAGGACCAGGACCAGGCCGATGGTGCCGCCAAATCCCCACAGGGCGTAGGTCCGCGGCGGGATCCTGGCGCGCGTCCGGGCTGGTTCCGGGGGGCGAGGCTCGGTGCGCACCGATCCCAGGCGGCGCGCCAGTGCGGCGAGCCGGCGCTCCTGGGCAAGCTGTGCTTCCAGCTCACTCCAGCGGCGTTGCTCGTACTCTGACATCGGCATTCAGGTGCCCCGTTTCCGAGGTGGCAGCTAGCTGGCCCTTACCAGGAGAACACTTGCCGGCCGGACGCGCAATCGGGGGTGGGTCACACTCCGTCGCTGGCCGTGATTAATCCTCTTGGGACCTGGGACGGGACGCTAATCTGGAAGCTCGTTGCGCCCCAATACTGCGCCCCCTGAGGAGTCGAGACCGGTGCCAGAAACCACGCCCAGCATGCCGGAACGGCCATCCTTGGACGGCACCGACGTGAAGTGGGCGCAGGTATGGGACGAGGCGGGGCTGTACCGGTTCCCGAAGTCGGCCGACCGGGCCGAGGTGTTCTCCATCGACACGCCCCCGCCGACGGTCAGCGGGTCGCTGCACGTGGGGCACGTGTTCTCCTACACCCACACCGACATCGTGGCCCGCTTCCAGCGGATGTCCGGCAAGCACGTGTTCTACCCGATGGGCTGGGACGACAACGGGCTGCCGACCGAGCGCCGGGTGCAGAACTACTACGGCGTCCGCTGTGACCCGTCGCTGCCGTACGACCCGGGCTACGCCGCGCCCGCCGCCGCGGCCAAGGGCCAGCGGCCGGTGGACGTCTCACGCCGTAACTTCGTCGAGCTGTGCGAGACGCTGACCGCCGAGGACGAGCTGGCGTTCGAGCAGCTGTGGCGGCGGCTCGGCCTGTCGGTCGACTGGTCGATGACCTACACCACGATCGGCCCGCACGCCCAGCGGCTGTCCCAGCTGGGGTTCCTGCAGCTGCTGGAGACCGGCGAGGCGTACCAGGCCGAGGCGCCCACCCTGTGGGACGTCGGGTTCCGCACGGCCGTGGCCCAGGCCGAGCTGGAGGACCGGGAGCACGCCGGAGCCTGGCACCGGATCCGGTTCCACCTGCCGGAGGGCGGCCCAATGGGGGGCACAGTCGACATCGAGACGACCCGGCCCGAGCTGCTGCCGGCCTGCGTGGCCCTGATCGCGCACCCCGACGACGAGCGGTACCAGCCGCTGTTCGGCCAGAGCGCGACCTCACCGGTGTTCGGGGTCCGGGTGCCGATCCTGGCCCACCCCGCGGCCGAGCGTGACCGCGGCGCGGGCATCGCCATGTGCTGCACGTTCGGCGACCTGACCGACGTCCAGTGGTGGCGTGAGCTCAAGCTGCCCACCCGCACGGTCGTCGGGCGGGACGGGCGGATCCTGGCCGACCCGTCGGCCGGGCTGGACGACCCGGACGGCCGCGCCGCCTACCAGGAGCTGGCCGGGGCGACCGTGTTCACCGCCCGGGAGCGGATGGTGAGTCTGCTGCGCGAGTCCGGCGATCTGGAGGGCGACCCGCGGCCGGTGTCCCGGCCGGTGAAGTTCTACGAGAAGGGCGACAAGCCGCTGGAGATCGTGTCCAGCCGGCAGTGGTTCATCAACTCGGTCGCCCACGCCGACGACCTGCTGCGCCGGGGAGCCGAGCTGCAGTGGCACCCCGCCTACATGAAGGCCCGTTACGACGACTGGGTGCGCGGCCTGAACGGGGACTGGCTGATCAGCCGGCAGCGGTTCTTCGGCGTGC
>CAXUJF010000011.1:28292-32235 GCA_964250865.1 uncultured Streptosporangiaceae bacterium
CGCCGCCCGGTTACACCGAGGACCAGCGCGGCCGGCCGGGCGGTTTCACCGCCGACCCCGACGTCATGGACACCTGGGCCACCTCGTCGCTGACCCCGCAGATCGTGTGCGGCTGGGCCGAAGATGAGGAACGCTACGCGCTGACCTACCCGATGGACCTGCGCCCGCAGGCCCACGACATCATCCGGACCTGGCTGTTCTCCACCGTGCTCCGGTCCGAGCTGTCGTCGGGGACGCTGCCGTGGCGGCACGTGGCCCTGTCCGGCTGGATCCTGGACCCGGACCGTAAGAAGATGAGCAAGTCCAAGGGGAACGTGGTCACCCCGATCGGCCTGCTGGAGGAGTTCGGCTCGGACGCGGTGCGGTACTGGGCCGCCAGCGGGCGGCCCGGCACCGACACCGCCTTCGACCAGGGCCAGATGAAGGTCGGCCGGCGGCTGGCGGCCGAGCAGCTCAACGCCCGCCGGTTCGTGCTCGGGTTCCCCCAGCCCCGTTCCCGGGCGGAGGTCACCGAGGCCCTGGACCGGGCCATGCTGGCGTCCCTGGACGAGGTGGTGGCCCGGGCCAGCGCCGCCCTGCGCGACTTCGAGTACACCAGCGCACTCGAGGTCACCGAGCGGTTCTTCTGGTCGTTCTGCGACGACTACCTGGAGCTGGTCAAGCAGCGCGCCTACGCCGACGAGGACCCGGACGGGCGGTCCGATCCCGCCGCCCAGTCGGCCCGGCTGGCGCTGCGCCAGGCGCTGTCGGTGCTGCTGCGGCTGTTCGCCCCGTTCCTGCCGTTCGCTACCGAGGAAGCCTGGTCCTGGTGGCACGACGACTCCGTGCACACCAGCCCGTGGCCCGCCCCCAGTGCCGGTGACCAGTCCGCAGCGGGCGGCGCGGCGGGTACCGGGGTCATCGCCGCCGCGGCCGCCGTGATCAGCGCCATCCGCAAGGCCAAGTCCGAGGCCCGCCAGTCCATGCGCGCCCCGGTCCGCACGGTCCGGGTGCACGGCCCGGCGGCCGAGGTGGATGTGCTGCGCGCCGCCCACGGCGACATCGCCGCCGCGGGCCACGTGGACACCCTGCTGCTCGAGGCCGGCCCGGGGACAGAACTGTCCATCGACGTGGAGCTGGCCGGCGCCTGAACTGCGCCAGCTGAGCCCGGGCCAACACCCGGCGCGATCAGGCCCTGGCCGCCCTGCAGGCTCAGGACCCGTCGGTCCAGGTCGACTACACCCTGGCCGTGGCGCCGGACGGCCTGCCGTCGGCCGAGCTGGGCGTGCTCAAGGACGCCAAGGCCCAGGGGTCAAGGTGAACCTGGTCAACATCATGACCATGGACTTCGGCAACGGGCACAACGCGCTGAACGACGCGCTATCCGCGGCCTAGGCCACCTCCGGCCAGCTGGCCAGCCTCTACGGCATCTCCACGGCCCAGGCCTACGCGATGATGGGGCTGACCCCGATCGCGGGCCAGAACGACGACAACGAGGTCTTCTCCACCGCCAACGCCTCCACCCTGGAGGGCTTCGCCGCCACCAACGGCGTGGGTGAGCTGTCGTTCTGGGAGGTCGACGGCTACGACAAGCCGGCCGGCTACCCCTACTCCAAGATTTTCAACGCGATCACCGGCGGCGGCAGCTCGGGTGGCGGCCCGGGCGGCGGCAGCGGCGGCCGGTCCACCTCGACGGCCGGCGCCATCACCGGGTACGGCGGCCTGTGCCTGGACGTCAACGCCGCCGGTACCGCCAACGGCACCACCGTCGACCTGTACGACTGCAACGGCACCGGAGCCCAGGTCTGGCAGCCGCAGTCCAACGGCGCGCTGCTGAACCCGGCATCGGGCAAGTGCCTGGACGACACCGGCTGGTCCGCCACTTCCGGGACCCAGGCCCAGATCTGGTCCTGCACCGGGGCGGCCAACCAGTCCTGGAAGCTGCCGTAACGGCCGTCCCGGGAGCGGACGAGCCCCCTTCCCGCCGCGGGAAGGCGGGGCTCGTGGCTAACTGGGTCAGGCGCCGGCCGGGATGAGCCGCCGGCCCGGGAAGCCACAGTCCAGCCGGTGGTACCAGCCGAGCCCGGTCTCACCTTCCAGCCAGCAGAGCAGCACCGGCTCCTCCCCGAATACGGCCGGGAAGTCCAGCAGCAGCGGGGCGAAGCTCTTGATCTGGATGCCCTGGTCGGGGAACCAGGCCACCAGCTCGCCCAGGCTGGCCTCCAGGCCCTTGGCCTCGGGCAGGCCGCCCAGCGGTGACGGCAGACCCCGGCGCAGGTCAGCCTGCAACTCGGCCAGGTCGGCCCGCACGGCCACCAGCTGACTGGCCCGCGCGAGCACGGCCGGCATCAGGTCGCGCGCCTGCCCGGTGGTGAAGATCTGTTCCACACCGTCAGTGTCCACCCGGCCTACGAGGTGATCTGACGCGGGCCACCCCGGCCACCGGGGATGGGCGGGCCGCCGCCGATCAGCGCGGTGCGCCCGACCGGCATCGGCAGCGGCACCGGCATCGACGCCCGGCTCAGCTTGGGCGGCACGTTGGCCAGCCGCAGCGCCAGCGCCGGGCACATGTCCACCGCCTGCTGGGCATCCTTGGCCAGCCAGTCCGGCACCGGGATGTCGAGCATGACCGGGAAACCGTTGCTGTCCAGGTGCACGATCTCCGGCACCAGGTGGGCGCACAGGCCGTGGCCTTCGCACCGGGTCCAGTCCACGACCAGCCGCTGCTGGGCCTGCACCTCCGGGCCGGTGGGCAGCGGCAGCACGCCGCGGACCGGGCGGCCGCAGGAGGAGTGGAACACGTGCGCGGCCAGGTCCTCGGTGAAGACGTCCAGCGCGGACAGCACGAACCGGGTGGTGCCGTCCGGGTGCGCGCAGGCGCCGCGCCCGGCTACGGCCGCGGCCGAACGCCGGGCCACATCCAGGGCCTCGATGCCGCCCGAGCCGTCCACGATCGAGGCCAGCGCCCGCGCGATCCGGGGCAGGCCGAGCTTGCACGGCCCGCACTGCCCGGCCGACTCACCGGCCAGGTAGCTCGCGATCCGGGACACCTCGCCCAGCGGGCAGGTCCCGTCGCCCAGCGGCAGCACGATGCCGGCCCCGAGCGTGCCGCCGACCGCCTCCAGGCCGGCCCGGGACACCGGCACCACGTAGGCGTGCTCCGCGGTCAGCCACATGCCGTGGTACCCGCCGACCAGCACGCCGTCGCCCGCGGGAGCCTG
The DNA here is from genome assembly GCA_964250865.1 of uncultured Streptosporangiaceae bacterium. Lineage (GTDB taxonomy): Bacteria > Actinomycetota > Actinomycetes > Streptosporangiales > Streptosporangiaceae > Bog-532. Next base: position 31,493 of record CAXUJF010000011.1, read on the forward strand.
GCAGATGTCCAGCACCGAGCCGAGCGGTACGCCGGTGGGAACCTCCACCACCGCCGGGCGCGCGGCCGACCCGCTCACGCTGAGCAGGACGGTGCCGGGCTCCTCGGGCATGCCGACCGAGGCGTAGCGCTCCGGACCCAGCAGGGCCAGCACGGCCAGCTGGGCGTAGGTTTCGGCGTTGGACAGCAGGGTGGGCAGCCCGCCCACGCCGCTCTCGGCGGCCAGCACCTTGCGGCCCGGCGGGATCGGTGTCTTGCCGTTGATGCCGCGGATCAGGGCCCCGCTCTCCCCCGAGATGAACCGGTCCGGCACCTCGACGATCCGCACCAGGTCCCGCAGACCGGGCTCGGCCGCCACGGCCGCTTCCAGCGACCGGTTGGCCAGTTCGTTGCTGGCCACCCCGATCACGATTTCTTCCGCCCCGATGGCTTCAGCCGCGAGCGCGGCCCCGCTGAGGATCAGGTACGGCGACCGCATCAGCAGCATCTTGTCCTTGAAGCTGCCGGGCTCACCTTCGGTGGCGTTGACCACCACGACCGTCGGCTGGTCCTTCTTGTGCGCGGCGTCGATGACCGCCTTCAGCTTGCGGGCGAACGGGAACGCCGCACCGCCGTGGCCGCGCAGGTCGACCTGCTGGCCCATGGCCACGATGTCGGCGTCCGACAGCCTCGGCAGCCGGCCGAACAGATCCCGGTGGGCCTCCAGGTCCAGCCGCGGGTAGCGGTCGAGCCCGGCCGGCCGCC
>CAXUJF010000012.1:0-31601 GCA_964250865.1 uncultured Streptosporangiaceae bacterium
GTCCGCCAGCGGCATCCCCCCGAACGCCCCCGCCCCCCCCACCCCCCCGTACAACAGCACCGGCAGAGCACCCAAACCCCTACAGCGGGATGTTGCGGTGACCTCCCCGGGCCCGCGGGGCCTCAGCGATGGCGCGGGCGATCATCTGCCGGGTCTGCGCCGGGTCGATGACCTCGTCCACCACCCCGAGGTCGATGGCTCGCTGCAGGCCACCGACGGTCCGCTCGTGCTCGGCGGCCAGTTCGGCCTCGGCCTCGGCCAGCTGGCCCGGCTCGGTCGCGGCCAGCGTGCGCCGGTGCAGGATCCGGACCGCGGCCACCGCGCCCATCACCGCCACCTGCGCGTCCGGGTAGGCGTAGACCTTGGTCGCGCCCAGGGACCGGGAGTTCATCGCGATGTAGGCGCCGCCGTAGGACTTGCGGGTGACCAGCGTGACCCGCGGCACCACGCACTCGCCGAACGCGTGCAGCAGCTTGGCGCCGCGGCGGACCACGCCGTCCCACTCCTGCCCGACGCCGGGCAGGTAGCCGGGGGTGTCCACCAGCACCACGAGCGGGATCCCGAACGCGTCACACATCCGCACGAACCGGGACGCCTTCTCGGCCGAGATCGAGTCGAGGCAGCCACCCAGCCGCCCGAGCGTGGTGACCATGTTCGGCGCCCATTTGGGGAACAGCTCGACCCCGGGCTCGTCCAGCAGCTGATTGATGATCGGGTGCACGTCGTAGGCGCGGCGCGCGGATTCCGGCATCAGGCCAGCGAAGTCCGCCCCCGTGACCTCGGCCGAGACCTTGCCGTGGTCGCCGAGCAGGCTGGCCAGCAGGCGAGCCTGCGCGATGGCGTCGGCGTCAGTCTCGGTCACGATCGCGGTCACCCCGGACCGGCGGGAGTGCGGCTCGGGCCCGCCCAGGCGGGCCATGTCCACGTCCTCGCCGGTCACGCTGCGGACCACGTCCGGGCCGGTGACGAAGATCCGGCCGTGCCCGGACAAGATCGTGATGTCGGTCAGGGCCGGCCCGTAGGCCGCGCCGCCCGCGGCCGGGCCGAGCACCACGGAGATCTGCGGCACCGCCCCGGAGGCCCGGGTCATGGCCGCGAACACCAGCCCGACCGCGTGCAGGCTGGCCACGCCCTCGGCCAGCCGCGCGCCGCCGGAGTGCCACAGCCCGATCACCGGAAATCCGCGGGTCACGGCCTCGTCGTAGGCGGCCACGATCGCCGCGCAGCCAGCCTCGCCCATCGCGCCGCCCTGGGTCCGCGGGTCGGAGGCGAACGCCACCGCACCGGTCCCGAGGATGAGGCCGGTGCCGGCGATGGCCCCGCTTCCGTCGTCCGGCGTGATCAGGCCCAGCGTGCCCGGGTCGAATAGCGCTTCCATCCGCACGATCGGGTCCCGCGGCAGGGTGGCGTCGGCCGCCGGCCCCGACGCAGGGCGTGAGTTATCCAGAACGGTCACCTGAGTTATCCTCCGGACGGCTACGGCGCGACGAAAACGAGTGAGGCGTTGTGGCCGCCGAAACCGAAGGCGTTGTTCAGCACCGCCATCGGCTCACGCCCGGCCTTGGCCAACGGCCGCGGCTCACTGGACACCGTCACTTCGACGCCGTCGTCGGGGTCTTCAAGGTTGATCGTGGGGGGCGCCACCCGGTCCTTCAGGGCCATGATGGCGGCGACCGACTCGATCGCGCCCGCACCGCCCAGCAGGTGGCCGGTCATGGACTTGGTGGAGGAGACCACCACCCGGTCCGCGGCCTCGCCCAGCGCGGCCTTGATCGCCTGCGCCTCCAGCACGTCGCCTTCCGGCGTTGACGTGGCGTGCGCGTTGACGTGGGTGATCTGGTCGGGGGACACCCTGGCGTTAGCCAGCGCGCGCCCGATGGCCAGCTTCACCCCGGCGCCCTCCGGGTGCGGGTGCGCGATGTGATGACCGTCGGAGGAGTAGCCGGCCCCAGCCGCGATGGCGTAGACGCGCGCGTCGCGGGCGGCCGCATGCTCGGCCGACTCCAGGACCAGGATGCCGGCGCCCTCGCCGAGCACGAACCCGTCCCGGCCCTTGTCGAACGGCCGGGACGCCCGCTCCGGCTCGTCGTTGCGCAGCGACAGCGCCCGCATCACCGCGAACGCGCCCAGGTTCAGGGCCATGATCGCCGCTTCGGTACCGCCCGCGACGACCACCTCGGCGCGGCCCGACTTGATCATGTCGATGCCGTAGCCGACCGCCTCGGCCCCGGACGCACAGGCGCTGACCGTCGCGTGAGCCCCAGCCTGCGCCCCCAGCTCGATGCTGATCAGGCCGGCCGCGCCGTTCGGCATCAGCATGGGCACGGTGAAGGGATTGATCCGCTGCCAGCCCTTCTCCTTGAGCACGTCGTAGGCCGCCAGGGTGGAACCGATCCCGCCGATTCCGCTGCTCACCGAGACCCCGAGCCGTTCCGGATCGACGTCCGGCGAACCGGCGTCCGCCCAGGCCTCACGGGCAGCGACGACCGCGAACTGCTCGCAGCGGTCCATCCGGCGGGCCGGGACCCGGCCCACGCCCTGGGGGGGATCGACGGCGGCCACGCCCGCGATCCGGGCCGGCAGATCCTTGGCCCAGTCGTCGGTCAGCGCTCTGACCCCGCTGCGCCCGGCCAGCATCCCCGCCCAGGTTGATTCGACGTCGCCGCCAAGGGGCGTGCTTGCGCCCATGCCCGTGACGACGACGGTCCTGTCGTCTGTGCCCACTGTGATCGGCTCCTCAGTTCTTGTCCCGCCGGACCCGGCTGATGTGTTGGCCTGCTCTGGCCGGTACCGGCGGGGACACTCGCGTCAGTTGGTGACGGCGCTCGCGTCAGCTCGCGTTCTTGTGCACGTAGTTGATGACGTCCTGGACCGTCTTGAGGTCCTTGAGCTGGTCGTCGGGGATCTCTACGCCGAACTTGTCCTGCGCCGCGACGGCGATCTCGACCATCGACAGCGAGTCGATGTCCAGGTCGTCGACGAAGCTCTTCTCCGGGGTGACCTCGTCCGCGGGCACGCCCGCGATCTCGTCGACGATCTCGCCGAGGCCCTTGAGGATGTCCTGCTCAGTCAGTGCCATCTGCCTGGTATCTCCCATCAATTGATTTCTCTGCAGCCACATGCTGGTACCCGCTGGGCCAGAGCCCGGCTAGGGTACCGTGATCACTTGCGCGGCGTAACACATGCCCGCGCCGAACCCCATCAGCAGCGCCGGGCTGCCCGACGGCAGCTCACCGCGCTCGGTCATTCGGGCCAGGGCCAGCGGGATCGACGCCGACGACGTGTTGCCGGCGTACTGGATGTCGTCGGCGACGCGCTCGCGCGGCACCCCGATCTTGCGAGCCAGCGCCTCGATGATGCGCAGGTTGGCCTGGTGCGGGACGAACGCCGTCAGCTCGCCCACCGTGATCCCGGCCTTTTCGCACGCCTCGAGCGCGGTCGGGTACAGCGCGGTGGTGGCCCAGCGGAACACCGCCTGACCCTCCTGGAACAGGAACGAGTCCCGGTCCTTGATAACGATCTTGTCCGCGATTTCCCCGGCGCTGCCCCACACCACCGGGCCGATGCCCGGCTCGTCCTCTGGATCGGCCACCGGCCCGACCACGGCCGCCCCGGCGCCGTCGGCGAAGATGATCCGCGTCGAGCGGTCCTGCGGGTCCACCCAGGCCGACATCTTCTCCGACCCGATGACCAGGACGTTCCGGGCACTTCCGGCCCGGATGGCGTCGCTGGCGTTGGCCAGGCCGTAGCAGAACCCAGCGCAGGCCGCGTTGAGGTCGTAGGCCCCGGGCGCGTTGATGCCGAGACGGCTGGCCACGGCCGCGGCCACGTTCGGGATCGGCGCCTCGGTGCTGCAGGTCGCCACGATGACCAGGTCGATGTCGGACGGGCTGACCCCGCTGCCCGCGATCGCCTTGCCCCCCGCGGCCACGGCCATGTCACCCACGGTCTCGTCCGGCCCCGCGATCCGCCGGCTGATGATGCCGACGCGGCTGCGGATCCATTCGTCGTTCGTGTCCATGACCTCGGCCAGGTCATCGTTCGTCACCACGTTGTCGGGCTGATAACCGCCGAACGCGAGGATCCGGGCACCCGCGACAGCCTCGGGAAGGCGCATCCGTCTCATCCGCCCGTCACGCGACGTCGATCGCGATGGCGTCGTCCGGCAGCAAACGGGCGACCGGCTGGCCCACGCCCACCGGATCGCCGTCCTGCACCAGCCACTCGATGACCGAACCGCGCCACGGAGCAACGATCGGCTGCCGGTCATGCCGGGCCTCAATGTGCCCCAGCCCGGTTCCGCCCGTGTTCTGGCTCGTCACCGACGTCGGCTCATTCGTCACCGACGGCGGCTCACTCGTCACCGACGGCGCGTGAAAAATCCCGCGCGCCGGGGCCACCACCAGCCGCCACTCGGGCAGCTCGCCCCCCATGTTGAAGCCAGACTCGGCGTTCCAGTCGTACGCCTCGGCGAGCCCGTCGGCCACCGGGCCGACAGGCATGGAGATGGTCATGATCCCTCCGTGGGGTTAGCTGGGGCAGACCCGGCCTCGTCGCCGAATTCAGAGATGAGCTTGCGCGCCGTTTCCAGGTCGTCCGGGCTCTTGACCGCCTGCAGGGTCACGCCGGGCAGGGCGCGGCGGGCGATGCCGGTCAGCGTTCCGGCCGGTGGCAGCTCGATCAGGGCTTGTACACCAAGGTCAGTCAGGGTGTGCTGGCACTGGTCCCAGCGCACCGGCGCGGCCACCTGGCCGACGATGCGCTCGAGCCAGTCGGCGCCGGACGTAACCGCGGCGCCGTCCCGGTTGGACAGCAGCACGATCGTCGGTTCGCTGACCGTGACCGTCGCGGCCGCGGTGCGCAGCGCTTCGACCGCCGGGGCCATGTGCACGGTGTGGAAGGCGCCTGCCACCGTCAGCGGCCGCAGCCGGGCGCGGGGCGGCGGGTCGGCCGCGAACTCAGCCAGCTGCTCCAGCGTGCCCGCGGCCACGATTTGCCCGGGCGCGTTGACGTTGGCCGGGGTCAGCCCGTGGGCCTCGATCGAGGGCAGCACTTCTTCCTCGTCACCGCCGAGCAGCGCGGTCATCCCGGTAGCCCGCACGGCCGCGGCGGCGGCCATGGCCCGGCCGCGCACGGCAACGAGGCGCATCGCGTCCGCAGCGCTGAGCACGCCGGCGATGACGCCCGCGGCCAGCTCACCCACGCTGTGACCAGCGGTGGCCAGTCCGGGGCGGGTAGCCGGCAGCCCATCGTCGAACAGGGCCTCAGCGGCCGCGAGGGCCGCGGCCACCAGCAGTGGCTGAGCCACCGCGGTGTCCTTGATTTCCTCCTCGGTACCGGTCGTCCCGTACCGAATCAAGTCGCATTCGGCCAGTTCAGACCAGCCGGCGAGGCGTTCAGCCACGCCGGGCACCTCGAGCCAGGGCGATAGGAAGCCGGGGGTCTGGGCCCCCTGGCCAGGAGCAGTAATGACCAGCACCGTCCTAGCCTGCACTGTAGAGGTTCGCCACACCTACCACGGAGACGACGAATTTTACGGCCCAGACTTTGTACCGTTCCGACAAATAGCGTTCACCTGCGGGTCACCAGGCCGTTGCGCGTTGCTGTCCGCTCGTCCGCGTTGCTGTCCGCTCGTCCCCAGTCGCAAGCGGTTGCCGGCGGCCGCCCGCCCGCGGATGCCGGTCCCCGCCGGGCGACGTGCTCTCCCCGGCGCGAACGCGAAATACTGGGCCAGAGCCGCTGCCTAGGAAGTGAGACGACATGAGCGCAGGAACCGGCCAGATCCCGGACCCCGCTTCGCCCGGTGCGCCGGCCCAAGCGTCAACGCGGGCGCCGGCCGCCGCCCCGGTCGCGGCAGACCGTAACTATCCACAGATGCCAGTGCAGGTCAACCACGTCGAGCCCGCGCCGCGCCGGGTCCGCGGTTTCCTCGGTAACGAGCTGATCTTCGACACGACCAGCGCGCGGTACGTGTGGGAGATCCCGTACTACCCGCAGTACTACGTCCCGCTCTCGGACATCGATCCGCGGTTCCTCGTCGACGAGAACGTCGAGCAGACCACCCGCCGGGGGACTGCCCGGAAGCACGGCCTGCGCGCGGGTGGGCTGGAACGCCGGAGCACCGTTCGCGTGTACGGGAGCGACGCGATCGACGGGGTGGCGAATACGGCCCACTTCGCATGGGCTGCGCTGGACGCCTGGTACGAGGAAGACGAACAGGTCTTCGTCCATCCCCGCAGCCCCTACACCCGTGTCGACGCGTTGCGGTCGCACCGGCGGGTCCGGGTCTCGCTGGACGGCGTCACGCTGGCCGACACGACCTCACCGGTCCTGGTATTCGAGACCGGCTTGCCGACCCGCTACTACATCGACCGCACCCACGTCGACTTCAGGCATCTCGTGCCCAGCGATACCCAGACAGCGTGCCCGTACAAGGGGGTTACCAGCGGATACTGGTCGGTGCGCCTCGAACCGGGATCCGACGGCGACGCGATCCGCCACGAGCACCAGGACCTGGCCTGGGCCTATGACTTCCCGACCCGCCAGCTGCTGCCCATCACCGGGATGGTCGCCTTCTACAACGAGAAGCTCGACATCGAGGTCGACGGCCATCCGCTGCCCCGGCCGCAGACGCATTTCTCCTGAGGGTTTCGTGCTCCCTCCGGCGGACGCAGACCGTGGACCGAACTCAGCCCATGGGGCCGTCAGGCGGGGTATTCGGTCGGGCCGGTGATGTAACTGCGGCCGGATGGGGTTGTCCACGCGAACACGCCTGGCTCGGGCTGCTCCAGCCGCCAGCCGCGGGCCTGTTTCACCCGGTGGTGGCGTCGGCAGAGCGCTCCCAGGTTGCACTCGCAGGTGCGGCCGCCCTGGCCGAACGGAACGGTATGGTCGTTGTCGCAGACAGCTGCGGGCATCCGGCAACCAGGCGCGGTGCAGTAGGTGTTACGGGACTGAACCAGGTGCCAGAGGGACGGCGGTGGCCGGTAGTGAGGGCTCGCCCGGGTATGGGCACAGTCGGCTCCGGCGAGTGCGGAAAGATTCACGGTAAACAGCCAGCCTTGCTCGCCCGGTGAGTCGTCGATGCGCCGGATGCGGGTGGCGCAACCGTGACCGACGGCCTGTCCGCAATCGCCGATGACGGTCATGCACCAGTGAACGCCCGGCTGACCTAGCGCGCCGGCTGCCAGCTGGCGGGCGCTGTGGCCGGTAATCAGCCCAAACCCGGCCAGCTGACCTGGCCCATCGCTGATCCCGAGAATCGTGCCCAGTGGGACGGTGAGGTTCACGTTGCCGCGCAGGCCACGATCCTGGAACGCGGGCCGCCCAAGTTCCGAGCGGGCCGGGCTGGTGCCCGGCTCTGACTCAATTGAGCTGGTGCCGGAGCCGTCCGAATCGCCGGGGCCGGGGGAGTGCTGATGTGCTTGATCTTGCCCCGGCGCTTCGTCACCCTCTTGGTCGCCGCCCAGGATCGCTTCTGCTGCGGGTGCTGTTACCGCTTCTCCGTTCAGCAGGGCGAGGTAGACGTGGACGCGAAGCTCATCCAGGCTGCCCTCGGCACCAGCCAGCCGCAGCTGGCGGGCCATGGCGGTGATGCGGTTCCAAGCCGTCACGGTGTCGGTGACCGGCAGGCAACGGCCCGCTAGCAGGGCGGTGACGCCGCCAGGTTCGGGGCCGCGTTCGATCCGGGCGTGCCGCTCCTCGGCTTGGCGACGACGTTCGGCCGCGGCCGGATCGGCGGCCAACAAGGCCTGATTCAGCGCGGCGCGCAGCTGCCCGGTGGTCTGCTGCGGCGCGCGGCCGATGACCTGAGTCTCGATCCGGCGGGCCAGATCCGGATCCTGGCCGCTCAGGCCGTTGATGAGGACGAGCGCCTTGGGCCAATCGATCCGCCCGGCCGCCAGCGCCGTCGCAGTGGCCGGCAACTCGTGCATCATCGCCGCCCGATCCATCAATAGCTGCGTGCCCCGGGTGGTCAGGGTCAGCGCCGCGGCGAGCTCGACATCGGCAGCGTCGATGGCGGTGCTGTCCCAGGCGCCGTCGGCCTTCGCCTCGTCGTGTCGCCGCCGGCTGAACTCTGACACCGCGGCCAGCTCCGCGGCGGCAGCCAAGGAGGCGACCTTGCGCCAGCCGCGGATCAGGCCCAGCAGGGCGTTGTCCTCGCGCTGAGCCAGTCCTGATCCGCTCGCAATCCGTGCCGCCAGCGATTCGGGTACTTCAGCCTCGCACTTACCAGCGGGCTCATCGGCCTCAAGTTCACCAGAAACGGGGTCGGCAGTCTCGGAGCCGTCAGTTGATCGCGGACCGTCAGCTGATCGCGGGCCGACTGGGCTGGAGTCTGGACCGGCCAGACTGTTTCGTCCTGCGGACGTAGTGCTGTCGGTGGCGTCAGCGGTACTCACGATAGGCGGAGGGCTGGAACCGGTGGCTGGAGCGCTGCATTCGGACAGGAAAGCGGCCAGCACCGGCCCGGGTGCCATCTCGTCGAGCGGGCCAGCCTGCCTGAACGCAACATCCAGGGCGCGATCGCCGTTGGCCGAAGTGCCTTCCTCCAGTGCATCCAGCAGAGTCGCGGGCAGCCAGGTGGACGCGGTAAGCCACATGCCCGGCTCTGCAGGTCCCGAGCCGATGGCAGGCGGGCTCGCCAGGAAAGGACCGCCAGGCTCGGGCGAGAGGTCGCCGGACGCGCTCTCCGCTGTCACAGCTGCCTCCTTCGCCGCCGCGGTTGGATATAGAAAACGTTATCGAATACACGAGTAGTTCGCAAGCAATTCGATAACAAAGTCTAATCGGTTCGCCAAGGTCGGGTTTTGATCTTCATTTTCTTGCGTGACCATTGAGCCACAACGCGTCGAAGTGCTGAGGTCATTCGTCAGCGATACGCCGGCGCGCCCGACCCACGACTTATCAGCCTGCCGCCTGCCGTCAGCCGCCAGCCGCCAGCCCAAGCCTTAACGATCAGCCCGGCCGTCAGCCCATACCCGTATTGATCAGCCCGGCCGTCAGCCAGAGCCCTACCGATCAGCCGGCCGCCAGGCGCCCGAGCACGATCGCGATCCACAGCGAAAATCCGTCGCGGCCGTCCGACGGCGCGTACCCAGTCAGCTCCGTCACCCGCCGCAGCCGGTACCGCACCGTGTTCGGATGCACGAACAGCATCCGCGCCGTGGCCTCCAGTGAAGATCCCTGCTCCAGGTAGGTGGTGAGCGTGTCCACCAGCGCCGAACCGCCAGCCAACAGCGGTTCATACACCGCGCTGATCAGGAACGATCGCGCATCGGGGTCACCGGCCATGGCCCGCTCGGGTAGCAGTTCATCCGCGCTGACCGGGCGGGGCGCGTCCGGCCAGGCGATCGCCGCACGCAGGCCGGACAGCGCGGCGCGCGCGGATGCGGTGGCCGAACGAAGGTCCGGCACCACCGGCCCCACCACCAGCGGCCCGGACCCGAACCGGCCGGCGAAGCGTTCGGCCGCGCTGATCGGGTCGTCCGTGCCGCCGAGCACGACGATGAGCCGGCTGCCCTGGACGCCGGCCAGCACGTCGAGCCGGGCGCGCTTGGCGTCGGTCCGCAGGTCGTCAATGAGAGCGCCGGACTCCTCGCCGTCGGCTTGCCCGCCCGGTCGCACGTCGAGCTGGCCGGCGATGACGGCGACGGGGGAGGACTTCCAGCTCAGCGCGGACGCCCAGGAGTTCATCGATTCTTCGGTCTCGCCGCGCACCAGCGACCCGACGACCAGCGCTTCCAGCCGGGCGTCCCAGGCGCCGCGAGCCTCCGCGGTGCGCGCGTAGACCTGGGCCGCGCCGAACGCGACCTCGCGGGTGTAACGGAGCACGGCCTCGCGTAGCTCGGCCTCGCCGCCCGGTGCCGCCAGCTCATCGACCCGGGACTCCACCACGTCGATGATGACGCGCACCATTTCCACGGCTTGTTGCAGGCTGACCGCCCGGGCCAGCTCACGCGGGGCGGTGCCGAACACCTCGCCGGCCACCGCGGGACGGGTCCGCTCGGGGTGCCGCACCCAGTCCACGAACGCGGCGATCCCGGCCTGGGCGACCAGGCCGAGCCAGGACCGGTTCTCCGCCGACATGGCCCGGAACCAGGGCAGCCGTTTGTCCATGGACGCGATGGCCGCTGTGCCTAGGCTGCCGGTCGCCCGCTCGATACGGGCGATGGTCTCCTCGTTGACCCGGCTGGGCCCCGTCGCGCCACGAGAACCGCGACCACGGCCCCCGCGAGAACCACGTGCACCCCGCCCGCCGCGGCCACTCAGGACGCCACCGGCACCACTGGCACCCGGAACCCCCAAGGCGGCAGAAACATCACCGGGACTCAGGACACTGGACGCCTCAGGAACAATGCCGACCCCAATGAAACCAGGAGAATCACCGGCCACAGAAATGTCGGTAACGCCAGTGGATTCAGCAGGGCCAGTGGATTTGGAAACACTGACAGATTCAGAAACACCGCTGGTCCCAGAATTATCAAAAGTGCCATCAACACGGGACGCCACATCAGCATCGGGCGTGCCATTGGCATCAGAGGCGCCAGCGGTAATACCAGCATCAGGCGTACCGTCATCAGACGTACCACCAGCCACGGCATCACTAGCGGCACCATCAGCACCATTGGTGGCACCGGTACCACTGGCACTATCGGCACCATTCGCACCTCCAACGACACTGGCCTTACTGGCATCGTCAGAACCATGGGTGCCGTCGGCGACGTCAGCAATGGAAGTCCCGGCAGCGTCCGTTGTGCCGGACGGGTCGGAAGTCCGCTTGCTGCTCTTGCGCAGCCGCCGCGGAGAGCCGGTCTGCTCGCTGGTGGCCATGCGCCTAGAGTGTCACGTCTATGAAGACTGAGATCATCGAGGTCCGCACGGGCAGCCGCGAAGGCGTGTTCGACCTCACCGGCGAGTGCGAACAGTTCGTGACGAACGCGACCAGGGACGCGGCCACGAACGCGGCCAGAGACGCCGCTGATGGCGACGGGCTGCTGCACGTGTTCGTGCCGCACGCGACGGCCGGGCTCGTGGTGATGGAACTCGGGGCCTCCAGCGACCGGGACCTGCTCGCGGTGCTGGCCGAGGTACTGCCCGCCGACGACCGCTGGCAGCACGCCCACGGCTCGCGCGGCCACGGCCGGTCCCACGTACTGTCGGCGTTCCTGCCGCCCTACGCCACGATTCCGGTTCTCAACGGCCGCCTGGCCCTGGGCACATGGCAGTCGATCGCGCTGGTCGATCTCAACGTCGACAATCACGTCCGGCAGGTCCGCTTGTCGTTTTTTGATTAATAGACTCGCCCGACGATGAGCCCCAACCCGGCCGGACGTCATAACTGACGAGAAGCCAAGGGAATCGGCGCGAGGAGGATCACCGTGACTGCAGGGTTGACCACCGCCGGCCGCGAACGGCTGCACGAGGTGGCGGAGCGGTACGTCGGAGATGGCCGCGACCCCGATGAGTATCAGATCCCCGGCCTGGTGGCACTGGTCGCCTCCGGTGACGACGTGCACGTCGAAGCGCTCGGCGCGATGGCCGTGGGCGGCGCGCCGGTGACCCGCGACACGATCTTCCGCATCTCGTCCGACACCAAGCCGATCACGGCCGCCGCCACGCTGGCCCTGGTGGCCGAGGGACGGCTGGACCTGGACGAGCCGGTGGACCGGCTGCTCCCGGAACTGGCCAACCGCCGCGTGCTGCGCCGGATGGAGGGCCCGCTGGACGACACCGTGCCCGCGCGCCGGGCGATCACCACCCGTGACCTGCTCACGTTCACGTTCGGCTTCGGGCTGGCGGTGGAGATGTTCTTCGCCGCCGAGCCGTGGCCGGTGGTCGAGGCGGCCGACGCGCTGCACCTGGAGACCATCGGGCCGCCGAACCGGGATGCCCAGCCCGACCCGGACACCTGGATCGCGGGCCTGGGCTCGCTGCCACTGCTGGCCCAGCCGGGCGAACGCTGGTTCTACAACACCGCCGCCTCGGTGCTCGGCGTGCTGGTGGCGCGGGTGGCGGGGGAGCCGTTCGGCGAGGTGCTGCGGACCCGGATTTTCGAGCCGCTCGGCATGCGGGACACCGGTCTGTGGACCACGCAGACCAATCGGCTGGCGACCGCCTACCGGCCGACCGAGGCCGGGCTGGTCGCCTGGGACGAGCCGGACGGTTCCTGGAGCCGGCCGCCAAGGTTCGGTGACGGCGCGGCCGATCTGGTCTCCACCGCCGACGACCTGCTGGCCTTCTCCCGCATGCTGCTGGGCGGCGGGTCGCCGGTGCTGCCCGCCAAGCTGGCCCAGCAGATGACTACCGGCCAGCTCACGGCCGAGCAGAAGGCCAGGGGCGGGCTGGGCCCGGACTTCTTCAAGGACAAGTCCTGGGGCTTCGGCCTGGCCGTGCAGAACGACGGTTCCTACGGCTGGGCGGGCGGGTTCGGCTCGACCTGGCTGATGGCCCCGGGCCACGACCTGACCGTGCTGATGCTGACCCAGCGGATGTTCGCCGGGCCGGAGCCCGAGCCACTGCACACCGAGTTCCAGGCCGCGGCCTACGACGCGCTGGCCTGAGACGCGGCCTACAACGCCCTAGCCTGAGCCGGGGCCCTGGCCTGAGCCTTAGCGGACCCCGTTCCAGCAGGCCCGCTCGGTTCCGTCCGGGTCCTCGGTCGCCGTCACCTCGTCGGTGAGCAGCCCGGTGGTCCGGGTGACCGGGTCGTACGGCGCCCAGCCTGGGTTGCACCGGATGATGAAGTCGACCCAGACCTGATGCACCCGGTCGGCCACGGCCTGGCTGGGCTCCGGGCCCAGGCGGGGTTCGAGTTCGTCCAGGCCGGCGGTGCCGAACACAAAGGGGATCTCCACGCCGTGGCAGGCCCCGAGTCCGTGGTTGCGGGCCGGATCCGGATGGTCGAACCGGTACATCCAGGTCAGGGGGCCAGCGCCGGCCGCGTTCCGGGCCTCCGCCACCCGGATCGCGGGTACACGGAAGAACCAGTCCGTGATCACCGCGGCCAGCAGGTCGCCCGGGCTGGCGTCCGGGTGGGCCGCCCGGTAGACCGCAAGACCATCATCGGACAGGCCGTACCCGGCGGCCACGGCCTCGAGCGTGGCCTCGTCGATGAGGCCGATCGTGCCCGCCGCGACCAGGAACAGCCGGGCCTCGTCCCGGTCCGACCCGATCAGCAGGGGCACGCCGCGGCCCTGGCCGGCCGCGATCGACGTCAGCGGGCGATCGGGCAGCACGGTCCCGTCCACGGTCGGCGCGAACGGCAGCAGGCTGAGCGCCAGCTGGCCCCAGCGCGCGGGATCTGGGCTGGTCTGTACCTCGACCACCAGATCCGAGGCCGCCTGCACCAGCTTGTCCAGCGGCACCGCCTTGATCGCCTCCCGCTCGGCCGCCACGCCGAGCTCGGCCGCCAGGTACCCGGCTACCATCGCGCCCTCGTCCGGGGTGAGCGTGTGCGCCCCGGCGCCGCTCTCCGCGATGGCCTGCGCGAACAGGCCCTCCGATCGCGGCATGGACAGCAGCGTGGTCACGCTCATGGCGCCCGCCGACTCACCGGCCACGGTGACCCGGGCCGGGTCGCCGCCGAAGGCTGCGATGTTGTTCTGCACCCAGGCCAGCGCGGCCAGCTGGTCGAGCAGCCCCAGGTTGGCGTCGCCGTTGGTGTCGGCGGCGTCACCGGTGAACAAGAAGCCCTCGGCCGCCAGCCGGTAGTTGATCGTGACGCACACGATGCCGTCCCGGGCGAACGCGGAGCCGTCGTACTCGGCGACCGACCCGGAGCCGTTCATGAACGAGCCGCCGTGGACCCAGACCAGCACGGGCAGGCCCGGAGTAGCCGGGTCCGGGGCCCACACGTTGAGGTTCAGGCAGTCCTCACCCGGGATCACGACCTCGGGGAACAACGGCTGGTACTGCGGCGGGTAGTCGCCCTTGGGCACGGTGGGCCCGTACGTGGTGCCGTCCCGTACGCCGGACCAGGGCGTCACCGGCTGCGGTGGCCGCATCCGGTTCGCGCCGAACGGCGGCGCCGCGTACGGCACCCCCAGGAACGCCGCTACGCCGTCCTCGGCCCGGCCCGAAAAATTTCAGCCGGCGGCGACGGTCAGCCGCGGACCTCCGGCTGGTTCTCCGTCTCCGGACGGTCGGGGACGTTGGCCTGGACCGTGGCCTGCGGGTCCCGCAGGGCCTCGCTGACCGGCAGGTCCAGCTTGTACTTCTCGATGGCCTTGGTCAGCACGTCCGGCTTGACCTCACCCCGCTTGGCCAGCTGGCTGAGCACGGCCACGGTCACCGACTCCGCGTCCACGTTGAAGAAGCGGCGGGCCGCGGCCCGGGTGTCGGAGAAGCCGAAACCGTCGGTGCCGAGCGAGGTCCACGCCTCCGGCACCCAGCGGGCGATCTGGTCCGGGACGGCCCGGATCCAGTCGCTGACCGCCACAACCGGGCCCGGCCGGCCGTCCAGTGTCTGGGTCACGTACGGGACCCGCTGGTCCGCGTCGGGGTGCAGCAGGTTCCACTCCTCGGCGGCCATCGCGTCCCGCCGCAGCTCGGTCCACGAGGTGGCGGACCAGACCGACGCGGACACGCCCCAGTCGTCGGCCAGGAGCTGCTGGGCCTGGAGCGCGGCCCGCACGGCCACCCCAGAGCCCAGGATCTGCGCCTGCGGGTGGTCGCCGTTGCCGTTGGTCCGGGGTGCCGGGGCGGGTGCGTACTCGTACAGCCCGCGCAGGATGCCCTGCTCGAGCGCGGCCTGGCCGCCCGGATAGTTGTCCAGCTCCGCAGGCTGCGGATACGGCTCGTTGTAGATGGTCAGGTAGTAGAAGATGTTCTCGCCCTCGGGGTGGTCCGGGGTCGAGCTGTACATCCGCCGCAGCGCGTCCTTGATGATGTAGGACAGCTCGAAGGCGTAGGCCGCGTCGTAGGAGATGCAGGCCTCGCTGACCGAGGCCAGCAGCACGCTGTGGCCGTCGTTGTGCTGCAGGCCCTCACCGGTGAGCGTGGTCCGCCCGGCGGTCGCGCCGAGCAGGAATCCCCGGCCCAGCTGGTCGCCCAGCGCCCACATCTGGTCGCCGGTGCGCTGCCAGCCGAACATCGAATAGAAGATGTAGATCGGGATCATGTGCGTGCTGTGCGTGGCGTACGAGGTGCCGGCCGCGATCATCGAGCCCATCGCGCCGTCTTCGTTGATCCCCTCGTGCAGGATCTGGCCCTGCTCGGACTCCTTGTAGGACAGCAGCAGGTTCCGGTCGACGGCCTCGTAGGTCTGCCCGTGCGGGGAGTAGATCTTGGCCGTCGGGAACAGCGAGTCCATGCCGAACGTGCGCGCCTCGTCCGGAATGATCGGCACGAACCGGGCGCCGATCTCCTTGTCTTTCATCAGCTCCTTGAGCAGCCGGACGAAGGCCATGGTGGTGGCGACCGGCTGCTTGCCCGAGCCCTTCTTCAGCTCGTCGTAGACCTTGTCCGGTACCGGCGGCAGCGGCTTGGCCCGGACCACGCGCTTGGGCAGCTCACCGCCCAGGGCGGCCCGCCGCTCCTTCATGTACTGGATTTCGTCGGAGTCCTCGCCCGGGTGGTAGTAGGGCGGCAGGTCCGCTTCCAGCGCGGCGTCCGAGATCGGCAGGTACAGCCGGTCGCGGAACTCCTTCAGCTCGGCGTGGGTGAGCTTCTTCATCTGGTGGGTGGCGTTGCGGGCCTCGAAGTCCGGCCCCAGCGTCCAGCCCTTGATGGTGTGGGTCAGGATCACGGTGGGCTGGCCGACGTGCTCGCGGGCCGACTTGAACGCCGCGTACACCTTGCGGTAGTCGTGCCCGCCGCGGGACAGGTTGCGCAGGTCGTCGTCGGACAGGTGCTCGACCATCTTCCGCAGCCGCGGGTCGCCGCCGAAGAAGTTCTCCCTGATGTACCCGCCGGACTCCACCGAATAGGTCTGGAACTGCCCGTCCGGGGTGCTGTTCATCTTGTTGACCAGGACGCCGTCGGTGTCCTGGGCCAGCAGCGGGTCCCAGTCGCGGCCCCAGATGACCTTGATGACGTTCCAGCCCGCGCCGCGGAAGTACGCTTCCAGCTCCTGGATGATCTTGCCGTTGCCGCGGACCGGGCCGTCCAGCCGCTGCAGGTTGCAGTTGATGACGAAGGTGAGGTTGTCCAGTTCCTCGCGCGCAGCCAGGCCGATTGCGCCCAGCGCCTCGGGCTCGTCCATCTCGCCGTCGCCCAGGAACGCCCATACGTGCGAGCGGCTGGTGTCATGCAGCTCGCGGGCCAGCAGGTACCGGTTGAACCGGGCCTGGTAGATGGCGTTCAGCGGGCCGAGGCCCATCGAGACGGTGGGGAACTCCCAGAAGTCCGGCATCAGCCGCGGGTGCGGGTAGGACGGCAGGCCGCCACCCGGGTGGGACAGCTCCTGCCGGAACCCGTCCAGCCGCTGCTCGCTCAGCCGGCCCTCGAGGAACGCGCGGGCGTAGATGCCCGGCGCCGCGTGGCCCTGGAAGAAGACCTGGTCGCCGGACTCGCCGTGGTCCTTGCCGTGGAAGAAGTGGTTGAAGCCCACCTCGTACAGGCTGGCGGCCGAGGCGTAGGTGGCGATGTGGCCGCCCACGCCCAGGCCCGGCCGGTTCGCGCGGGAGACCATGACGGCCGCGTTCCAGCGGATGTAGGCGCGGATCCGGCGCTCGACGTACTCGTCGCCCGGGAACCATGGCTCGCGCTCCGGCGAAATCGTGTTGATGTAATCGGTGCTGCGCAGGCCGGGCACGCCGACCTGCTGCTCACGGGCTCGCTCCAGCAGCCGCAGCATGACGTAGCGGGCGCGTCCGCGGCCGCGGGTCTGCACGACCGTGTCGAACGAATCGACCCATTCTTTGGTCTCGTCCGGATCGATGTCGGGCAGCTGGGTCGGGAGCCCGTCATTGATGATCGAGAAGCGCTGGCGTCCGGAAGCCACGGGTTGGCCTCGCCTTCCGCTAGTTCAGGGCGGCTGTCCGCCGCGGGTTTTTCGAGATGTCCAGACCAATCGTCCTGCGTTTGGCCCGGGAATGCATCTCTACTACACGGTAACCATGCCCCGGCGTGCCTGGTCCAGACGGCAGCTGGCGTACCGATGCGGGCGGGCCGCGGGCCGGACCGGCGAGGCAAATTGTGACCGCAGATTGTGCCGTAGCGGCGATTGGCACTTGCGCGCCGGGCCATCGGCGTGTGAACTGTCCCAACAAGTAGTGCTGACGCTGTTATCGCCCCGGCACCAGGCCACGGTAAGGAGCCGTGACCCAAGGTCCGACAAAGGGCGCGATGACGCGGGGAGGGTGCAGGAGGACGTCAGTGAGCGCGACCGCGGGCCAGGCCCAGGATCAACGCGGCCAGGCCGAACGGCTCGGTATCAAGCCGGGCCAGGTGGTGCAGGAAGTTGGTTACGACGACGATTGCGACGAGGATCTGCGCGACGCGATTGGCGACGTGGACGGTGTGGAGCTGGTCGGGGAGGATTACGACGACGTGGTCGACGTCGTCCTGCTGTGGTGGCGGGACGAAGACGGAGACCTCGTGGACGCCCTGGTCGACGCTCTGACGCCGCTCACCGACGGGGGGTACATCTGGCTGCTGACGCCGAAGGCGGGCCGGGAGGGCCATGTCGAGCCGAGTGACATCGGCGAGGCGGCTCCGACTGCGGGCTTGTCTCAGACGTCGAGCATCAGCGCCGCCCGTGACTGGTCCGGGTCCAGGCTGGTGGCGCCGCGCGCCCGACGCTAGGAGTCCGGCGTCGTCCGGTAGTGGCAGACTTGGCCTCGTACGCAGCGCCCGCTGTGGCGCGGCCAGGCACCACTATGGAGAGGACCCCAGGCATGGCGGTTGAGATCGGCGAACAGGCCCCTGACTTCGAGCTGGCCGACCAGCACGGCACTCCGGTCAAGCTGTCGGATTTCCGCGGCTCGAAGAACGTGGTGCTGGTCTTCTACCCGCTCGCGTTCAGCCCGGTGTGCAGCGGTGAGCTGTGCGCGTTCCGGGACGACTTCCCCGAGGTCACCCGGGACGACGTGGAGCTGCTGACCGTGTCGGTGGACTCCATGTTCACCCACCGGGCCTGGGCCGATGCCGAACATTTCAATTTCGGATTGCTGTCTGACTTCTGGCCGCACGGCGATGTGGCCAGGTCTTATGGTGTCTTCGACGATGACCGGGGGCTGGCCACGCGCGGCACCTTCGTCATCGACAAGTCGGGCGCCGTGCGGTGGAAGGTCGTCAACCCGATCCCGCAGGCGCGCGACATCAGCGAGTACCAGAAGGCGCTCGCGGAGCTCGACTGATCCGCCCGCTGTGCGGGCGGATGCACGCACGCGATTGGAGTCGATGGCGGGGATGCCCTGCTACCACTGCGGTATGCGGCAGGTGGACCCGGACCGGGGGCCAAGCCCCTGGGGGCGGGGACTGCTGCATGATCACCAAATCCTCGTCTGCCCCGGCTGCCAGGTGCACCGGGACTGGACGGCGGAACTGGACCGCTGCGGCCGGTGCCGCAGCGCCCACCTGGTCCGGCGGCTCGCCGAAGTGGAGTGCCGCGACTGCGGGCTCATCCGGCTGATCGGCACGGTCCCGGCGGCGCGCACCGCCGGGACGGCCGGTGAAGCCATTGCCGCTTCCCCGGACCCCGAACTGGCGGCCGAGGTCGAACGGGCCCTGGCCAAGGTCCTGGGCAAGACGGCCAAGGTCGTCGCCGCTCCATGAGTGACACCGCGAGCGATATCGGGAGTGACGCTGTGAGCGATACCGGGAGCGGGCCCGTGGAAGTCGACATCATCGTCGAGGTCCCGCAGGGATCACGGAACAAGTACGAGTACGACCCGGTCATCGACGCGATCCGGCTGGACCGGATGCTGTTCACCTCGACCCGGTACCCGCATGACTACGGGTTCATCCCGGGCACGCTGGCCGAGGACGGCGACCCGCTCGACGCCATGGTCATCCTGGACGAGCCGACGTTCCCGGGCTGCGAGATCGCGGTCCGGCCCATCGCGGTGTTCTGGATGACCGACGAGAAGGGGCCCGACGCCAAGATCCTCATGGTTCCGGCTCGTGACCCAAGGTACGCCGGCCTGCAGGACCTGAGCGACGTACCGGAGCACGTGACCGCGGAGATCGGGCACTTCTTCGACATCTACAAGGAACTCGAGCGGGACAAGAGCACGGACGTGCGCGGCTGGCAGGATCGCGCGGCGGCCGAGACGATCATCGCCGAGTCGTTCGCCCGGGCCGCCGAGGACCGGGCCACCGAAGACGAGGCCGCGGAAGACTGAACGAGCGGGCCGTCAGCAGCCGCCGGCCTCCTCGCGGGCCCGGCGGAACTGCTCGATCAGCCCGGTGGCCAGCCCGATCAGGTGCGACGGGACCAGTGGCTTGGTGACGCGACCGTCGGCCGCCCGCAGGCTGTCGGCGGTCGGGCCGGTGACGGGGAACGCGGTCATCATCGCGACCGGCAGCCGGGGTTCGATCTCGCGGATGTCGGTCAGCAGCCCCATGGAGTTCGGGCTGTCCGAGCTGGGCAGCTCGTAGTCGACCAGGACCAGGTCCCAGGGCTCGGTCTCGATCCGGGCCAGCGCGAGGGCCGGCTCGCTGATCGAGGTGACGTCGAACGCTTCCCAATTGCCCAGGACGAACTCGACGAAGCGCGAGACCGCTGGGTCACGCTCGATGACGAGGATCCTGCCGGGACCGATGCTTCGAATGTGTTCCATGCTCAGAGCATCGAAGCCACCCGTAGCAGCGCGGGATGCAACCCGGTTGCGGCCAGGTAGCAGCGCTCGCTGCCGGTATCAGCCCGGCCGGCCGTCCCTAGGACGAGCTGACCAGGAACTGGGTGACCGGGATGGGCGCGAACGTCAGCGCGTTAACCAGCACCCGGTTCCCGAGCGGTGCGGCCAGCGTTACCGGCACCGTGACCCGGAACCCGTCGGCGGGGCACACACCGGCGCCGCCGTGGTCGGTCTCCACCACGTAGACCGCGACGGCGGCGGCGGAGCTTCGCTGCCGGACCGAATAACTGGCCTCGCACGGTCCGTTGCCTTCCTTCGCGCCGCCGGCGGTCAGCACCAGGGCTCGCCCGTTCCGGCCCGGCTGAACCGCGCTGACGTCGGTCGGGAGCTGATGCAGGCCGGCCGGCCAGAACCGCCCGGAACCGGCCACGGCCAGCACGTTCGCCGTCCCGCTGATGCCACGGAAGCTGAACTGCCAGGCCGGCAGGGTCTTGCGCCCCCGGTCCGTGCTGAACAAGCCAGTCCCGAGCTTGACCCCGGTAACGGTCAGCCGGGTGGATGGAAACGCCTGGGACGCCTGGGACGCCTGAGGTGACGGGGCCGGTGTCTGGTGTGACGCGGCCGGCGTCTGGCTCGCGGTCAGCTGGCGGGCCGCGGCCGACGCGCTGAGCAGCGCGTAACCCGCGGCGTGACCCGGGCCGGTGGGCAGCGAACGGGGCAGGTCGATCGCCCCCTCGGCGAAAGCTTTCTTGTCGGCGCCGTCGGGGAACGCCTCCGGGCCGGTGACGCTGACCTCGGCCGCCACCACCAGCGGCCGGGTGGCGGCGCTGGCCGGGAACGCCGACCAGTGCTTGAGCGCGGACTTCAACTGCGACGCCACCGGCGGCATCGGCGCCGACGGCGATCCGGAACTGCACCCCGCCACTGCGGCCAGCGCCAGGACGGCCGCGGCAACCGCGGACCGTCGGATGCCGTCAGGGCGCATGAGGGGTATGAGGCGTATGAGGCATGTGGTGCTCGTGATTCTCGTGGTGCTCATGAGTTACTTGGTGCACATGAGATTCAAGTGACCAGTGGGACTGCCCGTCGTGGCTTCCGTGGCTTCCGTGGCCCTCGTGGCCGGCGTCCGCGGGTCCGTTCATCATCCGCAGCATCAGAATACCCCCGGTGCGGACGAAGCGGACCAGCAGCGCCACGGCCAGCAGCCCGAACGCGATGTTCAGCCAGGTGGTGTAGTCCCAGGCCACGCCCTGGTCGGGGATGGTCGCGCTGGCCCGGTTGGGGGTCAGGCCCAGGCCGCCGAAGATCAGCTCCACCAGGTAGCCGGCGATGACCATGGTGGCGTAGAAACAGGCCAGGATGAACGCGGCCATCTTCGCGCCGTAGTACTTCCGGTAGATGTTCAGGATGGGCAGGATGATCAGGTCGGCGAAGATGAACGCGACCACGCCGCCGAAGCTGATCCCGCCCTTCCACAGCACCACGGCCAGCGGCACGTTGCCGACCGAGCAGACGAACGACACGATCGCCACCACCGGGCCGATGATCGGGCCCCAGATCTTGGCCGCCAGCGGGTGCCCGGCGATGAAGAACGCCCGCCAGAACGAGTCCGGCACCCAGGCCGCGATCGCGCCCGCGGCCAGCAGGCCGATGACCAGGTCGCGCAGGATCGCGGCCCACTCCATCACGAACACGTGGGCCACCGCGGTGTACCCGTCCCGGGACAGCAGCCGCCGCAGGAACGGCCCGTCACCCTGGACGGACATGTCCATGGCCGCGTGGCCCTCCATCGACCCGGCCAGGCCGCGGTTGGCCTGCTCCCGGGCCTCGCGCAGCAGCTTCTCCCGCAGGAACAGCCGGAAGCCCACGGCCAGCAGCACGATCATGACCGGGCCGCCGACGAACTCGGCCAGCGTGAACTGCCAGCCCATCAGCAGGGCCAGGATCACGCCCAGCTCGATGACCAGGTTGGTCGAGGCGATCTCGAACGCCATGGCCGCGGTGAAGCTCGCGCCCTTGCGGAACAGCGAGCGGGCCAGCGCCACCGCCGCGTAGGAACACGAGGACGAGGCCGCGCCCAGCCCGGCCGCCACCGCCAGCGTGCGCGGCCGGTCGTCGCCCAGCAGCCGGACGATCGTCGACCGCCGCACCACGGCCTGCACGACGGCCGACAGCGCGAACCCCAGGATCAGGGCCCAGGCGATTTCCCAGGTCATGGAGCCGGCGATGGACAGGGCATGGATGATCGCGTGCATGGCCGTAATGGTACCCCTAGGGGGTATCAGGCAAAGAGCGGGCGGTGTCGAAGAGGGCGTCGAGCACCACCCGGACCGCGGGCTGGCGGTCACCGCCGCGGCGGCTGACCGTGAAAATCTTCCGGGTGACGGGTTCGGCCGGGGGCAGCGACCGGACCCCCGGGGGCAGCGACCGGGCCGCCAGCCGGGGCACCAGCGTCACACCGGCCCCGGCCGCGACCAGGTTGAGCTGGACGTCGCGTTCGGTGGCGCGGGCCACCACCCCGGGCACGAACCCGGCCCGGGCGCAGGCTCGCTGGATCATCTCGGCGCAGGACCGCGGGTAGCGACTCCTCCGGCTCCATCTCCTCCAGCTGGAGCTGGACGTGCGGCGCGGAGGTGGCCAAAGCGGCCCACGCCGTCGCGACCACGGTCGCGGCCACCGAAGGGAAGGCGGCCAGCGCGACCCGGCCCGTCACCTGGTCCCGCAGTGCGGCCAGGCCGGCCTCGGCCAAGTCCAGCTGGACCAGCAGGGCGTCGGTGTGCGCCACCAGCAGGGTCGCCGCCGGGGTCAGCGCGATGCCCCGGCCCGCCCGTTCGGTCAGCGGCAGGCCGACCTCCCGCTCGAGCGCGGCCAGCTGCTGGGATACGGCGGGCGCCGAGTACCCCAGCGCCGTCGCGGCCGCCGTCACCGATCCGTAGGCGCCGAGGGCGGGCCGCCGCGTGGGCGGCGGCAGGCACGGTCGGGCTGTGGGCCAGCGCGTTTCCTGCGATCTCGGTCGCCGTGGCCGGCCTCGGGCCGGCCGGGTTGTCGGTGGCCCGGCTGGGGGTGGCCTCGGTCGCGCTGGCGCTGGCCGCGCCGTTCGCCGGGGTGCGGCGACCACGAGCACGGGATCTGCCGCTGATCGGGTTGTGCGGGCTGGCCGGGATGACCGCGTACCAGCTGCTGCTCAACCTGGGGGAGCGGGTGGTGCCGGCCGGGACCGCGAGCCTGCTGGTGGCCACGGCGCCGGTGTACGCCAGCCTGCTCGCCATCTGGTTCCTGGGGTCGGCCGTCATCGCGGTGTCGCACGGCCTGGGGCCGGGACCCTGTTCATCCTTGCGTGGACCGGGAGCCTCGTCCACGCCCTGCCCCATGCGGGCGCCGCCGCTATCGGGTCGGCCGTCTTCCTCGGACTCGCGCCGTCCGCGGTGGGCAACGCCGCGTGGGCCTACGCGCTGGCCCGGATGGACGTCGGCCGGGCCACCACCGCCCTGTACCTGGTCCCGGCCGCGGCCATCCTCTTAAGACCAAGGCGGCACGATGGTGGTGCGCAGTTCGCGCTTGAGCAGCTTGCCGCTGGCGTTCTTGGGCAGGGCGTCGACCACGACCACGTGCTTGGGCACCTTGAACGAGCCGAGCCGTTCCCGGCAGTGCGCGATCAGTTCATCCCCGGTGACGGAGTGGCCGTCGCGGGCGACGACCGCGGCCGTGACCGCCTCGATCCAGCGCGGGTGCGGCAGCCCGAACACCGCCACCTCGGCCACGGCCGGGTGCTGGTAGATCGCTTCCTCGACCTCGCGGCTGGCCACGTTCTCGCCGCCGGTCTTGATCATGTCCTTCTTCCGGTCCACCACGGTCAGGTAGCCGTCGTTGTCCATGACCCCCAGGTCGCCGCTGTGGAACCAGCCGTGCGCGAACGTCTCCGCCGTACGCTCGGGATCTTGCCAGTAGCCCAGCATCGCGTGCGGGCTGCGGTGCACGATCTCGCCGATCTCCCCGCTCGGCACGGGCTGATCGGCGTCGTCCACCACCCGGGTCTCGACGTTGAGCGCGGCCCGTCCGGCCGAGCCGGCCTTGCGCACCTGGTCGGCGGGTTTCAGCACGGTCGCCAGCGGGCCCATCTCGGTCTGGCCGTAGAAGTTGAACAGCGCGATGCCGGGCAGCCGGTCCGCGATCTCCTTGAGCACCTCGACCGGCATGATCGACGCGCCGTAGTAGCCCTTGCGCAGGGAGGACAGGTCCCGGCGGTCGAAGTCGGGGTGGCGCAGCAGTGAGATCCACACCGTTGGCGGGCAGAACAGCTTGGTCGCCCGCTCGGCCTCGATGGTGGCCAGCATCAGCGCGGGGTCGGCCCCGGGCAGCACGATGTTGGTCGCACCCAGGTAGATGCCGGGGGTGAGGAAGCAGTGCAGCTGGGCGCAGTGGTACAGCGGCAGCGAGTGCACCTCGATGTCCTCGCCGGTCATCTCGCCGTCGGTCACGCAGGACACATACTGGGCGATCAGGCTGCGGTGGGTCAGCATCGCGCCCTTGGGCCGGGATTCGGTGCCGCTGGTGTAGATGAGCTGGGCTAGGTCGTCGTCGCCGATGACCACGTCCGGGACAGCCGGCCCCTCGAACGCCATCCAGTCCGCCACCGGCTCCCAGCCGGCCGGGACGTCACCGCCGTGGTCCATGATCACGGCGCGAATCGCGAGCCCGGCCACCGCGGGCGTCCGCCCGGCCACCGGAACCAGCGCGTCCTCGGCGATCAGGCCGGTGGCCTCGGCGTGGGCCAGCACGTAACCAACCTCGTCCGGGCCGAGCATGAAGTTGATGGGGACCGACACCGCGCCCAGCCGGGCCAGCGCGAAGTAGCACACCACGAAGGCGTGGTTGTTGTGGCTGAAGATCGCGATCCGGTCCCCGGCGGCCACCCCGCGGGCGGCCAGCGCCCCGGCCGTCCGGCTGACCACGGTGTCCAACTCGGCGTAGGTCTGGCGCAGCTCCCGGTAGACGATGGCGGTCCGGTCCGGCTCCCGCCGCGCGGTGCGGTGCAGCAGGTCAGCGATGCTGTGGCGGCGGGCGTACGCGGCGGCCGCAGCCGGGTTAGCCGGTTCTATCTCATTCACCACGGCCCCCGGGTCCTATTACCTTGATCATCGTCCGCTCTGCACTCTACCGTGAGTGACAAGAATCACCCCTCCTGCACTGGAGCGTGCATATGCCCGGAATTGTTGTTGGCATCGACTCGTCGAGCCATTCCATAACCGCCCTGGAGTGGGCCATGAAGGAGGCGGCCGCCCATCATGAGCCGCTGACCGTGGTCACGGTGGAGGTCGTCGTGGCCAGCGGCTGGGGCGGCAGCCAGGTTTACGGGGCCGACTACGAACTGCGCGACAAGGCCCAGAAGGCGGCCGAGGACGCAGTCGCCGCCATTTCACAGAAGCTGGGTGACGGCGCGCCGGAGTCGGTGACCGTCAAGGCGCTCATCGGCCAGCCCGCGGAGCAGATGCTGGAGGCGGCCAAGGACGCCGACCACCTGATCCTCGGCCGCCGCGGCACCGGCGGCTTCAGCCGCCTGACCCTGGGCTCGGTCAGCAGCCAGGTTGCGCACCACGCCAGCTGCCCGGTGACGATCGTCCCGGACTGACCCGAACCCCGAGCCACCGGGCCTGGTGCCCCTGCAACCGGGTCCCAGGCCTGGTGACTCAGAAATAGAGACCAAAGTGCCATTGACGCCGCTCAGGCCCCAATAGACACTCAATCAGGAAGCACAGTGTCTCCGGCGTCAACGGCGCCGCCGGAGACGCCGACCCGGCCCCAGGTAGGTCTCAGGTGTCTGCCTTCACGTACTGGGCGCGGAGCTTGCCCTTCTGCAGCTTGCCGGTGGCGGTCCGCGGTAGCTGGGTCACGAAGTCGAGGCTGCGCGGCGTCTTGTAGTGCGCGATGCGGTCGCGGACGAAGGCCAGCAGCTCGGCCGCCAGCT
This sequence comes from uncultured Streptosporangiaceae bacterium, assembly GCA_964250865.1. Classification (GTDB taxonomy): domain Bacteria; phylum Actinomycetota; class Actinomycetes; order Streptosporangiales; family Streptosporangiaceae; genus Bog-532. Next base: position 25,711 of record CAXUJF010000012.1, read on the forward strand.
CCGGGCCGGGGGTTGCGCCCGGCGCGGGCTGGACCACCGCCTTGACCTGCTCGCCCATCTCCGGGTCGGGCACGCCGATGACCGCGATGTCGAACACCTTGGGGTGCAGGGCGAGCACGTTCTCGATCTCCTGCGGGTAGATGTTGACCCCGCCGGAGATGATCGTGAACGCCCGCCGGTCGGTCAGGAACAGGTAGCCGTCGTCGTCCAGGTAGCCGATGTCGCCGGTAGTGGTCCAGGTGGGGTGGTCCGGGTGCTGCGCCTCCCGGGTCTTGGCCGGGTCGTTGTGGTAGGTGAACGGCACGGTCTCGCGCGCGAAGTAGACCAGGCCGATGTCACCGGCCGGCCGCTCGGTGCCGTCCTCGGCGCAAATGTGCAGCGTGCCCAGGCCAGCCGGGCCGACCGAGCCCGGCTTCTTCAGCCACTGCCCCGAATCGATGAACGTGACCCCGTTGCCTTCGGTGGCCGCGTAATACTCCTGCAGGATCGGCCCCCACCAGTCGATCATGGCCCGCTTGACGTCGACCGGGCACGGCGCGGCCGCGTGGATCGCCAGCTGGTGGCTGGACAGGTCGTGGCCCAGCCGCCCGCTACCGGGCAGCTTGAGCATCCGGATGAACATCGTCGGCACCCACTGGCTGTGCGTGATCCGGAACTGCTCGATGGCCTGAAGCGCCCGTACCGGGTCGAACGACGGCAGCACGACCACGGTCCCGCCCAGCGCGTGCACAAACCCGCCGAACCGCAGCGGGGCCGCGTGGTACAGCGGCGCGGGCGTCAGGTACACGGTGTCCCGGTCGAAGCCGTACATTTTCCCAAACACGGTGACCAGCGGGTCGCCGGGCTCGTCCACCCGCCGTTCCTGCAGCGGAATCTTGATGGCTTTGGGCCGTCCGGTGGTGCCGGAGGAGTACAGCATGTCCGCGCCGACCCGGTTGTCGGCTGGCGGCTCGGCCGGGGTGGCGGCCAGCGCACGCTCGTAGTCCTCGTGCCCGGGCACCGCCCCGCCGAACGCGAACCGGCTGGCGATGCCTGGGGTCCCGGCTGCCACCGCCAGCGCCTGCTCCGCCTGGCCTGCCGACACGATCAGGGCCTGGGCCCCGCAATCGTTCAGGATGTAGCTGATCTCGGATTGCTGCAGGTGGTGGTTGACCGCCGTCAGGTACAGGCCACTGCGCAGCGCGGCCCAGTAGGCGTCGTAGTAACGGACGTTGTTCTCCGATAGCAGGGCCACGTTGTCGCCGCGCCGCAGGCCTCGGTCGTACAGCAACCGGGCCAGCCGGGCCGACCGCTCGTCCAGCTCGGCGTAGGTCAGGGTCTCGCTGCCGTTGGCCATGATCACGGCGGCTTGCTGCGGCGACGTCGCCGCCCACTTCCCGGGGTACATGGCAGCAGCGTCGCGGACGGAGTGCGCTGGAGTCAACGCGTCTGCAGTCAACGCGCCGGCGCGGCCCGATCGTCACTGGGCGTGCGCAGGGCCCGGAACACGGTGGTGCGCCGCAGCTCGAAGCCCATCGCTTCGTACAGCCGGATAGCGCCGGTGTTGGTCGCCACCGCGTGCAGGAACGCGGTCTCGCCCCGGGCCCGGATGCCGGCCACCAGCACCCGGATCAGCGCGCTGGCGAACCCGTGGCCACGCCAGGCGTCGTCGGTGCACACCGTACTGATCTCAGTCCAGCCGGTCGGCTTGAGCCGTTCCCCGGCCATCGCGACCAGCGCCCCACCCCGGCGGATGCCCAGGTAGACACCCAGCTCGCAGGTGCGGGGCAGGAACGGGCCCGGCTTGGTCCGGGCGGTCAGATCCAGCATCTCCGGCACGTCAGCTGGCCCGAGCCGGACCACCTCCTCGTCCGGTTCCGCGCCCGTTATCCCGGCGTCCACCAGCTGCACGCCTTCGCCGATCATGGTGGCCTGCCAGCCGTCCGGCGGGCCGGACCGCTCGGCCGCCAGCGCCAGTGTCGCGCCCGGACCGGCCAGCGCGGCCAGGTCGGCCCAGTCGGCCGGCTCCGGGTCGTCGGGCAGCGCCGCGAACGGCACCACGTCCACCGGGTACCGCAGCGCGCGGCCCTTCCGTTCGGCGAACCGCGCGTGCGGCCCCAGCAGCGACGAAAAGACCGGGTTGTCCAGCGGGTGCGATTCTCCGGGCCCGGTCACCCGGCCACCTCGATGACAACCTTGCCGCGCGCGTGGCCCTCTTCGACCAGGCGCAGCGCGTCCCCGGCCTGGTCCAGGAGGAACGTGCGGGTCACGTACGGGTTCAGCACCCCGGTGGCCACCAGCTGGGCCAGGGCGTCCAGCGTCTGCTGGCCGCGGACGCGGGCCACGAAGGCACCGCCCAGCCGGGCCGGGGTGACCCGGTCGCCCGCGCTGACCAGCTTGGACCGGTCGGCCAGCAGCGGGGCCACGTCTTCCAGGGCCTGGCCGCCGACCTGGTCGTAGACGCCGTCGATGCCCTGCGGCGCGGCGGCGCGGATCCGGTTGGCCACTCCCGGGCCGTAGTCCACGTGGGTGACGCCGAGCGATTCGACGAAGTCTTTCTTGCCCGCGCTGGCCGTGCCGACCGCGGCGACCAGCCCGGCTGCCTCCCGCCCGAACAGCAGCGGGAAGTGTTCCGGCGGGCTGTCCGGTGTGCGCATCCCACCGGCGCGGCGCTTCCAGTCGGCTGGGTTGACCCCGGCCGCGTCCACCGCGACCAGCAGCTGTCCGGGCCCTGGTTCCGGCCGCGGCACGTCCGCCAGCGCCTCAACCTCGGGGCCGCCGTGCCCGTGGTAGACGTACGCCTTCATACCGCCTCCTTCTGCGTCGCCGATTCGGTGGGTAGAAGCAGGGAACCGGCGTCGTTATGCCCTGCTCGATGCTCGGCTCAGAGCCCTGCTCCGGCAACGCCCGTTCCTACTCGCTAATCCCCACCGGAATAACCCAGTTTGCGAATTGGTCTCTAACTAGAGACACCTCCGAGGGACGGGAGCATGTCCTGAGCACTACCGAGCCGACGCCAGCTACTCCGGCCAGCACCCTGATCCTGTCCGCCGCTCTCGACGGCGCCGGCTGGCATCCCGCCGCCTGGCGTGAGCCCCGGGCCCGCCCGGCCGAGCTGCTCACCGGCCGGTACTGGGCCGACCTGGCCGCCGAGGCCGAACGCGGGCTGCTCGACTTCGTCACCATCGAGGATGGGCTGAGCCTGCAGTCCAGCCACTTCCGGGCCCCGGACGACCGGACCGATCAGGTGCGCGGCCGGCTCGATTCGGTGCTGATCGCGGCCCGGATCGCCCCGCTGACCCGGCACGTGGGCCTGGTTCCCACCGTGATCGTCACGCACACCGAGCCCTTCCACGCCTCCAAGGCCATCGCCACCCTGGACTACGTCAGCACCGGCCGGGCCGGGGTCCGGGTCCGGGTCTCGGCCGCGCCGCACGAGGCCCGCCAGTTCGGCCGGCGCAGCTTCCCCCAGCTCAGCCTGCAGGACCGGGACAACCCGGCCGTGCAGGAGCTGATCGGTGACCTGTTCGGCGAGGCCGCCGACTACGTCGAGGTGATGCGGCGGCTGTGGGACAGCTGGGAGGACGACGCCGAGATCCGTGACGTCGGTACCGGGCGGTTCATCGACCGGGACAAGCTGCACTACATCGACTTCGCCGGCCGCCAGTTCAGCGTCAAGGGCCCGTCAATCACGCCCCGGCCCCCGCAGGGCCAGCCGGTGGTCAGCGCGCTCGGGCACGCCAGCATCCCGTACGAGCTGATCGGCCGGTCGGCCGACGTCGGCTACGTGACCCCGCACGACCCGGCCGAGGGGGCCGCGATCGTGGCCGAGGTCCGCGCGGCCCAGGCCGCGGCCGGGCGGGCCGGCGAGCCGCTGCACATCCTGGCCGACCTGGTGGTGTTCCTCGGCCCGGACGCCGCCGCCGCCCGCGCCCGCCGGGACCGGCTGGATGAGCGCTCCGGCCAGGAGTACACCAGCGACGCGCACATCTTCGCCGGTACCGCCAGCCAGCTCGCGGACCTGCTGCTGGACTGGCGCCAAGCCGGCCTGTCCGGCTTCCGGCTGCGCCCGGCGGTCATCCCCGACGATCTCGAGGCGATCACCCGGGAACTGGTGCCCGAACTGCAGCGACGCGGGGTGTTCCGCACCGCCTACGAGGACAGCACCCTGCGCGGCCTGCTCGGCCTGGACCGCCCGGCCAACCGCTACACCGCGGCCCGGGCCAACGACCCGGCCGCCGCCGGATCCGGGAGGAACTGATGCCCAAGCAGATCCACCTCGCCGCGCACTTCCCCGGCGTGAACAACACCACGGTCTGGAGTGACCCGCGGTCCGGCAGCCACATCGAGTTCAGCTCGTTCGCGCACCTGGCCCAGACGGCCGAGCGGGCCAAGTTCGACTTCCTGTTCCTGGCCGAAGGGCTCCGGCTGCGCGAGCAGGGCGGCCAGATCTACGACCTGGACGTGGTCGGGCGGCCGGACACGTTCACCGTGCTGGCCGCGCTGGCCGCGGTGACCGACCGGCTGGGTCTGGCCGGCACGATCAACTCCACCTTCAACGAGCCGTACGAGGTGGCCCGGCAGTTCGCCAGCCTGGATCACCTGTCCGCCGGCCGGGCCGCCTGGAACGTGGTCACCTCCTGGGACGCGTTCACCGGCGAGAACTTCCGGCGCGGCGGGTTCCTGCCCCAGGACGCCCGGTATGAGCGGGCCAAGACGTTCCTGCGCACGACCTGGGAGCTGTTCGACTCCTGGCGCGGAGACGAGATCGTCGCCGACAAGGAGTCCGGCGTGTTCCTGGCCGACCCGGACGCGGGCCGGTTCACCCACACCGACGCGCACTTCGACATCGGTGGCCAGTTCAGCGTGCCGCGCAGCCCGCAGGGCCGCCCGGTCATCTTCCAGGCCGGGGACAGCGAGGAGGGCCGCGAGTTCGCCGCCTCCAGCGCGGACGCGATCTTCAGCCGGCACGGCACGCTGGAGGACGGCCAGAAGTTCTACGCCGACGTGAAGGGCCGGCTGGCCAAGTACGGCCGGACCCCCGATCAGCTGCTGATCCTGCCCGCGGCCACGTTCGTGCTCGGCGACACCGATGACGACGCCAGGGAGATTGCCCGGGAGGTCCGGTTCCAGCAGGTCAGCGGGCAGACCGCGATCATGTTCGCCGAACAGCTGTGGAACCGGGACTTGTCCGGCTACGACCCGGACGGCCCACTGCCCGAGGTCGATCCCCAGCTGGGGGAGAACACCATCTCCCGGGGCCGGGCCAGTGTGCGGATGTACCGGGACCCGCTGGTCATCGCGACCCAGTGGCGGGCCCTGGCCGCGGAGAAGAACCTGTCCCTGCGCGAGGTGGTCATCGAGGTCACCGGGCGGCAGACGTTCATCGGGTCGGCCACCACGATCGCTGACGAGATCGACCACCTGGTGCAGGCCGACGCCAGCGACGGGTTCATCCTGGTCCCGCACATCACCCCGGGCGGCCTGGACGAGTTCGCCGACACCGCGGTCCCGCTGCTGCAGGAACGCGGGGTGTTCCGTACCGAGTACGAAGGGGACACGTTGCGATCTCACCTGGGCCTGGGTCCGCTGCCCGCCGGCCGCTCCAGCGGCCACGACAGTGCCAGCCACGACAGTGCCAGCCACGACAGTGCGGTGGCGTCATGAGCCGCTCGCCGCTGGCCGTGCTCGACCTGGTGCCGATCAGCACCGGGTCCAGCGCCACCGAAGCCCTGCGGAACAGCATCGACTTGGCCCAGCAGGCCGAACAGCTCGGGTACACCCGCTACTGGTTCGCCGAGCACCACCTCAACCCGGGGGTGGCGGGCACCTCACCGGCCGTGGTGCTGGCGCTCACCGCCGGGGCCACCTCCACCATCCGGATCGGGTCCGGTGCGGTGCAGATGGGGCAC
>CAXUJF010000013.1:0-22204 GCA_964250865.1 uncultured Streptosporangiaceae bacterium
GGCTCGACCACGAAGGCCGCGCCCCCCTCGCCGATCACGAATCCGTCGCGGGCCGAGTCGACCGGCCGCTCGTAGCGCCGGGGGTCGCCCTCGCGCAGGGCGAGGGCGCGGCGGGTGCCGCCGCCGCAAACGGCACTACGATCGCGACGGCGGCCGCGCCGGTCAGAGCCAGCCGGCGAGGGCACAAGAACGACCAGGCCGCGCGCAAACCTGCCTCACGCCGCCGGGGGGACCGGATCCCGGTCATGATCAAACCTCCGTGTTCCTAGTCCCCCGCCGGACTATAAGGAAAGTTTACTGATAAGTGGGGCGACCGTACCGCTCACATATCAACGCCGTCAATAGCCCGCTGTCGGCCGCCCGCACTCCTGTTAGGCCGGCGAGCGCGGCGAGATCCTTGACTGTGTGGATGTCCAGGCCGGGCCGTTGGCTAAGGCGTCCAGGTGGGGCAGGTCGGTGGCGTGCGCCGACGCATGATCGTACTTCACCGCAAAACAGCCATGTCCGGTAGCGTCTGAGTGCCTGTTTGGGACTATAACTTCTTCCAGTCCCCAGCGCGTTCGACATCACCTTCGACGGACGGCTCTCAGCGGGGCTGCGGGTGTGGGGAACTATCTCGCGGTTCTCCTTACACATCGGGGCGATCTCCACCATAGGCTGGGCGTCGCGGACCGCCGGGCCGACGCCGGGCGGGACTTGGCGGCGTAGTAGGTGCCCGGTGCGATCGCCCGCGCCATGCTGGGTCAGCATGCGGCAGATCGGCCCCGGCGCTGAGCACGTCTTTGTGCTCGCCGGTGAACCTCACGAGCGTGTCAATGGCCGGTCCAGCTCGGCCGCGAAAAGCCTAGGGCACCATGAGGATTTCGTTAGCCCGGCGAAGTTCTTTCACCTCCGCTCGCAGCCGCCTGATCTCTGCTGACTCCTCGCTGGTCACACCGGGCCGCTGCCCGGCATCAACCTCGTCCCGGCGGACGACAGGCCAGGTCTGCCCGCAGCAACCACACCAGATCACCCATTTTTATGACCTCTTAGCCGACCTTTACCAGCCTATTTACGGGTTATTTCCGGGCGATGCTGCATGTTAATGGCGTGTTAACGAGCCTAGTTTTACCATACCGATCAGAAGCAAACATCCTCTTCCAATCTGAGTGAGTCTCAGGGGGAATCGTGAGCTGGTCTGGTCGGGCCCGTCATGCTTTGCTAGCCGGAGCCGGGATGCTGGCCCTAGCCTTGCCGCTGACCTGGGCCGGGACGATGTCGGCCGTGTCGGCCGCTACGCCCGCGGCGACGTCACCACATTCTCCCGTCGACCTGGTCACGCCGATCAACTTCGCCGACGGCGTCGCCGCCCGCGGGGCCACCGTCTCGGCTGGTGACGCCCGGTTCGAGGTGCTGGGCGGCGGCCTGATCAGGATGGAGTACTCCCCGAGGGAGAACTTCGAGGATCTCCCCACCGTCAACGTGCTCAACCGACGCTTTCCGGTGCCCTTCTACCGGGCAGCGGTGCGCAATGGGTGGCTCACGATCACCACCTCGAGCGCCGCCCTCCGCTATCACCTGGGGTCCGGGCCGTTCGGGCCGTCGAACGTCGCAGTGAGCTTCCATACCGCCGGGCAGGCGGCCACCGCCAGCCCGGGCGGGCAGACCGAGGGCCCCTTTGATCAGGTGTGTGAGGCCGGCGCCGCGGCGCTGGCCGGCCCGGCCAGCATCCAGACGGACCACGCCGACTATCAGAGCGTGGCCGGGTTCATCGGCAACCTGAGCCAGGGCAACTCCGCCGGGGCCAACTGGACGGTGCTGGGTGCCCCGGCCGGCAAGGCCACGGTAACGCTTCGCTACTCCAACTACATCGGTGCCCTCGGCGGACCGGCTCCGCGCACGATCGATCTGGTCGTCAACGGCACCGATACCGGCCCGGTCACCCTGCCGCCGACCTCGGGCTGGGACGACTGGTCCACGGTCACCGCCAGCGTCTCGCTCAGGGCCGGGACCAACACGGTCGGTGTGCTGTGCGCCAGCGGCGACAGCTGCAACGTCAACGTGGACACGCTGTCGGTGTCGCCGGCTGGGTCAGCGGCCCCCACCCTGCCCGCCGTGAACTACCTGGGCGGCTACACGCGGGGGTTCGACACCGCCACCTACGGGCCCCGCTACAGCTGCCCCACAGGCACGCCGACGGCCACCCAGTGCACCGCCGCCCTGCCCCAGCTGCACCCTGGCCTGCTCGACCGGGCGGGCTACCGGCTTCTCGACGATACCCGGAGCGCGGTGTGGACGAAGGACGGCTGGGTGGAACCGCGGCCCTCTGGGGAGGATGTCCAGGACGGTTACCTCTTCATCTACGGCGACAACTACCGCCAGGCGCTGGCCAACCTCGATCAGCTGACCGGACCCTCGCCGCTGCTCGACGAGTCCAACTTCGGCGTCTGGTACTCCGACTATTACCCGTACACCACCTCGGACTACGAGAACACGGTCATTCCCGCCTTCCGGTCCAACGACGTACCGCTCGATGACCTTTCCGTCGACACCGACTGGAAGTCCCCCAATCAGTGGGACGGCTGGGAATGGAACCCGGCCCTGTTCCCGGACCCGCAGGCGTTCCTGTCCTGGGCCAAAGCGCAGGGCATCGACGTCACCCTCAACATTCACGCCAGCATTGCCGACAACGACCCAAAGCTCGCCGCGACCGAGGCCCTCGCGGGCGGTACCCTCGCGGACAACACGTGCTTCAACGGCGCCTGCAAGACGTGGGACTGGAGCCAGGTCGCTCAGGCCGAGTCCTACTTCGCCCTGCACCAGCCCTACGAGTCCCAGGGCGTCAGCTTCTGGTGGCTGGACTGGTGCTGTGACGCATCGACGGTGTCCATGCCCGGGCTGACCCCGGACAGCTGGATCAACCACCTGTACGCCATGGACCTGGCCAACAAGGGACAGCGTGGCTTCGTCCTGTCCCGGACCGGCAGCTCCTACCAGAACCCCGACGAGGTCTACCCGGCCGGCCCCTGGTCGGGCCACACCTCCACCCTCGCCTTCACCGGCGATTCCTGGGGTACCTGGAATACCCTCGCCTTCCAGGCCCACCTGTCCGCCGACGAGGCCAGTATCGACGAGCCGTACGTGAGTAACGACATCGGCAGCTTCCTCGGCCCGCCGCCCGGAAACCCGCAGGACGACGCCGACCTGTACGCCCGCTGGGTACAGCTCGGGGCCTTCCAGCCGGTACTGCGGCTGCACTCCAGCGCAGGCAACCGGCTGCCCTGGAACTACCCGCAGCCCGCGGGTTCCGCCGCCGCCAGCTTCCTGCGCCTGCGCGAGGCGCTCGTCCCGTATACCTATACCCTGGCCGACCAGGCGACCGGTTCCGGCCTTCCCATCACCCAGCCGCTGTACCTGGACTACCCGGGCCAGGCGGACGCCTACACCAACCCTGGTGAGTACCTGTACGGTCCGGACATGCTCGTCGCCCCCGTGACGAGGCCCGGCAACGTCACCAGCCAGCGGGTCTGGTTCCCGCCGGGGACCTGGACCGACTGGTTCACCGGCGCGACGTTCCAGGGTCCGTCGACCCAGACGCTCACCGTGCCGCTGGACCGGATGCCGGTCTTCGTCAAGGACGGCGGCATCATCCCCGAGCAGGCGCCGATGAACCACGTCGGCGCGCAGCCCACTGCGCCGATCACCCTGCGCGTGTACCCGGGCGGCTCCGGCGCGTTCACCCTCTATCAGGACGCCGGAAGCGGCACGGGATACCAGAAGGGCAAGTACAGCCTGACCTCCATCGCCACCGGGCCCGGCGCCGGAGCGGCGGCACGGTCCTGCCGCGCCACCCAGCAGGGCGGGGCCGGCGCCAGCCCCGCACAGGACGGGTCCCGGCCAGGACCGGGCGGGACGGTCACCACCGTCGTCATCGGCCCGAGCTGCGGCACTTACCCCGGCGAGCCCGCCAACCGCAGCTTCCACGTTGACCTGGCCAGCCTCAGCCGCCCGGACCAGATCCTGCTTGACGGCCGGCCGATCGCCGCCGCGGACTGGACCTATGACCCGGCGACCCACACCGCCGAGGTGACCGTGACCGGCCTCGGGCGGGCCGGCAGCGCCCGGATCACCGAGATCGGCGGCCGCCCCGTGACCCAGGCCGAGCCGGCCGCGGTCGATCTGAGCATCGACCCGGCCACACCGGTGTCCGTGTCACCAGGCAAGTCAGTCACCGTGACCACGACCGAGCACAACGAGGGCCCCGGCAACGCCAGCGGCACGACCGTGACGCTGACCGCGCCGCCCGGCTGGACCGTGACACCGGACAGGCCGGCCCCGGCGGGCACGCTCACGGCCGGAGCGTCGGCCACCCAGTCGTGGACGGTGCAGGCGCCAGCCTCGTCGGGCACGTCCGCAGAAACGGCGTCGCTGACGGCGCAGGCCAGTTACACGAGTGCGGGACAGCCGGTCCAGGTGACGGCGGCCGAGCAGGCACCGCCGGCCACAGCCCCGCTACCGCCAGCGGTAATCACCCGGGTGGCGCCGTCCACCACGGCCGCGGGTACGTCGGTCACGCTGACCGGGCAGAACTTCGGTTCCAGCCAGGGGTCGAGTTACCTGACCCTAGCGCAGGGCGGGACGAGCTGGGGTGCGCCGTACGACGCGGCCAAGGTGACCATCACGAGCTGGAATGACACCTCGATCACCGTCACCCTGCCCCCGTCCACCGGCCCGTTCCCACTCGAGCCGGGCTCCGCCACCATCACCGTCAGCGTGGCCGGTCAGACGTCCAACGCCGAGCCGATCACCATCACGCCTTGAGACGCCGGTCTGCCGCGACCCGGCCGGTAGCGAAATGGACTCAGTCCGCGGTCCTGCGGCCGCGACGTTCGGCAAACGGCCAGCCGGTGTCTTTACGGCGCAGGCGTCCGATCTTCGATGCGTCGCCTGATCTTCGCGGCGAGGGTCCCCAATTGCTGGAACTGCGACGGGCTGAGCGCATCGATGACCAGATCCCTCACCGTCTGGGCGTGATGGGGAGCGGTGGCGACCACTTTCTCCCATCCGGACCTGGTGAGCACTGCGTTCGTCGCCCGGGCGTCGCGGCCACACACCTCACGTGTGATCCAGCCTCGCTTCTCCAGCCGGGTGACCACATGCGAGAGCCGCGGAAGCGAAGCACTGGCCCGAGCGGCAAGTGCACTCATCTGCAGCGTCCGCTTGGGCGCCTCCGACAGCGAGGCGAGCACGGTGTAGTCGAACATGGTCACGCCAGCAGTCCGCCGGAGGTCGCTGTCAAGCGCGGCGGGCAACGTCGTCAGGAGGCTTAGGACCGCCCTCCAGGACTCTTGCTGTCCATCGTCGAGCCATACCTCGCCGTCCGCGCTCTGGGGTCTGCTCATGGAGGGAGTCTAGTTCGGGGTGTCCTTTACTTTGACTGTTTAAGTTTTAGCGGTAGATTGCTTGTAGGTACAACTAAAGCTCGCCGCAACCGCACGATGCGCTGACGTCTGCGGGTGGCCAGGAGCACGTGCCGACAGGCGCCGTGCGCACATCTGAATTCAGCAAAGGAGGGTCATGCCGGATACCGCCGGAACGCTGATTGAACTGGACAAGGTTGACGAGGAGGCCCGATCGCTCCTCTTTACGAAGGGGCGTACGGCCAACTCCTTCAGTAGCCAGCCAGTGACCGATGAGCAGCTGCAAGAGATCTATGAGCTGATGAAGTGGGGGCCAACGTGGGCCAACACGCTGCCCTTGCGCATCGTCTATGTCACGACGCCCGAAGGCAAGCAGCGGCTTCGTGGGCACATGAACCCCGGCAACGCCGAGAAGACGGCCTCAGCCCCGGTCAACGCCGTGCTCGCAGTGGACAACCGCTACCACGATCAAGTCCCGCGACTGCTGCCGTTCCGCCCGGAGATGCGCGAGACGCTGGAAGCTAACGACGCGTTGCGGGAGAGGATCCGTGACTTCAGCGGGGCCATGCAAGCGGCGTACTTCATCATCGCCGTCCGGGCGGCTGGTCTGGCGGCCGGCCCGATGGGTGGATTCGACCAGGCCGGTTTGGATGCTGACCTGTTTCCCGACGGGCAGTGGAGTTCGATCTTGGTGGTCAACGTGGGTCATCCGGGGAAGAACGCCTGGTTCGACCGCCTTCCACGACTTGACTACGAAGACGCGGTGCGACGCCTCTAGCCGGGCTGAACCGGATCGCCGGTTATCCCCCTTCGACTCCCCGCGGTGCACCCTAAACAGGTAGAGGACGAGACATGACAACCATCGCAATCATCGGCACGGGGAACGTCGGCACGGCACTTGCACGCGTGTTCGCTCGCGGCCGGGTCGATGCGATGATCGCCAATACTCGCGGACCCGATTCATTTCCCGAACTCGCCGCGGAGGTCGCGCCGACGGTGCGAGCGACGAAGCTCACCAAAGCTACGAAAGCGGATGTGCTGTTCCTGGCCATCCCGTTCCTGGCAGCCGGGCCGTTGGGAGCCTCGCAGCCACAGTGGAACGGCAAGATCATCGTCGACGCCACCAACTCGTTCATGCTGCCCAACGAAGACGAGGTTCTCGCTGGCCGATTGTCGACCGAGATCGTGACGGATGCCTTCCCAGGCGCTGAAGTGGTCAAAGCGTTCAACCAGCTACCGGCGAATGTTCTCACCCGCCAACTGCCCAGCGGTGACGGCAAGACGGTCATCTTCATCGCCAGCAACTCCGTTAGCGCGAGCAAAGAAATATCCCGAATAGCCGAGCAGCTCGGCTACTCTTCCGTCGAACTCGGCCGGATCGACGAAGGGGGCCGCCTCATCCAAGCGCGGAACACCCTCGTGCTACGCCATTTCACAGAGCGCCCCATGTCCTGACCGATGCCGCCACGCCTGCAGGCCCGCCAGGAAATCACTTGTGTCCCGCAGGCCCAGGGTCCCGGCATAGTGGCGTAGTGTCCGTTTTCTCATGGGGAACTGAGCCCGAGGTTGCCGGAGGCGGGCTTTCTTACCGGATCGCTGAGCGCACTGGCCAGCGGGTCCCCGGATTACCGTCTACGGCGGCTGACGCCGGAGTGACCGTTGCGTTCTCGGTCGAGGACGCGGTCGCGGGCGTGCCCTGCGACAGCAGCGTGGCTGCAGCGGCGGCTGTGTTATCTGCGGCCGAACTGGTGGGGGCGACCGGCGTGCCGAGATTGCGTCACACGCTAAGAACGAGCGCCACGCCAGCGACCACGGCAGTAACAGTAGCGATCATGCCAAGGCAGAAGCTGAGCCTGGCTGCGATATGGCGAGCTGATGGACGATGTAGGCCGAGAGGACCGGATTTCATGATGACTCCTGCCTCTTACCTGGGCACCGGGCAACGGTCCCCGCATAGGAGACCGCACGACCGGCGGCAGATAACGGAAAAGTCAGATCCCCCGGGCGGCGGCCGGCCGGATCGTCGACGTACGCGGCAAGGGAGCGAGGAACGGAAGGCGGGCGCGCACAACGTGCGAAACGGCCTCGGCGTGCGCTGTGGCGGCCCGACGATGACAGAACCGTCCCCGCACGGCTCGGCGCCCGCCGCAGCACGTCGCTCAGATCGACGACACTTGCGGGCGAAGGACGACGGGCCCGCAGGTCAAGAACCTAGCCCTTTCCCCCTGGCCAGCAGCACCGCCCTGGACCCCGAAGCGATGATCAACCGATGGATCAGTGCTCCATCATCTCCGGATCGATCGGGCCCCACTTGTTCGCCGCCCCGGGGCCCACGTCCCAGACCTGGGGCATCTGCGGCCAGCGCTCATGCCACGGCCGGGGCTGAAACTGGCCCGTGACCTCGTCATAGATGATGTCGATCTCGGTGAAAAGTTCCACCAGGTTACCGTCGGGGTCGTGGTGATAGGTGAAGATGTTGTGGCCCGCACCGTGCCGGCCGGGGCCCCACTGGAGACGGATCTCCCGGCTGGCCAGGTGGTCGAGCGCGTCTTTCAGGTGCCCGATGTCCCGCATCTCGAAGGCGACGTGGAAAAGCCCGTGCTTTCTGGTGCTGCGCATCAAGTTGATGGCGTGATGATCGGCGTTGCAGCGCAAGAAGGTGAAGAAATCGCCTATGGTGTCCGACCAGCGGAAGCCGAGCAGATCCGTGTAAAAGCTCTGGGTGCCCTCCAGGTCTTCGGCATACGAGGCGATGTGGCCGAGCTTGGTCGGCCTGATGCCCAGCGCCGTCGGCACACCGGTTCCTGCTTGCCCCTGGTAAAGGTAGATCGGTGTGGCACTTTCGTGCTCAGGGAGCACGAGTGCGGCGCTGATCGCGGGCTGAGGGTCGGAGCGCAGTTCGGCATGAACACCCATGTTCTTGAGGTCACGTTGCACGTCGGCCAGCGAGCCGGCTACCTCGAAGCCCAGCGCGGCGCGCCCGTCGCGCGGCCCCTGCTGGATGATGACGCAGTGATGGTCCACCCCGGTCGTGAGATATGTCGTGGTGCCGGACCGCTCGGTGACCACGAGACCCAGTGCGTCCTCGTAATAGTGGACGAGCCGGGCGGGGTCGGGGGTGCGGACCTCATAGAATCCGGGGCGCGTTACGGGCGCCGGGGCGCGGGTGTCCGGACTTGTCGTCATGCTGCTCCTGCCATCATCGTTGCTCAGGCCGGGACCGGCCGTCTATCAGTGCGCTGACCTGCGGGGTGAGCTGGTTGACCGCGCCGACGCGCAGAATCTGCTCGGCGACCGCCGCGGTGCGCCGCCCGGTGAGCGTCAGCTCGCCGAGGTGGCGCATGCAGTAGTGCCGGGTTACGAGGAAGGCGTGCTGCTCACGCAGGTGGGCACGCTGGCCGGCGGCCAGCCACGCCGTTGAGGTTGCAAACCGCCTCATCGCGACGGCGTCGGCAAATACGATCTCGAAGCAGGCCTGATACTGCTTGTCCGGCTCCTTGGCGTGGTTGACGCCGCCGGACTCCATGAGCAGCCCTTCGGTAGCGTACGGCTCGAGCAGGTGCAGGCGCAGCTTGAGCACCTCGTCGCTCTCCGCCCACCGCGGCGCCAGTTCCTCGCGAATGAAGGCGCGGAACATCTCGCCGTCCACCGTGGCCGACTGCTTGCAGAAGACCAGGAAGCGCAGCACGCCCTGGTCGAGGACCGGCGCCGGCTCCGCCAGCCGGTCGACGAACGTCCGGCTGTTGGCGCCCAGCGCGCGGTATCCGATCGTCTCCTCGAAGATGTTGACCTCATCGTCTTCCAGCGGCTTCATCGCCGCCGCGAACTGCGCGACCCCCTCCGCGCCGGTGTAGACAGGCTCGGGTACACCGTCGAAGCGGTCGGCCTCGGCCAGTTCCCGCCCTATGCCCGGCACGGCCGGCCACAGGCCGCCGCGTTCGAAGTCCAGGAAGTGGATCCACGGCGAGTGCTGGCCGGGTAGCCGGGCGGACACCTGACAGTGGGTGTCACGCCAGTAGCCGTAGAACAGGTCGGGCGGGATCGACCGGCGGCGGCGCAGGGTGTACAGCAGCGTGAGGTAGGGCGCCGGGTAGCGGCGCGTGAGCTCATGCTGCGCGGCGTGGCGGTCGAGCAGGACGGTCATGCCGTCCGCCCGGTGAGCGGGGTGGTGTCGATGTACACCCGCTGGCCAGCGACCAGGCCGTCGCGGCGCTCGATCGCCGTCGCCGCCGGGACCGAGACGACCGACCCGTTCAAGCGGGTGTAGTCGACCATGGCCTCGACGACGGCGCGGTCGCCCTGCTCGGTGACGGCGGTGATCGTGTGATGCAGGCCGCCGAGCGTGCTCCACACCTGCTCGAGCGCCGCCCGCACCTGCTCGCGTCCCTGCGCCGGCGGGTGGTCGGCGAAGCGCAGGGTTGTGTCGGGTGTGCACTGACGTATCACGGCGCCGGCATCCATGGCGTCAACAGCGGCGTAGAACTCCTCATACCAGGTCATCGTGTGCTCGCGCGCGCGTCTCAACGGTGGCCGTCGTGGCGGCCGGCGGCCGCGGGGCCCCAGCCGACAGCGGCGTGAGCTGCTCGATGCCGTAGCGGCGACGCAGCTGCTCGACGTCGTCAGGGTCGGGACGGCCGTCGCTGCGGCGCAGCACCGCCATGAGCTCGTCGAAGTAGTTCTCGTGGCCGCCCGGGACGGAAGACTGGAAGAACATCTTCACCGGCTGGCCGGTGGTGTTGGCGAAAGCGTGCGGCGTGTCCTCCGGAACGAACATGAACGCTCCCGGGCCGCCGTGCAGGTATCGCTGACCCAACGGTGACTTCCACTCATGCCAGTCGGGCTGGCCGCGATCGAGCGGCTCGAAAGCCAGCAGGTCGAGCTCCCCCTCCACAACATAGAAGATCTCCTCGCCGCGGGCGTGGACGTGGGCGCCGACGTCGTAGCCGGGCGGGATGATCATCTCGAACGTCGAAGTGAGCGCCGGAGTGCTCATGGTCGACTTCACGGTCGCGTCGAGTGCGCCGCCGGCGATGCGCCGCCCCTGCCCCGGTAGGAGCATGATCCCGTCGGTCATCAGTGCATCTCCCAGCCGCCGTCGACGTTGAAGGCCGCTCCGGTGATGTTGCGGGCGCGGCCGGAGGCCAGGAACGACGCCATCTCGCCGATGTCGGCCGGCGTCTGGAAGCGACCGAGCGGGATCCGCTCCCGGAACCATTCCCACGCCTCGTCGATCGTGATCCCCCGCAGGCGGCTGAAGGCCTCCTTTGCGTCCAGATCAGCCATGCTTCTCCTCCTCACTCTCCTGGTGTCCGTATTGCTCCGATCGCGGCACCGCCCCGGCGCCCGCCTCTGCCCGCTCCGGGATCGCCGGAACCTGCGGCGCCATCAGTGCGTCCGCCCGGTATCTGCCGGGGTGGCGTCGTGCCCGGCGGGCAAGACGATGTCCAGGGCCAGCGACACCCAGGGCCCCGCCACGCCGGCCGGCCGTGCGGGATCGTCGGCGGCTCGCTCGGTGAAATGGCGCAGGAGCGAGGGCTTGACCGCGAAAACCGTGTCGTCGTCGATGTGGGCGCTGGCCGCGTCGAAGATATGAGTGGTCAGCGTCTGGTGGCCGGGCGCCCGCACGACGACGTGGATATGGGCCGGCCGCCACGGGTGGCGGCCGGTCGCGGCCAGCATCCGCCCCACCGGGCCGTCGGTCGGGAGCGTGTAGGGCACCGGGCGCACGGCCAGGAAAGCGTAGCTTCCGTCGTCGTTGGTGCTGAACCTGCCGCGCAGGTGATCGTCGGGCGCGCCGGGATCCTGGACGGCGTACAGGCGGTTGTCGCCGTTCTGCCAGATGTCGAGCTCGGCGCCGGCGATGGGCCAGCCGCCCAGGTCCAGGACGCGCCCGTGCACCCACGCCGGCACGCCGGCCTCCTGCATAGCGATGCTGGCGCCGCGCTCGCGCAGTGGCGAGCCTGGCACGTAGAACGGGCCGAGTACGGTCGATTCGGTCGCTCCCGTCGGCACCGGGTGTGCGAGGGTGTCGACGAGCATCGATGCGCCGAGGGCGTCGGACCACAGGATAAATTCTTGTCGGCGGTCGTCGGTGATGCGGCCGGTGGCGGTGAGCGCCGCGATCGCCGCCGCCCACTCCGCCTCGCTGAGCCTGACGTCGGTGATGAAACCGTGCAGGTGGCGGACGAGGCTGTCCATGATCTGGCGCAGGCGGTCGTCGGAGCAGCCGGCGAAGCTGGCCAGGGCCTGCGCCGTGATCTGCTCCGGCGTGGTTGGCGCCGCCGCGTCGGGGCGGCCCGGAGTGGTGGTGGTGCCCATGCTCACGCCGTCACCGTCGCGGTCGCGCCGAGCCCGAGCAGTTGCGCGGCGTTCGTCCGGCCGATCTTGCGCCGGTCAGGCTCACTGATGGGAGCGGCCTCGAACCACTCAGTCGCCTCGGCCATGCGCTCGAACGGATGGTCGGTGGCGAACAGGATCCGGTCGGCCCCCACCTGGAGCATCGCGCCGAGCAGCGACGGGGTGTGGAAGTTGCCGCTGGTGGCCAGCCAGAAATTCTCGCGCAGGCATTCCTGCGGCGAGCGCTCCAGGTGCACGCCGGTCACATGAGAGAGCCGCTGCTCGGTGCGCTGGACGGCGAACGGCAGCAGCTCGCCCATGTGACCGATGATGACCTGCAGGCTGGGGAAGCGGTCG
The DNA here is from genome assembly GCA_964250865.1 of uncultured Streptosporangiaceae bacterium. Taxonomy (GTDB): domain Bacteria; phylum Actinomycetota; class Actinomycetes; order Streptosporangiales; family Streptosporangiaceae; genus Bog-532. The sequence goes on from CAXUJF010000013.1 coordinate 12,093, forward strand.
AATAGCCCACTGACGATCATCCGCAGGCAGTGGGTGGCGGTCTCCACCGTGAACGCCCACGTCGGGCCGAGCAGCGCCTCCCGGGTGTCGTAGATGCGCCGCTGGGTCGGCAGGGGATTGCGGGGGTGCAGGTAGAACGGCACCCCCAGCTCGGTGACGCGTTCCCAGAACGGCAGGTATTGGGGCTCGTCGTAGTAGGCGGCGGTGTCCAGGCCGCCGATGCTGGAGTACCCGTTGACCAGCGCGCCGCGGAAGCCGAGTTCCCGTACGCACCGCTCCAGTTCATCGGCGGCGGCGCCGGGATCCTGCAGCGGCAGCGCGGCCAGCGCGGCGTACCGGTCCGGGTGCGCGGCGACCGCCTTGGCCAGCGCGTCGTTGGCCGCCCGGGCCCGCTCGACGGCGCGGCCGGGAATGTACTCGTCCTGGATGCATGGTGCCGCCAGCGACAGCACCGCGACGCCGATACCGGCGGCGTCCATGGCGCGCAGCCGAGCCTCCCCCACCTCCTGCAAGGCCCGCGCCATCTGCTTCCACTCGCCGGGATCCCAGCCGATGCTGGGGAAGATGGTGTCCTTGAGCTCCGGGGTGACGAAGTGCTCCTCGATGGCGATCTTGTCTTGCAATGTGACGCTCCTGTGGTCGTGGCGGGGCGGCCGCGGCGGCATCCGCGCCGCCGGCCGCGCCTTCGTTTCCTCAGCGGTTATTACAGGCCCCACAGCTTCTGGTACATGACCTTGAACTTCCCGTCCGTGTACCAGGTCGCGTAGGCGTAGGCGTAGGCGGACGAGGAGCTGGAGCTGGAGGGCACGTTGGCCGGCGTGAAGATCCGTACCCCCGGGCTGGACAGCCGGCGCAGCGAAACCCATGTCCGCGCTGTGGTGCCATCACCGGACTTCGCCGCCGAATCCGGCGCTGGGCTGGAACTGTGGTTCATTTCTCTGCCCCTCGACCAACCCGGCGGCAGCTTCGCCAGCCGGCGAGGCCCATCATGACCCGAGAATTACGATCTAGTCAATACATCACGCATATCGTAAACAGTCGAGCCGGGACGTCCGGAAACCGCAGGCACCGTAGCCGCACCGTTCCCGCCCGGTCCGCGACGGCCACCCGGCCGGGAACCCCTCGGAATTACGAGATAGTTAAAACGATACGGATAGTGTAATGTTAGGGCCGCCTAAAGGTGCCCGGCGCCCGGCGCGGCATGGTGTGAAGCCCGGCGCGGCATGGTGTGAAGGAGAGGCGGCAGTGGCGACACGGATAGGAACGCTGCAGGACGGCGGACGCGGGCGGGCGGTGCTGGTCGACCAGACGGGCTCGGCCCGCGTCCTGAGTGACGTCGTGACCGGAGCCCCGGACGACGTCCGGGACCTGATCGCCAGTTGGCCGCAGTGGCGGGAGCCGGTGCTGGCGGCGGACGAAGGCCGCGCCGGGCGGCCGGCGGAGGAGGCCGAAGGATCATGGCTGGCGCCGCTGATGCCACGCAAACTGCTGTGCGTCGGTGCCAACTACCACGACCACGTGGCCGAGATGGATGCGGCCATCGGGCTGCACACTCCGCCCGCGCCGTTCCCCTACACGTTTCTCAAGCCGCCCACGGCCCTGACCGGCTCCGGCCAGCCGGTGCGCCATCCCGCCTACGGCCGCCAGCTGGACTGGGAGGCCGAGCTGGCGGTGGTGATCGGGGATCCGGCGGCAGCCGCGGGACCCAACCCGCTCAGCGCGGTCTTTGGCTACACGATCCTGAACGATCTCTCGCTGCGCGACTTCGTCCCGTTCCCGCACGCCCTCGGGCTCGACGCGGTCGTGAGCAAGGGATTCGACGGTGCCGCGCCGATGGGCCCGTGGATCACGCTGGCCGATGCGGTGCCGGATCCGGGTGCTCTGCCCATCTCGCTGTCGGTCAACGGCGAGGTCATGCAGGACAGTTCGACAGCACAGATGATCTTCGACGTGCCGGCGCTCATCGCCCATTACGCGCGGGTGCTCACCCTCGAGCCAGGTGACGTCATCGCTACCGGCACTCCCGCTGGCGGCGGCGCCGGCCGGCGCCCGCCGCGTTTCCTGGCCCCGGGGGATGAGATCGAGGTGCGCATCGGCCATCTGGGTGTCCTGCACACGCTGATCACTGCGCCCGCGCCGGGAACGCCCCTCCCCACCACCACGACCGAGGTGACCGCATGACACAGACGGCCCATTCCCCCGCCGGGCCGACGATGATGGAGCACTGATGCAGGCCGTCGTCATGCGGGAGTTCGGTGACGCCGACGTGTTGAAGCTCGACGAAGTGCCCGACCCGGTGCCGGCCCCCGGCGAGGCCTTGATCCGGGTGGGTGCGGTGGAAGTCTCCAGCACCCGCGACGTCGCCACCCGCACCGGCCGTCACCCGTTCTCGCGCCAGGTGTCGCTGCCCCACGTGCTCGGCGGCGACTTCGCCGGAGTAGTGGAAGCGGTCGGTTTTGGCGTCGATTCCGAGCTGGTCAGCCGCCGGGTCGCGGTGTCCAACAGCGCCGGGTGCGGGACGTGCCCGGCGTGCCTGGCCGGCCACATGGCGCAGTGCCCGCGGCTGAGCATGCTCGGCATCCACCGCTGGGGGTCCTATGCCGAGCTGGCCACCGCCCCAGCACAGAACCTCACCGTGATTCCGGACGACGTGTCGCTGGCCGACGCGGCAGCGATGGCGGCGACCGGACCGATCGCGCTCGCCCAGCTGCTGACCGCTGAGGTCGGTGCCGGGACACGGGTACTGATCACCGGAGCCACTGGCGCTCTGGGCACTATGCTGATCGTGCTCGCGGCCGCTCGCGGCGCGCATGTCCTCGCGCTCTCCCGCCGGCCCGAGCGCATCCCCGCCGGCGTGGTGCCGGCGGCGCGGTTTCGCGTCGGCGAGCCCGGCCTCGCAGATGCCATCAGCCAGGCGACCGCCGGGTCCGGAGTCGAGGCGGTGATTGACAACATCGCCCACGGAGCAACGTTCGCGTCCTACCTCTCCGCGGTGGCGATCGGCGGCCGGATCGTCATCTCGGGCGCCATCGGCGGCCCTGACCTGACCACCCTTCCGGTTCCGGCTCAGTCCTTCTACGTGCGCAGCCTGTCGCTGCTGGGGGTGCGCACTGCCGGCCGGCAGGACATCGAGCGGTTCTGGGCTCTGGTCCGCGACGGGCTGCGCCTGCCCGCTGGCCTGGTCCGGGAGCTACCGCTGGCGGCCGCCGCCGACGTTCACGCCGACGTCGCGCGCGGTGTCACCGCCGGTCATACCGTGCTGAGCGTGACCTCGTGACCGCGGCCCAGCCATCCGCCGGAGCCGACTCCGGCAACCCGTATGACGTGGCCATCGTCGGCTATGGGCCGACCGGGATGACGCTGGCGGCGCTGCTGGGCGGTCTCGGTCATCGCGTCGTCGTACTCGAGCGGTACCAGGGGCTCTACAACCTTCCGCGCGCCGCCTGCTTCGACGACGAGATCATGCGGACCTTCCAGAAACTCGGCCTCGCCGACGAAGTGCTGCCGGGCTCGGTCGTCCAGACCGATTACGACTGGGTCAACGACGCCGGGCAGACCCTGCTGCAGGTGCACTACGACAATCCAGCGCGCGGAGGCTGGGCCGCACTGTACATGATGTACCAGCCGCACATCGAGGCCGTGCTCGACCGGCGATGCAAGACACTGCCGACGGTCGAAGTCCGCCAGGGCTGCACGGTCGACGCCGTGCAGACCGTCGGCGAAGGAGTGACGCTGGAGGCCGTCGGCCAGCACGGGGACCGTCAGACGGTGCGCGCCCGCTTCGCCGTGGCCGCCGATGGCGGCACCGGCTTCATGCGACGGTCGCTCGGCATCGGCATCTCCGACTACAACTTTCAGGAGAACTGGCTGGTCTGCGACTTCCGTAAGCGGCACGAGCTGCCTGGTGTGCCGACCTTCCGTCAGGTCTGTGACCCGGTGCAGCCGACGTCGATCGTGCGCATCGGCCCCCATCACCAGCGGTTCTCGTTCATGCTCGAACCTGACGAGCGCCCCGACCAGGTGACGGATCCTGGCCGCGTCTGGGAACGAGTGGCCCCGTATCTGGGACCCGAGGACGCCGAGCTGGTCCGCGTGGCCAATTACGTGTTCCGCTCGCGGATCGCCGACCAATGGCGACAGGGCCCGGTGCTGCTGGCAGGCGATGCCGCCCACGAGATGCCGCCGTTCCTGGCGCAGGGCATGTGCTCGGGAATGCGTGACAGCCACAACCTGGCCTGGAAGCTCGACCTGGTGCTGTCCGGCCTGTCTGACCCGCGCATCCTCGACACCTACCAGCCCGAGCGCGAGCCCCACGTCCGTTTCATCACCGAGAAGGCGATCGAGCTGGGACGCGTTCAGACGCTGCGTGACCCGGTGGCGGCGCGGGCGCGCGACGAGCATCTGCTCGCCCAGCGGCGCGACCGCCGCGAACCCGAAAAGCTTGTATACCCCGACCTCAGCGCGGGACTCATCGCGGCCGGCGCGCCCATGGCTGGCGCCGTCTTCCCGCAGGCATCAGTGACCGACGGTCAGGGCCGCCGGAGGCTCTTCGATGACGTCGCCGGGCCTGGACCGGTCATCGTGACACGTCGCGCCGAGCTGCTGGCGGCCGCCGATCCGGGGCTGACTCAGCAGTGGAAGAGGGTGCGGGGCCGCACCGTTCTCATCCAGCCATCGCACCGGGTGCTAGAAGAGAACCATGATGGAACGCTGACCGTCGTCGACGTCGACGGCGCCTACGCCGCCTGGTTCGACCAGCACGGTTGCGAGTCGGCGCTGGTGCGGCCGGACTGGTATCTGTTCGGCGCTGCTGCCGAGGATGCGGGCATGTGGCGGCTGATCGACCAGATGATCCGCGCGGTCGCGTAACGATGACTTTCAGTGAGCGACGGGCGGCGGAACTGCGCGGAACCGCCGCCACGAAGCCCCTGCTACCATCCGACGACGTGACAGTGCCGCGTGAGGGGCCGAGCCAGCCGCAGGGCGTCCAGTCGGTCGAGGTGGGCGTGAGGGTGCTATCGGCGCTTGAACACGGTCGCGGGCCTATGCCCCTGACGGAGGTCGCCCGGCGCGCGGGCCTGCACCCGGCCAAGGTCCACCGGTACCTGGCCAGCCTGGTCCGGACCGGCATGGCCTCCCAGAACCCGACCAACGGCCTGTACGACCTGGGCCCCGCTTCACGTCATCTGGGAATTGAGGCCCTGCGGCGCACGGATGCGGTCAGCACCATCTCCGCACACGCCGTCGACCTGCGTGACCAGACCGGCCACACCGTCAACGTCGGAGTGTGGACCGATCAAGGCCCGACCCTGGTCCGCTGGGACACCGGAACACACGCGCTGCCGATCGTGGTCCGGGTCGGATCCATCCTGCCCCTGCTCGACTCCGCGGTCGGATGTGTCTTCCTGGCTCACCTGCCTGACTCCGTGACCCGTGAGGTCCTCCGGTCTCAGCAGCGCCAGGAGACAACCCGTCCCGCGTCAGCAGCTGAAGTCAGGGAAATAAAGGAAACCACCCGCCGGGATCGTTTCAGCCGCACCACCAACCGGATGATCTTCGGTCTCGCTGCTCTCGGCGCTCCCGTGTTCGGCGCCGACGGTGCGCTGGAAGCCGTCATCGGCCTTGTCCTGCCCAGCGCGCTCATGTCGGCCTCCGAAGCGCGGCGGCTAGGAACTCTTCTGTGCGCTACCGCCGCGCGTGCCGCGGAGGAGCTGGGCTTCGAAGCGACGTAGTCCGGGTGCGCGCCTGCTGGCTGATCCGAGGCAGCAGGTGGATTAGTGGACGACTGTTGTCCGGTTCGCTAGCCTGCTAAGTGGACAGAGTTGGTCCGTTACTCGAGATCGACCAAAGATGTCCGGACCAGGCCGTTGGAGGAACCGTATGACCGTGTCAGATCAGGCTGCTATCAGCGACCTGCTGGCTGAATACAACGTCGTGACGGACTCGCTGGACATCGACGGGTGGGCGAACTGCTTCGCGCCGGACGGCGTGTTCAACGGCGCGTACGAATCGTTCCGGGTGTGGCCGGACAAGGAGCGCTTCGCGCAGCACGCCCGTGACTTGGAAGCGGGCGGCATGCCACACCTGCGGCATTTTCTGTCCAATGTCCGTATCGGGGTTGACGGCGACACGGCGACCTCACACTGCTTCTTCCAGATCATCGCGACCGATGACGAAGCGCGCAGCACGATCGCGATGGTCGGCGAGTATGCCGATAAGCTGGTCAAGGCCAACGGCCGGTGGCTGTTCCGGGAGCGGACCGTCACAGTCGACGGGGCGCGGCGCCCGGCCGGCGCCTCGCAGGCATCACCGGATCAGTGACCAGCGCGTCCGCCGTGCCTGCCGGCCGCAAAAGCCAGCCATCTGAGCCGGGACCGGTCCGCCCGATGCGGGCGGACGCCCGCCGCAACGCCGAGCAGGTAATGGCCGGGGCTCGCCGGGCTGTCGCCAGCACGGGCCTGGACGTCAGCTACCACGAGATCGCTCGCCGGGCCGGTGTCGGAGTGGGAACCGTGTACCGGCGGTATCCCGACCGTGCCCAGCTGGTGGAAGCCGTGCTGCTCGACATCCTGGGCGAATTGCTGACCCAAGCCGAGCGCGCACTCGCCAGTGACGATCCGTGGACCGGTTTCACCGGGTTCTTCACGACTTTGACCCTCCGGTTCCGGGAGAACGCGGGCCTATCCGACACCTTGCCGGACAGGGGTGGGCCTTCGGTAGCCGCAGCCCGGCTCCGGCTTCTCGAACTGATAGAACGTCTTGTCGACCGTGCCCAGCGCGCCGGAAGCCTGCGAGACGACATCCACTGGGAAGACATACCACTGCTCGCCGCATCCGTCCCCGCCTCGGGCCGCTGCGTCCTGAATCTCCGGGCCGACCCCGACCAGGCGGAACGCTGCGCCGCCATCCTCATCGACGGCATGAAAAGCAGCACCTGACCCTCTGAGCAGGCCCCGTTCCCGGATGTCGAAGGCGGATGGCCCACGCGTCCGTCAGCTCATCACCGATTATGCGGCAGACGCCCGAGTGGTTGCCCTTCGCAACCGCCGCGCCATCCGCCGCTCCTCACCGGCGCCATATCGGCGTCAGCTACCAGCCACGCTCCTTACCGACGGCCGCCGGCAAGGAGCGTGGCTGATCTCCTGGCGCGGCATCAGGCAGGCCAGGATCAGCGCCGCAGGCCATCCGACCGGGAACATGTTCGGGCAGATGACCAGGTCCAGGCCTTTACCTGGCGGTGGATGCCGACCACGCCAGCCAGAACAGCCAGCTGTCCGCGACAACCCTGGGAACCATAGCTGGTCTCCATCGGTGGCGGGCCGGAGGTGCTGGCCAGCGGCCCTGGACCCCAGAGCTCTTTGATCGTCCGGGAATGGACCATCCTCACCGCGGTGAGATTCTGGCGAACGCCGGTCAGCGGGCCTGATCCGCCACTCAGTGCCGCAGATTACCGAGGCCACGCGGCCTCTGCGGCGGCCCTTTCCCGCCGGAGGAGACCACCTAGAGATGATGGTGGCATCCGCAACTATCTGGTGAAAAATATTGGATCGTGTGTTGACGTGTTCTTCAGTGTGATGGATGGTCGAGGGCGAGCGCCCAGTAGCACCGGGGAGCGGGCGCCGCCGCGCGACGTGGTGCGGCGGCGGTGATGCCGGCCGGGCGTTCCTGGGCGGATGGAGAAACCAGTGGGACCACGATCACGATGGACGGTGATGGTGATGGCGCTCGTCATCACCGTGGGCACAGGGCTGGCGGCACCGTGGGCGCTGGCAGCGCCGCGGGTGGTAGCGGCACCGCGGGCGGTGGCGGAGAACAACGGACTGGCCGTCAGCGCTCCGCTGATGGGCTGGAGCAGCTGGAGTTTCCTGCGTAAGGACCCGACGGCGGCGAAGATCGAGGCCGAGGCCAGTGCAATGAAGTCCAGCGGGCTGAGCACGCACGGCTACGACTACATCAACGTGGACGACTTCTATTACGAGTGCCCGGGCGGCCAGGGCCCGAATGTCGATTCTTACGGCCGGTGGGTGACCGACCCGGCCAAGTTCCCGGCCAGCGGCTCGGTCAACGGCATCGAGGTGGTCGCGAACTATGTGCACAGCCTGGGGCTGAAGTTCGGCCTTTATGTCACGCCGGGCATCTCTGATCAGGCCGTGGCAGACAACACCCCGGTCGAGGGCACCTCCGACACCGCCGCCGGGATCGCCGACGGAGACCGCGAGAACAATTACAACTGCGGCGGCATGCAGGGAATCGACTACAGCAAGCCCGGCGCGCAGGCGTTCATCAACTCCTGGGCCGATGAGCTCGCCACCTGGGGCGTCGACTACGTCAAGCTCGACGGGGTGGGCTCCTTCGACATCCCGGATGTGCAGGCCTGGTCGACGGCACTGAAGCAGACCGGGCGACCGATGGCGCTGGAGCTGTCCAACAGCCTGAACATCGCTGACGGCACCACTTGGTCGTCCCTGGCCAACGGCTGGCGCACCGGCGGTGACATCGAGTGCTACTGCGGATCCGGGGGCAGCAGTTACCCGCTCACCGACTGGGGCAATGTCTCCCAGCGGTTCGACGCCGCGGCCAGCTGGCAGCCTTACGGCGGTCCCGGCGGCTGGAACGACTACGACTCGGTCGAGGCCGGGAACGGCAGCAACGACGGATTGACGGTGCCGGAGCGGCAGACGCAGCTGTCACTGTGGTCGCTGGCCAGCGCGCCGCTCATCCTGGGCTCCGATCTCACCAATCTGGACTCCGGTGACCTGGCCCTGCTGGACAACAGCGCGGTGATCGCGGTCGACCAGGACGGCATCCCCGGCGATCGGATCATCGACAGCGGGAACGAGCAAGTCTTCGACAAACGGCAGCAGAACGGCACCTGGGACATCGGCGTCTTCAACACCGACACCTCCGCCAGCCACACCTACAGCGTGCCGCTGGCCCAGCTCGGGCTCACCGGCTCAGCGAACATTACCGACCTGTGGAGCGGCGGGTCGCTCGGCACCTCGACCGGCACCTTCACCACGACCGTCTCACCCGGCGGCGTCACCCTCATCTCCGCCACCCCCGCCTCGGGGACCGGCGGCACCGGCGAACTGGTCAGCGCCCAGACCGGCGACTGCCTCGACACCACGGGTGATGCCACGCCGGGGCCCTATGTCTTCTTCCCGGGTACCGCGGAGGAGATCTGGTCCTGCAACGGCGGCATCAACCAGGAGCTCTCGGCGACCTCCGCAGGCGAGCTGCGGACCATGGGTGCCACCGAGTGCCTCGACGTTTACAATAACCAGACCGCCGCCGGGACCAAGGTCGAGCTGTGGCCCTGCAACGGCGGCGCCAACCAGAAATGGACCGTGGAAAGCAACGGGACCATCGTCGGCCAGCAATCCGGGCTCTGCCTGGACGTCTTCGGCGCCAGCACCACGGTCGGCACGCCCCTGGACATCTGGACCTGCAACGGCGGCGCCAACCAGAAATGGTCGTGGGCCTACCGCTGAGTAAGCCATAGTTGGCCCGACACGGCGCCCGCCAGCTGCAACGTGGCTGAGACGGTCCCGTTCAGGCCAGCCGGACGGGAAGACGTGCGGCCAATTGTGCCGCCAGCGGCGGCGGAAGGACCCACCGCCGCTGGCGGCCATGGCTGGATAGCCTGCCGGTTACGGGCCGGTCCATTCCTGGTTGGAGCCGCCGTTGCAGTCCCAGATATCCACCTGGGTGCCCTCGGCCTTGCTGATGTGTGGGGGCAAGTTCCAGGGCGCTGGGGTCGATGACCTTGACCGGCAGGTGATGGGTGCGGACGGTAAGCAGCTCGCCGAGCAGCATGGCCAGGCCGCCGTCGCCGCACAGGGCACGACCTTGTAGGTGCCGAAAACTGCGTCGCCTCATGCGACCTGCGAATATTCATGGATCAGGCCGCCGAGCCGGTCCCGGCGCAGAACCCGTACGTTCGCGGCCAGAGTGGGTGGATGCGGACGCCCGGCAGGCGGTTCCTGGTGCAGCGCCCGGTGCGGCCGGTGAGAGTTGTGGTGATCGGTGTACTCGCTGAGGACCAGCCGCAAGTGCCGCTCGCCGGTGATCAGCATCCGGTCCAGGCACTCGCGGCGGGCGCTGGCGATCCA
>CAXUJF010000013.1:22304-31530 GCA_964250865.1 uncultured Streptosporangiaceae bacterium
CAAGGTTCATCAGCAGATTGCGGGCCTGCTGCGTCACCCACTCCCCCGTCGGGTGAGCAGTGATCCCGGCCAGGTGCACGCGGCGGGTGCCATCCTCGATGAAGAACAGCACGTACAGGCGTCGCAGGAACACGGTGTCGACGTGGAAGAGGTCCATCGCCAGAATCGTCCTGGCCTGGACGTCCAGGAACGCCCGCCAGAACTACCCGGCCCGCCTGGGCGCGGGATCGATGCCCGCGTCCTTGAGGATCTGCCAGACGGTCGACGGCGCGATTTTACGTCCCAGGCCGGCCAGCTCGCCGTAGATGCGCCGGTACCCCCAGCCCGGGTTGTCGCGGGCCATCTCCAGCACCAGTGCCCGCACCGTCTGGGCAGTCCTCGGCCGTCCCGGTGGGCGATGCGGGTAGGACCAGTGCCGGCGGACAAGGTCGGCGTGCCAGCGCAGCACGGTGCGCGGCGAGACGATCAGCCGCAGCCGGCGGAGCTGGCTGCCCGGCAGCAGCCGGGCCATCGCGGCCAGGATTGCCCGGTCGGCCCACGACAGCCGCGGGGCCTTGACTTGGCGCTGGAGCACAGTGACCTGATGACGCAGGATCAGGATCTCGGCGTCCTTGGCCCGGTCGGACCGGGCGAGCAAAGCCAGCCAGCCGAACACGCGCAGCACGGCCAGGTACACGAATCGCAGTGTCATGAGCGCTGAAAGTGCCGGACTGCGCGGCTCCCGTGTCGGCGACGGGTGAATACTGACCCCGGCGTGGCGGGCGAGTTCGAGGGTGGATTTAAGTCACCGTCGCAACACTGATGGCTGATTGTCCCACGGCTAGGCCGAACACCTGGGCCGGTGTCTGCCAGCCGAGGATCTTGCGGGGCCTGCCGTTCAGCCTCTGCTCGACGTCGCGCAGGTGCTGCGGGGTGAAGACCGACAGGTCGGCGCCCTTCGGGAAGTACTGGCGCAGCAGGCCGTTGGTGTTCTCGTTCGTGCCGCGCAGCCAGGGACTGCCCGGGTGGGCGAAGAAGATGCCCTCGGCGAACTGCCCGGCGAACCTGTCGTGGTGGGCCATCTCAGAGCCCTGATCCCAGGTCAGGGTGAGCCGCGCCCGGCCGGGCAGGCTGGCCAGGACCGGCTCGATCGCGGCGCGCAGCTGCCCGGCGCTGTGCCCGGCGGGCAGGTGCACCAGGCGGACGTAGCGGCTGCGCCGGTCAACTAGCGTGCCGATCGTGGACTGGCTCATCCGGCCCACAATGAGATCACCCTCCCAGTCACCGACGCGCTGCCGATCTTCGACGACGGCGGGCCGGCAGCCGATCAGCGATGCCGGGGCGATGAACCTGACCCGCCGCTCACTGGCCCGGCGGCGGCGCTTGCGCAGCGGCCGCCCGGTCCGCAGCCGGCCGGTGAGCTCCCTGCTCAGGCCACCCTTGCCGCCGTGATACAGCGCCTGGTAGATCGTCTCGTGACACACATGCCAGGACGGGCGGCCTGGGAACGCCGCCCGCAGGTGCGCCGCGATCTGCTCCGGGCTCCACTCCTGCTCCAGCCGCGACTGCACTTCGGTGCGCAGCTCGCTGTCCTGGCTAAGCCGGGCGGCCCGGACCCGGCGGGCCCGCTGCCGGGTACGGGCGTGGGCGAGGTCACCGTCATAGCGGTCCCGGTCATGAGCCAGCAGGTTGCGGCGGATCTCCCGGCTGACCGTCGACGGGCTGCGGCCGATCCGGCCCGCGATGTCGCGCACGCCCAGCCCGCGGCCGCGCAGTGTGGCGATCCGCTGCCGCTCCAGCAGCGACAGGTACCGGCTACTGCGAGCCGCCTCCGCGAGGCGCACCGGCGGGATCCCGCCGTTCTCCGCCCGCCACCGGTAGCCCGTTTTCCGGGTGATCCCCACTTGCTGGCACGCCGCCACCGTACCCACCCCCGACTTCAGCAGCAACCAGTACGCGCTCTCCAGATCCAGCTGCCGCTTCCGGCCACGCCTGCCCATATCCACACCCCTCATCTAGCAGAGGTGTTGCGACCAGCACTCGAACTCGCCCGCCGCTAAGGGGTCAGATTTCGGCCGTCGTTGACATGACGCAGTGTTGTACAACTCGATCTATCGAGCCGATGAAGATCTGCTGGTCAATCAACATGTCTTCGGGACTCCAGCCGCGCATGCTCCCGTTTTCAGCGTTCGTGTAGCCGGCGGAAGGGGCATGGCCGCGACCTACATCGATAGCTTCGACCAGGTCTGGGGAACAGCGACGCCATTAGATGGTCACACCTGATTGATGACCGCCGGCGTGCGGGGGCAGGTGGCAGCTACGCACGCTATTCGAGCTCGATCTCTTTGTCGGCGGCGCGCTGGGGCGAGCGCCGCTGTCCGGTGAACTCGGCCGCATCGATCGTGGCGGTGGGCTCGATGGCCATGCGGTAGGCGCGTTCGACGGCGCGCAGACGGGCGTTGATGCGAGCTTCGCGCGCAGCGATCGCATACCGGTTGCTGCGGCCATAGGACCCCTCGGGCAGGGATTGGCCATACCGTTGCACCTCGCGGATATGAGCTTCGCGCTCGTTGGCTTGCGCAGCGATAGCGAACATGACGCTATTGGCCGTGGCTGGGTCAAGGACAAAGCTGACCCTCTGGCTTTTAAGGTCAAGGCCGGCGAACGCAACGATCCCGGGACCGTCGGTCTCAGGCCAGAAAGGCTCAGGCTGGGCGCGGCCGAGCTTCTTCCGTTGGTAGAGGTCAGCGAGCATGAGGTCTGCGCGGTCGATCTGCTCGCGGGCGGCGCCAAAATTCTCGCCGATCGGGCCGATGTCTGCGCCGCGTGCGATGACATATTGCATGAGGCGGGCGGCCTGAGGCTGATCGGCATAGTTGGCCGAACGGGCATGGAAGCGCAACTGAGTCTTGAGCGAAGGGCTGATCGCTCCGGTCCTGGTGAACTGGACCAGGTTCCGGGAGAAGGTTGGCTCCTGCGGCCGGGCTGCCAGCCAGATGGCCAGCCGCCGCGCAGTGACGTGGTCGACGGCGGTTTCGTGCCTGTCCGCCGCGGTAGTGCCCTCGTCGATGAGACGCTCGTAGAGCGATAGGTCCGGGAGCGGTCCCGTCTCGGGGAGCCGGTAAGCACGCTCATCCGGACGTTCCGGGCCGTTATCTCTTCTGCGCATCTGCCTCCCTGATCACCGTAGGTAGGCGTCGTCGCTAGACAGCCATTCGGCTGGCACAGGATCGAGAACGCCAAGGTCTTGCTGGAAAACGGGGTAGGCGTCGGTCGCGGCAACGGGCTCAGCAGTGACCAGGCCGAAGCGACGGGCGCGGCGGTAGGCGGGGTTTTCCCACGCGCGGGGTAGACGGGCAATAACTGGTGCACAGCCACCACGTATGACCAGGGCGAATCCGGCGGGCAGCTGCCGGATCATGTCTGGGGTGGCGATGTCATGACAGGTGGCGTGATCCTGACCCTTGACCTTCCAGGATGCCTGGCCACAGAGCTTGGAGGTCGCGTCGAGCGTGGTGACGTCGGTGATGCCAGGCAGGAAAACCTTCACGGAACTGGTGTCGAGGATGACCCGGCGACCATGGTCACCCCAGCGGCCGGTGAGCTGCGCTTCGCCATGGGCGACGGCGCAGATTTGGATGCCTTTGCCGCCGGAGTCCGACAACCACGACGGCAGCGGGACCGGGCAGATCTGTGTGACCTCATCTAGGCCCATCAGCAGTGGCGGATCCAGGCGGCCAGATGTAGAGGCCTGACCCATCTGCGCGGCGGCGTAGTGGATCTCCGACGCCAGCGCGGCGAACAGCGGAGCGACGGGCGCTTCCGCGGATATCGCCTCGGCGATCATGTACAGGGTGCCGGACCCCCAGAGAAAGGCCGGGATCTGCAACCCAGCTCCCGGGGCGGGCAACACACAGGCAGCCAAGTCGGGGTCCGCCATGAACGAGAGCGCCCTCGACATGACCATCCGAACCGTGGCGGTCGTTTTCTGCGCCTCGGAGCGGAGTTCAGACAGTGTGATGGCCCACTGGTGAGCCCCCGCAGCAGCCAGAATCCGCTCAGGGACATCCGGCTCGTCACCGGAAATCCAGGCGGCGACCGCTCGCAAGTCGTATCCGGCCAAGGCGGCAGCGTGGAAGTAGCCACGCAGATAGTCGCTCGCCTTCGAGGACCAGAAGGAGCCATCTTCGACGCCCTTCTGGGAGACGGCGAAAGCGAAGGCGTCGGCACGGCGGATAGCAGTGGCCGGGTCTTCGCAGCCCTCGACCGGGGACCAGGCGAAAGTGGACGGCACGCCGCCGATGTACTGCGGATTGAAGACGTGTACGGCGCCACGCCCAGTGCGCACCGCCGCGGTCAGCGCGTAGATATCTGGTTTGGTGGTTGTGGCGATGACCGGGCCCGGGTATAGCAGGATGACGTCCGCCAGAAACGCAGTCTTGAACGTCCGGGGCGGCGCCATCACGAGCACGTGCTCCTCCAACGGCGCGCGCAAGCCGTGCCGGAAGTGGCCGCGGCCGAGGAACACTGCATGGTGTCGCGTGTCCAGAAGGCGGTAGAGGAGTGGCAGCGAAGGGCGAATCCTGCCGGAGCGACGCAGCGCGGCCAGACGGCCCCACCGCAGCCACAAACTGAATATGTGAGCAGAGCCCTTGCCGGGGTACAACCGCAGGTGCAGGCGGATGCGCAGGTGGCGGACGCGGTTCCACGGCAAATACCGGGCAGGCAGAAATGCCCACTTGGCGAACACGGCAGTAGCAAGCATGGCTGGCAGAAAGGCGATGAGCTTAGTCATGCCTGGCAGAATGCGGCGGAGCACCAGGACGCGGTAACTACGCATCAAGACCACCGCTGGACGTGCCTGGACGTCCTACTGGGGCGAGCCGTCCTTTACTTCCTGTGACTGCTGTCCACGGTGGCGGCGCGCACGTAGCCGCTGTTCGGGGCGGTCAAGACGGCCCCGATATTACAGCTGACGGTCCAGATCAAGAGGCACTGGCCGACCAGCGGGTGCATGCACGGGGCAATCGACCAGAATGGACAGGTCATCGACGTCCTGCTGTCGATGAGGCGTGACCTCCCGGCCGCCCGGCGCTTCTTCACCCGGGCCATCCGGGCTGGCGTGATCCCGGTCGAGGTCACCACCGGCCGCGCCGCCGCCTATCCGCGGGTCCTGAATGAGCTGATCCCTTCAGCGCTGCACACCGTGAAGCGATACGCCAGCTAACCCAGCCGAGGCAGATCACGGGCGGCTCAAAGCTCGGCTCCGGCCAATGCGCGGGCTGAAGCGGCACCGCTCAGCGCGGATTCCCGCCGCCGGTCACGCCTTCCTCCAGAACCTGCACCGCGGCCACTACGACATCGCCACCCACGTCCCCGCCCGTCACCAGCTCCGCACTGCCTTCGACGAGCTCGCCGTAACAGGCCATCCGGTCAATGCTCCAGCCTGCCAGGAATCGCCCAACGCAACAGCGCCCGCAGACCTCGTCCGTGGACGCGGCTTTCCTCGCCCGTGGCCGTCCGTGGAGACCGACGGTTACACCGACCGCGCTGAGCCCCGGACGCCGTCCGTGGCTCGTCCGTGGACACCGCAGCACAGGGATCCACAGCGACCCAGGATGACACCACGGGACAAAAGAAACGGCTCACCAGCGCGAGAATTCGCAGCTAGCAGGCCGTTTCCGCAGGTGGTGGCAGGTAATGGATTCGAACCATTGAAGGCGTAGCCGACGGTTTTACAGCCCGCTCGCTTCATCCGAGCTATAGGCCACTGACCTGGGTTTGCGCGGTGCGAGATGGGATTGCGGGCTACCGCCGTCCGCCATGGGTCCGTGCGCTGTTCATCGGAGCCGAAGTAAACGGCCCTGTGTTTCCCGGACCGCCATTCGATGATCCGCAGCCGGCCCTGATGGGCGAGGGCTTGCCCGAAAGAAATGTCCAGCTGAGTGTCGCGGATAATTTCTTCCGCCGGATCAAGGGGCGCGCCGTCGAACAAGACAGCCAGTCCTGATTCGTTCAGCAGTACCGGTGCGAAATGGGACCGCAATGCAGCGACCGCGTCGTCCGTCTCAAGTGCTGACAGGCTGCGCTGCCCGTCGTTGTATGCGATGACCGCAGTGCCGGTTGGAAAAGGCGAAGAAGCGGTGGCCGCTTCCCAGCGGAATACATGGCGATTGCCGCGGTTGCCGGTGATCGTGACATCTTGCTCCTCGCCTGCGATGCTGACGCTGCGGCTAGCCCACACCACGCGTGAGCCCAGCGCGAAAGCACGCAGACGGCCTTCACCTAGTTTGCCGTGCAGAACGCGCAGGCCGCTCTTGGTGCGCTCGGAGCGTTTTTCCAGGAATCACCGATCCGCCCAAGAGTTCCCCGACCTCATCTGAGCTGATGCCATGGCCGTCGTCGTCAACGACTACCGAGGTGATCGCCCCCAGCGTTGGGTCCCGCTCCAGCCGCACGGTCACCGCGTGCGCCTCGCCATCGATTGCGTTCCAGATGAGCTCAACAATGGCGCGTACCGGATCACTCTCGTGGGCCAGCCGGGCAACAAGGTCATCACTAGCCTGCAGCACCAATTCGGCCATATGCTGACTCTAGACCAGTCCCATCGAGATTGGGCACAGCGATCACACTGACAGGACATGTCCTATGATCCGATGGCCCAACTTCAGGGGGCGCAACTACATTAACATTCCGAAAAATGATTAAAACGTCTATATTACTCATGGTCCGGCGGACACTAATATGTTGCTGCATCAGGGCGGGGCAGCGCTCGGACGGGCACGGACAGCGGAGGTGGAGTGGTGTGCCGACCGCAGCGGAAGCGGTATACCGACCGTCCTGCCTGGCCTATGACTGCTGACCTGGGACTTCAGGATGCTCCGTGCTGACCATGGTCGCGAAGGAATGGGAAACCCGGTGACGGACAGCGCGTGCAAGATGGCCCGCACGACCAACCTCTCCTTTCCCCGGTCAACGTCCGGATTGAGCGTTAGCCACAATTCTGCTGAACTGGGCGTGGCCTTTACGAATTCTTACCAAGGAGCCCCGTCATGCCTGTCAGGGTAGAAATTCCAACGATCCTGCGTACCTACACCGGCGGCCAGAAATGGGTCCAGGCATCCGGCACCGACCTCGGCGAACTCCTCGCCGACCTCGAAATCCTGTATCCGGGAATTCGTACTCGCCTGCTGGCCGCCGACGGGAAACTGCAGCGTTTCGTCAACGTGTACATCAACGACAAAGACGTCCGCACGGACGCCGCCCTGGAGTCAAGGCTGAGTAACGGCGACGTGGTCAGCATCATTCCCGCGGTTGCCGGCGGTTAAGTCATCGGGTAGCGGCGCAGGCCGACCGCATAGTCGCAACCGGCCCCGAGGCCGACGTAGCCGGTCATGTCGCGCAGGAACTGGTCGGAATCGAAGTCGGCGCCCAGGGCGCCGAGGTAGGCCTCGTGTTCGCGCAGCGAGGCGATGCCCGTGTCGATGGTGCCGGTGACGTCCACGAAGTGGGTGGGGTCGGTGACGCCGGCCACGTAGGCGTCGAGGATGCCGGCGTGCGGCGGCCCGGCCGCGGGGAACAGCCACTCGTTGGCGGCGTCCCGGCAGGCATCGAGCGCGGCCAGGCCGACCGCCCGGTGATCCGCGTGGTTCACCGGCCCGTCCTCGCCCCAGGTCAGGTCGAAGTTCATGGTCAGCACCACATCAGGCTCAAGCCGGCGGAAGGCGGCCGCCAGGTCGCGGCGCAGCGGGACGCCGTATTCGACCAGCCCGTCCGGGTAACCGAGGAACTCCACGTCGACGACGCCCGCGAGCGCGGCGCTCCGCCGTTCCTCGGCCACGCGGACAGGGCCCGTCTCACCGGGCGGCGACCCCTTGATGCCGGCCTCGCCCGTGGTCGCGATCAGGTAGGAGACCTGCTTGCCCAGCCCGGTCCAGCGGGCGACGGCGGCCGCGACCCCGTACTCGAGGTCGTCGGGATGAGCGGCGACCGCGACCAACCGGTCCCAGTCTTCCGGCACCGGGCGCACGCTAGGCGTCTTCGGTGAGGCCGGAGCCGGTGGCCGGCGAGGACAGCGGATGCCAGACGACCTGCAGATTGCTGCGCCTTCCGAAACCCTCAAGGCGGGCGGTGACCAGGTCCTGGATGCGGCCCAGGTCTTCCGCGGAAGTCGCCTCAGCCCGCACCCGGAGCACGCCGGGCGAGGCCTGCATGGTCCACTGGCCCCAGTTCAGCACGACGTTTCCGCTGGTCTCCGTCCACTCGACGTGCCGCAGTTCGGGCCGCGAGCCAGCGTGGTCCATGGCCCGGCGCAAATGACTGAACCGGCCCATCGTGCCCCCCATCTGCTTCGCGTGCCGGCACAGCTGCTCAAGATATCTGGACGGCTGTTCAGTCTCGATGACCGCTTCGGCCATCTGCATATTTTCTCCATTCGCTAGGTGCTTACCCGGTCTTGGCTGCTCGCGGTGAGCTGGAAGAAGCGCTCTTCCAGGGTGGCGGGGACCTGGGTGACCAGGCCAGGCACCGGTCCCAGGGCGACCCGGACGCCGTCCGGGTCTCGGTCAGGGACCCGAATAACACGGCCCGCGGTCATCGCCTGGCACCCGGCCGCCGCGAGCGCGGCCAGCGCCTCAGCCGAGTGGTCCGTCTGCAGCACGCTGACCCGCGCGTCACCGATAATGTCGCGGGTCGTGCCCGCGGCTACGATCCGGCCGCCGGCCATCACCAGCAGCCGGTCGCACTCGTCCGCCTCGTCCATGTGGTGCGTGGTGACGAGGGCTCCGGTTCCGCGGCCGGCCGCGGGCCCCCAAGGTTGCCACCCCCGGGCCCGGGGCCCCGGGTCCACGCCCGACGTCGGCTCGTCGAGGACCAGCAGGTCAGGCCGGTGGGTCAGAACATTGCTGAACGCTGTCCGGCGCTGCAGGCCAAGCGGCAGGCGGCCGACGGGCACACCCGCCGTGCCCTGCAGCCAGCCGGGCAGACCGGAACCGCCGCCAGCCCCGAACACGGCCGCCGAGAAAGCCAGGTTCTCCGCCGGGCTCAGATCCTCATACAGCCCGAGTCCCTGGGGCAGGTAGCCGATTCGCCGCCGGGCCGCGCGCGTCGGCGAGCCGCCGAACAGCCGCACGGCGCCACCCGACGCGGCCAGCAACCCCAGCAGCAGCCTGATCAGCGTGGTCTTGCCGGCCCCGTTGGCGCCGAGCAGGCCGACGATTTCCCCGCGGTGCAGGGCAAGGTCGACTCT
>CAXUJF010000014.1:0-13201 GCA_964250865.1 uncultured Streptosporangiaceae bacterium
GCCCCCCGCCCGAGCGGGGGCCCGGCGGCGGCCCGCCCGGCCCGGGGGCCCGCCGCCGCCACCCGTCGCAGCCGCAGCCCGCCCGCGGCCGCGGGCAGCCCGGTCAGCCCCAGGAAGACAATGGCCAGGCCGGCCAGCAGCATGATGCGGGCGATCGGGAGGTCCGGCAGGTAGGGGTAGAGCATCCCCGAGTCGGGCTGGAGGTTTCCGTTGGAGTTGGTCGGGAGGATCCAGGCCCAGCCGCTGGTGTGGCTGAACCCGGTCTGCGACGACATCATCATGGCCAGGAACCCGCCGAACGCGGCCAGCGGGGCGGCGTACCGGCTGGGCCAGAACGAGCCGACCGTGAACCCGGCGGCACTGAACGCGGCCACCGCCGCCGCACCGGCCGCCACCCACCACCAGGGCGGCTGGCCCTGCACATGCTGCCCCGCGTAGAGCGCGAACATCACGCCCACAAAGACCACGTAGGCCCCGACCGCCCAGATCGACGTGGCCGCCCAGGTGATGAGCTGCGCCGTCCAGCGCGGCCGCGCGGTGCCGGTTACCAGGTCGGCGGTGTGGCGCCTGCCGTCGCGCGATCCCGTCCAAGCGGCCACCCCGGCCACGCACGGGCCGAAGTCGATGATCGCGTGCCCCTGGCCCAGGTTCCAGAACGTACGCAGCACATACAGCGCGGGCTGGCTGGTACTTGTCCGGTACGAATCAAACCAGAACAACACTGCGATCAGTGGCAGCAGCCAGGGCATCGTGTTCCGCCGCAATTCGATCCGCAACAGCCGCAGGAACGACAGCGGTGGCGCCAGGCGAGGGGTCCGCGCAGGCGCGGGCCGGGCTGGGGCCTCGGCTGCGGCGGTCATGCCCTGGTCTCCAGGCCCGGCTGCCTGTGCGTCGCGGGTACCTTTCGCGCCGCCGCCAGTACCGCGCTGTAGCCGCGCTCCAGCGGCGCGTCCCCAGCCGCCCCGCTGTCCTCACCGCGGGCGATCAGCTCGTCCGGGGTCCCGTCGAAGACCACCTTGCCCGCTTCCATCAGCGTGACCTGGCTGCAAGCGGCCCCGACGTCCTCGACCAGGTGAGTGGAGACCACCACGGTGGCCCGCTCGCCGAGCCCGCGCAGCAGGGCGCGGAACGCCACCCGCTGCTCGGGGTCCAGTCCGGCGGTCGGCTCGTCCAGCAGCAGCAGGTCGGGCTCGTTGACGATTGCCTGCGCGATCCCGGCCCGGCGCAGCATCCCGCCGGACAGCGTGCGCAGCTTGGCCCGGGCCTTGTCGCCCAGGCCGACCTGCTCGATGGCGGCGGCCACCGCCCGCGGCACCCGGCCCGGCGGCATGTCCTTGAGCAGCGCGAAATACTCGACGAACTCGGCGACGGTGAAGCCGGGGTAATAGCCCAGGTTCTGCGGCAGGTAGCCGAGCCGGCGCCGGATCTCCCGGCGCGGCCCGTGGCTCCCCGGATCACGCCCGAGCAGCTCCATCCGGCCCGACGTCGGCGGCAGCACGGTGGCCATCATCCGGAGCAGCGAGGTCTTGCCCGCTCCGTTCGGTCCCAGCAGGCCGAAGACGCCCGGGCCGGCCTCCATGCTCACCCCGGCCACCGCGTAGGTCCGGCCGAACCGCCGGGTCAGGTCAACGAGCTCGATGTTCATGAGGCTCCCCTCGGGATCCGGGTCGCGCACCACGCGACCGTGCCGCAGCACGCGGCGAAGGCCAGGTAGGGCAAAAGGAGGGCGGAACTGGTGATCGCGGCGGTGAGGTGCCCGCCGGCGGCCTGCCCGGCCAGCACCGTGATCGCCCAGCCGGATAGGCCCGCGGCCACGCCGACGTTCGCCGACCGGGACAGGGTCGCTGCGGCCAGCGCCAGCGCGCACACCGCGGTCATCGGCACCAGCCAGCCGAACGTCACCGCGGCCGCCGCCCCTGTGGCGGCCGAGGCGGCCAGGCCGGCCGCGGCGTTCAGCCCGAACACGGCCAGCGCCCGCACCAGCAGCACCATCCGGTCGCTGACCGCCATGGACTGCGACAGCTCCCAGGCCGGGTCGAGCCACGGCCCGTAGGCATAGGCGATGCCCGCCCCGGCGATGGCCGGAGCGAACAGAGCCACGTAAGGCGTCCCGGTGCCCAGCGTGGCCACCGCGCCGACCGCCAGCACGATCACGGTGGCGATCACCCAGCCGAGCAGCAGCGACGGCGTAGTCACCAGTGCGCGGGCCAGGCCGGGCGAACGCAGCAGCCGGGCGGCCAGCCGCTCAGCTGGACCCGGGCGGCG
Source organism: uncultured Streptosporangiaceae bacterium (assembly GCA_964250865.1). Classification (GTDB taxonomy): domain Bacteria; phylum Actinomycetota; class Actinomycetes; order Streptosporangiales; family Streptosporangiaceae; genus Bog-532. The sequence goes on from CAXUJF010000014.1 coordinate 2,266, forward strand.
GCGCCAGACCTCCGCGGCCACACCGGTCCACACCCGGGACAGGTCGACGTCTGGCGGCAGCGCGACCCGGCCGGCTTCATGCTCCGTGCCTCTCTCGGTCACCGGGCACCTCCTGCCAGCGGATTGCTGCGCAGCGCGTCCCGCAGCCGCCGCCGGGCCCGGTGGGCCCGGCTCTTGACCGTTCCCTCCGGGACATCCAGCAGCTCCGCCACCTCCGCGACCGGCCTGTCCTCCACGTACATCAGCCGCCACAGCTCGCGATCCGGGCTGCCCGCGGGTCCCAGCACGCCCACCGCATCGTCGATGGCGGCCCGGGCCAGCGCCACCTCCGCGGGATCGACGGTTTGCCCGCCGTCCGCCTCGATGACGGCGGGCAGCGTGAGTTCGGCCGGACCGCGGCGACGCAGGAACAACGCGGCCTGGCGGCGGGCCACGCCCCACCGCCATCCGCCTGCGCTGCCCTCCGGCCGGTAGCTGCCCGCGCCCCGCCAGACGGCCAGAAACGTCTCCTGCAAGACGTCCTCCACATCCGGCGCAGGCAGCGCCGACCGCAGCCGCGCCGCCAGCCACGGGGCATGCCGGGAGAACAGCGCCCGCAGCGCGGTGTCGTCGCCGGCCGCTATCGCGGCGATCAGCAGGTCATCGTCCATCGCTTCTCTATTGCATCCCGCCGCCAACCGGTTCATCCGAACGGCGAGATTCTTTTCGCCAACGATCAGGCAGGTCCCCGCCCCGCATCGGCCGGCGGCGCGCCCGTCCGCTACCGGGAGATGGCTGGCGGCCGACAGTCTTGACTCTCACCTTGGGGGAGCCCGCACACTCATCTTGCCGGGCCGGATCGGCCCGGCGACGAGGGAGTCAGCGTGAAAGAGATCAGCATCGGGGAATTCGCTCGACGGTCTCGCCTTTCGCTGAAGGCACTCCGCCTCTACGACGAACGCGGGGTGCTGGTGCCTTTGCGCGTCGACCGGGCGTCTGGCTATCGCTACTACGACACGGCCCAACTCGACGACGCGCGCCTTGTCGTGCTGCTGCGTCAGTTGCAGTTGCCGCTCGCGGCGATCAAGGAGCTGCTCGGGTGCGATCCGGCCGATGCGGCGACGCGCATCGCTGAGCATTGGCGCGACGCCGAGGCGGCCCACGACGCGCGGCGCGAGCTGGCCGACCACCTCGTCAGCCGGTTGAGCGGAAAGAGGTCCGTCATGTACGAGGTCGCCACCCGGGAGATACCCGAGCGGAGCCTGCTCTGTCTCAAGCGCAACGTCGACGAGCAGGGAATGTGGGCGTTCGGCAAGGAGTTCATCGCGATTTTGCGCGAGCGCCCGCTCCCGAAGATCGAAGGACGAGAAGGCGCCATGTTGTGCATCTGGTGGGGTCTGGTGAACGCCGACGGCGATGGCCCGATCGAATGGTGCGCGCCAGTCCCGACCGCGCAAGCGGAATCTCTCGCGTCGCACTATCCCGAACTGACGTTGCGAACCGAGCCGGCCCATCTGGAGGCGTTCGCCGCGCTACCGGATGCGGGGGACGAGGCGGCGCACTGGCAGCTCGCCGCCGGGTCGCTGGAGGCTTGGGCGGAGGAGCCGAAGCAGGAGCACGAGGGTGATCGTCTTGCCCTCACGCCCGAAGACCTCGGCCTGCGCATCACCTATCTCGCCAGCGCACTGAGCACCGGGGAGCCCTACCGCGACATGGCCCTCCCGTTCGCCGCAGAGCGATGACCGGCGCCACGACCGCCCGCACCGGCCCGGACCACCGGGCGGCCTTCCGTGCAGCCACCTTCGCCGACGTGCTGCGCTCGGAGTGGACCAAGCTCCGTTCGGTCCGGTCGACTTTCTGGGCGCTGACCGTGACCGTCGTGCTCGGGGTGCTGTGCATCAGCTAGGAGTACTCGTCAGGGGATGATCCGTACCAGCCTGATCGCCGTCCCGAAGCGAGGCCGGGTACTGGCCGCCAAGTCGCTCTACCTGGCCGCCCTGGTGGTGCTCAGCGTCGCGGCGGGGGCCTTGCTCCGGCACCCGGCCGCCGCCATCGCCGCCATGATGGCCGTCGTGCTCGTCCTCCCCGTGATCGCCCAGGCGCTGCCGGACTCGTGGCATCGCCTGGACGCTGCTGGACCGCCGGGACGCATGACCAGCGCGGCAGGCTAATTTGCGGTTGGGGGGATACCACCATCCGACAGCCCGGCGCCCTGCAGCGCGGGCAGTGCGCTGGATCGCGCCCGCCGCAGCAGCCGGGTGCTAGCGGGTCGCACCTGTGGATGGGTGCCGCCGTTGCGTTCGGCTTCGGCCTGCCATCGGGCCTGCCGCTCCGCGAGGGTCGGCGCGTCACTGAGTTCGGTGCAGTCCAGGCTGTCGTGGTTGACGTCCGCGATGATCGTGTCGCCTTCCTCGATGAGCGCGATCGGGCCGCCGAGCGCAGCCTCGGGTGAGACGTGGCCGATGACCAGTCCGACTGATCCGCCCGAGAAGCGGGCGTCGGTCATCAGCGCGATGGTGATGCCGCGGCGGCGGCACAGCGCGGTGATCCGGGAGGTCGGATCGAGCAGCTCCGGCATGCCGGGAGCGCCACGGGGGCCCTCGTAGCGGATCACGACCATGTCGTGGTCGTCGAACCGCTCGGGTGCGGACGAGAGCGCTTCGATGAGCGCGGCCTCGCTGTTGAAGACCCGGGCGCGTCCGGCGAACCGGCCTTCTTCCATGCCGCCCTCGACGCCAGCGAGCTTGATGACCGCGCCGCCGTCGGGCGCTAGGTTGCCGCGCAGCAGCCGCAGGCCGCCGGTTGGTTTGAACGGCGTCGACAATGAGTGGATCACCTCGCCGTCCGGCTCGGGTGGGGCCAGCCGGGCGACCTGACTGGCTAGCGTCTCCCCAGTACAGGTGAGGCAGCCGCCGTCGAGCAGCCCTGCTTCAAGCAGTTCGCGGACGATTACCGGCAGGCCGCCCTTGGCGTCGATGTCGACCATCGAGTATCTGCCGAAAGGACGGGCGTTGATCAGTACGGGCAGCGTGCGCGAGAGCCGGTTGAACTCCTCCTGGCTGATCACCTCGCGCCAGAAGTCGATGCCCGCGGCCCGGGCCAGTTCCGGCGCGTGCAGCACGACGTTGGTGGAACCGCCCATCGCGATGGCCACCAGTGTCGCGTTGCGCAATGACGCGGGGACGACGATGTCGCGGGGTCTGATGTCGCGCTCCGCCAGCAGCTGTAGCGCGTCGAGCAGCTGGGCGGGGAACTCCTCGATGCGGCGGCGGTCTTCGGATGCAGGGCTGACCATGTGCAGTGGTTCCATGCCGCAGGTCGCGATGAACGACTGCATGGTGTTGTAGGTGAACATCCCGCCACAGCTGCCGTGGCCGGGTGAGCCCTCCATCGCCAGGCGGCGCCGCTCCGCCGGCCGCTCCGTCGCGGCCTGGAAGCAAGAGATTATGTCAATCGGCTCGCCGGTGTGGGAGTCGATGCCGGGGCGAATCGATCCATCAGACATGATCACCGCCGGCGCGTTGCGCTCAAGAATTGCCGCTAGCGTGCCGATCGGTGGCTTGTCACAGGCGACCACGGCGATGACCCCGCGGACGTCGCTCCCCTCCAAGTGCAGGCACACGCCGTCGTTGGTGGTCTCGCGGCCGATCAGCGAGTACCGCATCTCGAGGGTGCCGTTACGCTGCCCGTCCGAGATCCCGCCCGCATAATTCGGTGCGATGACCCGTACCGGGAGATCCTCGGCGGTGACCCGGCGCCGCAGTTCGGCCTGGATCGCCTCGACCTTCGCAGGCACCCCGGCGTAGCAGATGCTGTCACCCAGATTGCCGACAACTCCCCAGGTCGGGCAGTGGATCTTGTCCGGATCCTGACCCTGCAGCCGTGCCGTCGCGACCGCCTGCGTGTCTTGCCCCGGCTTCCACGCTCCCGCGTCGCTCACCGCTGCGCCCTCCCAATTCGCCGGATGATGGGCGATCGTACCGGGGGTTGAAGTCTCTTCAAGAAAGCAGCCCCCGGTGTCGGCACCAGACGGCCAGTCGCTTCGGCCGGGTGCCCGCATCGCGGTGCCTGATCTTGCGGATATCGTCGCCGGTCGGAGTAAAATGCCGCTTTAGCTGTGAGGTGGCCGGATGGTGGCTATGAGGCAAATCCTGTGAGCGCGTCATCCGTTTTGTGTCGCTCGTGCTGAGTCATGACCTGGTGGTACGGCGACAGCAGTGAGTGGTCCCAGGCTTTTACGCGCCGGGAGCCAGTCGAGGCACAGGCCGTCCCGGACGTCCTGGTGGGCCGCAGCGGTGATTGCGGGGCGCTGGATGAGCTGGTGGAGGGGGTCCGCCGGGGCCTGAGCCGGTCACTGGTGATCCTCGGTGAGCCGGGCATCGGCAAGACCCGTCTGCTGGAGTACGCGGCGCAGGCGGCGGACGGCGTGCGGACGGTCAGAATTGCCGGGCTGGAGTCGGAGCTGCGGCTGGGCTTCGCCGCGCTGCACCGGATGCTGGTGCCGTTCCTGGACCGGGTCGGCCTGCTGCCTGCCCCGCAGCGGGAGGCGCTGGATTCGGCGTTCGGCCTGGCCGCCGGGCCACCGGCGGACCGTTTCCTGGTCAGCATGAGCGTGCTGACGCTGCTCGCCGAGATTGCCGCCGAGCAGCCGCTGATCTGGCTGGTCGATGATGCGCACTGGCTGGACCGCGAGTCAGTGGAGGTGCTTGGCTTCGTCGGGCGGCGCCTGCACGCGGACAGCACGGGCCTGCTCTTCTGCGCGCGCGAGGCCTCGCCGGGGCTGGGCGCGCTCGATGGGCTACCCACCCGCCATCTCGGTGGCCTAGAGCCTACGGCGGCCCGGGCCTTGCTTGCGGCGACCGTCTCGGGGCCTCTCAACGCCCGGGTGGCCGCACGGATCATCAACGAGACCGGCGGTAACCCGCTCGCGCTGCGGGAACTGGCCGCGCACCTCACGCCTGATCAGCTGTCAGGCCGTTCGCCGCTGCCGCCGCGGCTGCTGGTCGGCCGCCGCCTGCAAGGGCACTTCCTGCGCCGGGCGGAAATGCTCCCGCCCGCCACCGGTACCTGGCTGCTGCTCGCCTCGGCCGCGTCCGGCGACGACCTCGCCGCGCTCTGGCGGGCGGCCGCGCTGCTGGGCCTGGAGCCTGACGCCGCCGAACCTGCCGTGGCTCAGGACATCGTGTCGGTTGACTCGCGAGTGGCGTTCCGGCACCCGCTGATCCGTTCGGCGGTCTACGAGGGAGCACGGCCGGGCGACCGGCGCCGGGTGCACGAGGCCCTGGCGAGCATCGCCGAGCAGGACGGCAACCCGGACGAGGCGGCCTGGCACCGCGCCGCGGCCAGCGTGGTGCCCGACGAGGATGTCGCGGCGGCCCTCCAGCGCTCGGCCGTGCGCGCGGAACGGCGTGGCGGCTACGTTGCGCAGGCCACTTTTCTGACCCGCTCGGCTGAGCTGACCCCGGACCCGCGGGACCGCGCGGTGCGGCTCCTCGCCGCGGCCCAGGCGCATCTCTTCGCGGGGGATGGTGCCCTCGCCGAGGCCATGCTGGACCTGGCGGCGCCCCGGCTGGCGGAAGCGGGACTGCACGTGGCGGCGCAGCGCCTGCGGGCCTCGATCGCCGTCTTTTTCTCGCGGCACAAGGACGCCCCCGGCCTCCTGCTGGACTCCGTGGCCGCCGTTGATCCTCCCGACGCGCCTCTGATCCGCGCGATGGTGTTCGAGGCCCTGCAGGCGGCGCTGGTCGCCCGCCAGCACACTGTCGGCACGACTCCCGTGGAGGTGGCCCGCGCCGCGCTGCAGGCACCGCGGAACCCGGCCCTGGATCCTACGGCTACCGACCTGCTGCTGGAAGGCTTCGCTACCCGTATCGCCGTCGGATACCCGAAGGCGGTGCCGCTGCTTCGCGCCGCGGTCGAGGCGTTCAGCGCCAGCGACCAGCCCACGCCCGCCGGCATACCTGCCACCATCCTGGTCCAGTTCGCGGCGGATGACCTGTGGGACGACCAGGGACGCCGGGCGATATTCCTGCGCGCTGAGGCAGTCCAGCGCCGGCACGGGGCACTGGGCGCGCTGCGGGTCATCCTGGCGGGCCTGTGCACCAGCGAGCTGTGGGCGGGGCGGCTGGACGAGGCCGAGGCGCGGTACTTCGAGGCGGCCGAGATCTCCGTGCTGATCGGCATACCGGCGCCGGCGTCGACCGGCGTGCTGCTGGATCTGCGGGCGTGGCAGGGACGGGAGGCGGAAAGCCGGTCCCTGGCGGCGATGACGGAGAAATGGGGCGAGGAACGCGGCGCACCGGTGCTGGGGTTCTTCGCCCTGATCGGGCTGACCGTGCTGGAGCTGAGCCTGGGCCGCTACGCCGAAGCGCTGAGCTGGGGCCTGCGCATCTACGACGGCGACCCGCCGGGATTCGGCAACCGAGTGCTGCCCGAGATCGTCGAAGCGGGCGCGCGCGCCGGCGATCACCACGCCGCCCGCGCCGCGCTCGGCCGCCTGGCCGACCGGGCCACGGCCAGCGGCACACCGTGGGCGCTGGGCATGCTGGCCCGGTCACGTGCGCTGCTGGCCCCCGACATCCGCGCCGAGGCTTTCTACCGCGAGGCCATAGCGCACCTGACCCGCACCTCGGTCCGCACGGAGCTCGCCCGTGCCCATCTGCTGTACGGCGAATGGCTGCGTAGCCAGAAGCGCCGCAGGGATGCCAGCGCGCAGCTGCGCACGGCGTACGGCATGTTCGACGCTATGGGGGCCGCGGGCTTTGCCCGGCGCACCCGGGCGGAGCTGCTGGCGGCGGGCGGCCACCCCGCCGAGCCCGCGGAGCGGGCGGCCCGGGACCTGACGCCGCAGGAGACCCAGATCGCCCGCCTGGCCGCGGCCGGCGTGACCAACGCGGAGATCGCCACCCGTCTGTTCCTGACCACGTCCACCGTCGAGTACCACCTCAGCAAGGTGTTCCGGAAACTCAGCATCTCCTCCCGTCGGCAGCTCGCCGCCGCCCTCAAGCGCTGACGACGTGCGCCGCAGCCCGGCCGGCACGTGCTGACTGGGGTCTTTCCCTGATTCGGGGACCGGCTGGGCCGTGGTCGGCTGGGCGGGTTAAGCCACCGCAGAGGAAGGGCACTCGCATGGCGTTCATCACCGTAGGCCGGGAGAACACCGCCGACATCGACCTCTATTACGAGGACCTCGGCAGTGGCCCGGCGGTCGTGCTGCTGAGTGGCTGGCCGCTCGACAGCCGTTCCTGGGAACCGCAGGTGCACGCGCTGCTGGCGGCCGGCTACCGGGTGATCACCTACGACCGCCGCGGTTTCGGGCAGTCCAGCCGCCCGACCGTGGGCTACGACTTCGACGCCCTCGCCGCCGATCTCAGCAAACTGCTGACCGAACTGGACCTGCAGGACGCCACCTTGATCGGCTTCTCGCTCGGCACCGGAGAAGTGGCCCGCTACATCGGGGCTTACGGGACCGGCCGGCTGAAGAGCTGCGTCTTCATCGAGAGTCTCGCGCCGTCGTTCGTCAAGTCCGACGAGAACCCGAACGGGGTCGACCAGGCGGGGGTCGATGCGGTCCGCCAGGCGATCCTCGACGACCGGCCCGCCTGGCTCACCGGCCTGCTCGGGGACTTCCTCAACCTCGACGATTATCTCGGCAAGCGGGTCAGCGAGGAGACCGTGCGCAACAACTGGAACGCCGGTGCCGGAGCGTCGCCGTGGGCCACGTGGGCCTGCGTGCTCACCTGGCTGGACGACTTCCACGAGGACATCAAGCGGATCGACATCCCGGCGCTGATCCTGCACGGGACGGCCGACCGGATCCTGTCCGTCGAGGGCCAGGGCCGCCGGATGCACGCGGCCCTGCCGGCCGCGCACTACGTCGAGATCGAGGGTGGCCCGCACGTCATGTGCGTCAGCCATGCTCAGGAGGTCAACCGCGAGCTCCTGGCGTTCCTCGGCAGCGTCGCTCCCGCCAGCGCATCGGCCTGAATCATGGCGCCGCCAGCTACGGATGGCCCGCAGCCGCCGGCCGACGCACTCGCCAGCACGCTCAAGCGCACCGAACTCCAGCACAAGCCATCCTCGATACCCGGGCGGGAGATCGTCCAGGTGCTGACCGTGATCCCGTGCGGGGTGGAGTCGGGCTGGCACATCCACCCCGGTGAGGAAGTCGGGTACATCCTCGCCGGGACGGTCCACATGATGATCCAGGACCAGCCCACCCTCATCCTGCCGGCTGGTGACCCGTTCCTGATACCGCCCCGCACCCCGCACAACGCCCTGGACGCCGGTCCGGATACCGGCCAGATGCTCTCCACCTACATCGTCGAAGTGGGGCAGCCACTGGCGGAGTTCGTCGACGGCCCGGCCGGCCCGTAACCCGGGGCCTGCCACGGCCCCTATGACATCAGCGCGCCCGACGAAAGGAACCAGGCCATGAGCACGATCATCACCAAGGACGGCACCGAGATCTATTACAAGGACTGGGGTAGTGGGCCGGTCGTGACGTTCTCGCACGGCTGGCCGCTGAGCGCCGACGCATGGGACGGCCAGATGCATTTCCTCGCCGACAACGGCTTCCGCGTGGTCGGCCACGACCGGCGTGGCCACGGCCGTTCCAGCCAGGCCTCAACGGGAAATGACATGGACGGCTATGCCGACGACCTCGCGGCCGTGATCGAGGCGCTGGACCTGACGGACGCGACGCTGGTCGGCCATTCCACCGGCGGCGGGGAGGTCGCCCGGTATATCGGCCGGCACGGGACGGGGCGGGTGGCTAAAGCGGCCCTGGTCTCGGCGGTGCCACCGATCATGGTGAAATCAGCCGCCAACCCCGAAGGGCTGCCGGTGGAAGTCTTCGACGGCCTGCGCGCGGGCCTGGTCAAGGACCGCTCGCAGTTCTACAAGGACCTGGCCAAGCCGTTCTATGGTGCCAACCGGCCCGGCTCCCAGGTATCGCAGGGAGTGCTGGACCAGTTCTGGCTCTGGAGCATGCAGTCCGGCCTCCGTAACGCCTACGCGAGCATCAAGGCCTTCTCAGAGACGGACTTCACCGAGGACCTGAAGAAGTTCGATGTGCCCACTCTGGTCCTGCACGGCGAGGACGACCAGATCGTCCCGGTCAAGGACGCGGCGGTCAAGTCGGCACAGCTCATCAAGGGCGCGCAGGAAATCTACTATCCCGGCGCGCCGCATGGCCTGATGGACACCCACGCGGACCGGCTCAACGCCGACCTGCTGACGTTCCTGCGGAGCTAGGGGCAAAGGGGGACCGCGGCATCGCGCCGCGGTTCCCGGCCCGTGGCCGCTACGGTCAGGAGTCACGGGTCCAGGACGGTGTGCAGTTGCTGGCGCGACGTCACTCCCAGCTTCCTGAAGGCCTTGGTCAAGTGATAGCCGACCGTGTGCGAGCTGATGAACAGCTCCGCGGCAATCATCTGGTTCGTGGCGCCACCCGCGGCCAGCCGGGCGATCCGGGCCTCCTGCGCGGTCAGGTCGCCCACCATGCCCGACGCATGTTTGTGCACCCGCGCGCCGGTGGCCGCCAGCTCGACCCCCGCACGGTGGGCGAAGGCCGGCGCGCCCATGCTGGTGAACAGGTCATGAGCGTGCTGCAGCTGGTCCCGTGCATCCAGGCGCCTCTTCTGCCGCCGCAGCCACTCGCCGTACAGGAGGTGGGCGCGGGCCAGGTCCGTGATCACGGTGGTCTTCCCGAGGTGGCTGATGGACCGCTGGTACAGCGGCTCAGGGTCAACGGGTTCAAGCAAAGCCTGGGATCTCGCCATCAGCCCGAGAGCCCAGGACGTCCCGCTCGCGCTCGCTCGCTGCACCAGCTCGGCGAGAGCTGCGGCTGCGGCATCGCGGTGACCGCTCCGTACCGCGGCCTCCACGAAGTTCGGCAGGGCCTCGTTGTCAAAGTGCAGCCGGTCGTCGGCCCGCATGCGGCTGGCCACCTGAAACGCGTCCAGGTAACGGCCCTGGCTCAGGTGCAGGACCATCAGCGCCCGGTAACCGGGCCGCTTGATGTCCCCGGCGCGCAGGTACTCCGCCGCCGCGGCGCCGTTGTCGGCCGCGAGCTGCACTGCGGTGTCGAGCCCGCGCCAGGCCAGCAGCTCGGCGTTCGAGTTCACGGCCAGCTTCTCCGGGCTGAACCCGATAGCCAGGCCCAGCTGGTGGCAGTCCTCACCACGCGCCTCGGCGGAACTGAGCTGGCCCGTCTGCGCTTCGACGGTCGACAGGCACGTCAGGGCCTGCTGCAGATGATGCAGTGCCCCGGTCGCGCGGGCCACGCGCTCGCAGCGCTCAAGCCAGTCGTGGCGGGCCCGGTCATCCCACAGGGCGTGCGTGGCGTACACGCCGTCGATGAACCAGGGCGGTACAGCCGCCCCGACCGCGTCCGGTGACGCCATCGCCGTCACCGCCCGGCGCAGCAGCGGCGCAGCCTTGACGTAGCCGTCGGCCGCGAGCGTCGCGAGCCCCGCGAGCAGCAGATCGTCGATACCGGGATTGCTGCCCTCGTCGGCGCGCAGCGCGAGGGCCGCCCGGCCCACCTCCGCCACCGTGACGCCCGAGATGAAACGGCCCGTGACAATGGCCAGCTCCACGGCGTCCAGCATGGTCCGCCGGGCCAGGCCACGGTCGACCGGGGCGAGGACCTTCGCCGCGCCCAGCAGCGCGATGGGCATCTCGCCGAACGGCCGGCCGCACAGGTAGCGGACCCGCTGGCGGAGTCGCTGGGCCTGGGCCCGGACGAACGGATCCTCGAAAGCGGGCTCGCGCCCATCCAGGAGGGCCTCGGCCCGCAGCGGCGCCCCACCGGTCACGGCGGCCCCGGCGGCAGCCAGCGTGCGCGCCGCCACGCCGGCCGGGTCGGGGGACAGCTCTGCCGCCCGGGCCAGGAACTCTGCCTCCGCCAGGAACCCGCCGCGCCGCCGCGCCCCTTCTGCGCACCGTTCCAGTT
>CAXUJF010000014.1:13211-31197 GCA_964250865.1 uncultured Streptosporangiaceae bacterium
AGTTCGGCGGCTATGTCCTCGTCCGGGGCCAGCGCCGCTCCGGCGAGATGCCAGGCCCGCAGATCCGGGTGGCTGCTGGCATCGGTCGCACGGGCGAGCAGCTCATGTGCCCGGCGCCGGTCGGCAGGCTCGGCGCTGGCATAGACGGCGGCGCGGATCAGCGGATGACGGAACCGCAGCTCAGGGGTCATCGTCACCAGCTGCCCGGTCTCGGCCGGCAGCGCTGCCTCAGGTCCCAGGCCTTCCAGCGCGGCGGCCCTCCAGGTGACGGCTGGGGCCGCGCCAGCGGCGGCGAGCAGCAGCAGCAGCGCCCGGCAATCCGCCGGGAGTTCCAGGACGCGGTCCCGGAAATGACTCTCCAGGCGCTGGCCTACCGGTATGGGGCCGTTCAGCAGCAGCCCTGACGGGATGCGGCCCTCGGCCAGCTCCCGGCCCACCTCCGTCAGCACCAGCGGGTTGCCACCCGCCCGGTCGGCTATTCGCGCGGCCACATGCGGATCCACCCGGCCAGCTGCCAGGGCGGCCAGCAGTTCCGCTGCCACTGCCGGGGAAAGCCCGGACAGCTTCAGCTCCGGGATGCCTTCCAGCATTGCCAGCCGGGGCGGCTCCCGCACGCCGAAGATGATGCCGAGCCGCTCGGCGTAGACCCGCCGGGCGACGAACGCCAGCACCTCCAATGATTCAGGGTCAAGCCACTGGGCATCGTCGATCACGCACACCAGCGGCCGGTCTTGCGCTGCCTCGGCCAGCACCGTCAGGGCCGCGAGCCCGATGAAGAACGGTGTACCCGGCGGCCCGTCCACCAGGCCCAGTGCGGTGCCGAGGGCCAGGCGCTGCGGCTCGGGCAGCCGGTCCATCCGGCCAAGGAAGGGGGCCAGCAGCCGGTACAGCCCAGCGAAACCGAACCCGGCCTCGGACTCCACCCCTGACACCACGGCAAAGTCGACGTCCGGTGCCGCGCCCGCCAGGTACTCCAGCAGGGCCGTCTTGCCGATGCCGGGCTCACCCCGCAGGACCAGGGCCCCGCTCATGCCGTCGCCCAGTGATAGCAGCAGGCCGCGCAGGGCTGCCTGCTCGTCGGCGCGGCCCGCCAGTCCGGGGGGCTGGGTCACGGCATCCCCATTTCAGGAACCAGGCGAAGGTGATCTTGAAGCCATTCCGCGGGAACTCACCCGGGGAAGATTCTCGCATCCACTGCCGGCTAAGCCCTAGTGATGAGCACTAAGCGCCACTAGCAGAGCGCACTATCCAGCGGCAGAACTAGAGGTGTGCAGGATTCGATGGATCGATGCGCCACCGGGACCAATCCGCTCGGGCGTCCGCTCCGAATAGTGCCTGGCAGGGTTGCGTGACCGCCAGGTCGTCCGGTCGTGGAGGTAGCGAAGATGCGTGATCAGGTACCAGAGCCGGATGTTCGCACCCGTCCCAGGAATGACCCGCCGGTGGGAACGGCCGGCACTGTCGGAGCAATCGCGGTCTACCTGGCTTCCGGTCGTTCGGACCACAGGATCGAGGTTTCTCCGGCCGGCGACCGGCCGGAACGGGCACACAACGTCGTGCGGCTGCGCAAAGGCGGCCCCGTGCCGCGGTGCGTCACTGTTTTCCCAGGTCTGCCGGTAGGTCAATACACCGTCTGGCAGGGTGCTACCAGACTGGCCGGAACCATCATGGTTCACGCTGGACAAGTGACCGAAGTCCTGCTAACGGCTGGCCGAGGCACTGACGAATCCAGGGATACACCTGCACCCTCCTTACTGCCAGCGGCCCGGCAGGCCCGGTCTCCAGCCCGGCGACGAAGTGGACCTGTCCCGGCTGCGGACGATCAACTGCGGCGGCTCACCCCTGACCGCTGAGCTCTTCCGCTGGGTGTATCGCGCTGTGTCATCGACGGTCTACCTGGCCTCGGGCAGCGGCGGCACCGATGTGGCATCGTCGTTCGTGTCCGGCTGCCGGCTGCTGCCCGTGCGCGCGGGGGAGATCGCCTGCCGGCTTCTCGGTGTCGATGCCGCGTCACCGGCCGTTCCGACGCAACCCTGAACCGCGGTGGGGTACGCCTCGGCTCGAGCGACTTCTACGCGGCCATCGAAGACATCGATCACATTAGTGACTGCCTGGTGGTCCACCTCGAAGACCCGGACGGCGGCCCGGGCCGTCTCGTCCTTTTTCGTCAGGCCAGCCAGCGCGACGCTGTCCCCTGAGGCCACGGATCAGATCCGGCAGCGGCTCCGGCGCGAGTTGTCGCCCCGGCACGTGCCCGATGACATCATCGCGGTCGCGGAGATCCTGAAAACACCGACCGGTAAGAAGATGGAGGTCCCGGTCAAGCGGGCCATCCCGGAACCCGCCTGCGGAACTCCCGGCGACGGCCTCGACGAATTCCGGCGCCTTCACCCCGTCGGCCACCGAGAGCTCTGAGCTCAATTGGTGGGCCCAGCGGTGCCCCGCGGCCGTCCGGAGCATCTGTTCGACATGGGCCCGATGCTGGTCGAAGAAGGTTCGGCGACGGTCACTGCGCGCTCGGCCGCTGGACCCAGCGGCCGGGTGGGCTAGATCAGCGGAAGCGCGAACCAGACATCATCGGCAAAGCTGCCGTCGGGCAGGCGAATTTCGTCTTTGAGCCGTCCCTCTTCGCGGAACCCGGCCCGCTCGTAGAGCCGGATCGCGGACGCGTTGGTCGACAGCGCCCGCAGCCCGAGCTTCCGCGCGCCACGGGAAAACGCCTCCGCGATCGTCGCGCCGATGAGCAACGACCCGACGCCCTGGCCGCGCGCGGCCGGTGAGACAGCCAGCGCCTCCAAGTGCAGAACGTGATCATTAGCCGCGATCGCCATATGCCGGCCGATCCGCGCGTAGCCCACCACCGCGCCGTCCAGGGTCGCGACGGTTACGTCTTGTGGCTCCCGGCGCGGGCCGAAGAACGGTTCGTCGGCATCCTGCGGCGGCACCACCCACAGTTCCGGCGGCCAGGCCTGGGCGTCGAGCACCGCCAGAGCGCGGTCGTCGCCCAAGGTGGCCTGACGCGTGTACACGTTCACCCCCGGACCCTACCCTCCGAGGGTGCTGCTGGCCGGGCCGCTGAGGCTGGCCATGGCGCGGGCGAGTGCGCTGGGGTGGTGGGGGCGGCAGGGTGGCTGGCTGCGGCGCGGTGAAGGCCTGGGGCTTGTAGCCGACCAGGCGTTCCCAGGTGCCGGGGGCGGCGGCCTGGGTGGCGGCGATAACGCCGGCGTTGGCCGCCACACCCAGTGCCACGCGGTCCTTATCGGGCCGCGTACTCAGCCCTCAGCACGGTCTTGAGGATCTTTCCTGCCGCCGACACCGGAAGCACGTCCCGAAACTCGATCCCGCGGGGGCACTTGTAGCCGCTGAGCTGCGTCCGGCAGTGCGCCACGAGCTCATCCGCGGTGGCCGTCGCTCCGGGCTTGAGCGTGACGATGGCGTGTACCTGCTCGCCCCAGCTCTGGTGCGGAATGCCGATCACCGCGCACATGGCCACCGCCGGATGCCCGGCCAGCGCGGTCTCCACCTCGGTCGAGTACACGTTCTCAGCCCCGGTGATGATCATGTCCTTGATCCGGTCGACCAGGTGAACGAAACCGTCGGCATCGGTGTAGGCGCCGTCGCCAGTGTAGAGCCAGCCGTCCCGGATCGTCTCCGCCGTCAGTTCGGGCTGGCCGAAGTAGCCCAGCATCACGCTCGGCCCGCGCACGGTCAGCTCGCCCACCGTGCCCGCCGCCACCTCCCGGCCCGCGGGATCGCGCACCGCGACCTCGGTCAGCGGCAGGGCGTACCCGATCGAGCTGATCTTGCCCTGTTTCTGGCCCTCGGCCGTGTAGTACCAGGGCGGCAGCATGACGGTCAGTGCGGTCTCCGTCATCCCGTAACCCTGGACGAAGCCGGTGTCCGGCAGGGCCGCCATCGCGGCCCTCAGCAGCGGCTCGGTCATCGGGGCCGCGCCGTAGAAGATGCGCTGCAGCGAGCTCAGGTCGTAGTTCGCCCGGTCCGGGTGGGCCAGCACCAGCTGGAGCATGGTGGGGACGAGCATGACGTCGGTGACCTGGTGCTCGGCGATCGCGGACAGGATCGCCACCGGGCTGAACGCGGGCACGATGACGTGCGGGCCCCGGCCGCCCAGGAAGTGCCCCGCCATGACCTGCACGCCGGCGATGTGAAACAGCGGCGGCGCATGCAGGTAGGTTTCGCCGGTGCCGCAACCGGCCGCGAGCATGCCCATGGTGGCGGCCAGAAGGTTCGCGTGGCTCAGCATGACACCCTTGGGCAGGCCGGTCGTCCCGCCCGTGTAGAGGACGAAGGCCATGTCATCGCCGTCCCGGCCCGCATCCGGGATCTCCGGGCCGGCCGCGATCAGGTCCTCGTAGGCCAGCAGCCCGGCGGGTGCCGGGCCGTCCCCGAGGTACACCACGGTGCCCAGGCTGGCTACGGCGCCCAGCAGCGAATCAGTGACGGGCAGGCAGGAGTCGTCGATCAGGAGTACCCGGGCCCCGCAGTCGTTGAGCGCGTGGGCCATCTCGCGCGGATTCCACCGGACGTTGAGCGGGCTGGCTACCGCACCGGCCCAGAAACAGCCGAAGAAGGCCTCCACGACCCGGTCGGAGTTCAGCGAGATGATCGCGACCCGGTCATCCGGCCCCACGCCGATCCGGCGCAGCGCCCCGCCCAGCCGGGCCACCCGCTCACGGAACTGCGCATTGGTGGTCCGCCGGTCACCGCAGATCAGGCACAGCTGATCCGGTCTTGAACGAGCCGCGCCGTGGACGACCTGGGTGAGATACGGGTGCGTCGTCATTGACCGCCGCCTCTGGCTACCGGTAAGGAGCCGGCCGGGATCACCCGAGCCGCTCGATGATGGTGACGTTGGCCTGCCCGCCGCCTTCGCACATGGTCTGCAGCCCGTACCGGCCGCCGGTGCGCTCGAGTTCGTGCAGCAGGGTGGTCATGATCCGGCCGCCGGACGCACCGAGCGGGTGGCCGAGCGCGATCGCGCCGCCGTTGACGTTGGTTTTCGCCGGGTCGGCCCCGGTGTGGCGCAGCCAGGCCAGGACGACGCTGGCGAAAGCCTCGTTGACCTCGAACAGGTCGATGTCGCCGGCCGCCAAGCCCGTCTTCTGCAGCGCGCGCTGGGTCGCGGGCAGCGGGGCGATGAGCAGGTTCACCGGATCGGCCCCCAGGACCGACAGGTGGTGGATCCGGGCCCGGGGCGTGAGGCCGTGGATGCGCACCGCCTCCTCCGAGGCGATGAGCAGAGCGGCCGAGGCGTCCGAGATCTGGCTGGAAACGGCCGCGGTCAGCCGGCCACCCGGGATGAGCGTCTTGAGTGCGGCCATCTTGTCCAGTGACGTGTCCGCCCGGACGCCCTCGTCCTGCTTGACGTCCTCGAACGGAGTGATCTCGGCGGCGAAGTGGCCTTCCTCCTGGGCCGCCGCGGCGCGCTGGTGGCTGCGCAGTGCGAACTCCTCCAGGTCCGATCGCTCGAAACCGAAGTCGCGGGCGATCTTCTCCGCCGACCGGAACTGCGAGATCTCCTGATCGCCGTAGCGGGCCTGCCAGCCCTTCGACCCGGACCAGGGATCCGTGGCCCCGTAAGGTTCGCCCGCCGTGAACGAGCTGAGGATGGGGAACTGGCTCATCTTCTGCACCCCGCCCGCGATGACCAGGTCGGCGGTGCCGCTCATCACGGCCTGGGCGGCGAAATGCACCGCCTGCTGCGAGGAGCCGCACTGCCGGTCAACCGTGACCCCTGGCACCGTCTCCGGCAGGCCCGCGGCCAGGGCGCAGGTCCGGGCGATGTCGCCGGCCTGGGAGCCGATGGTGTCCAGGCAGCCGAACACGACGTCGTCGATGGCGGCGGGGTCGAAGTTCCCGCGCTCGGTCAGCGTCCGGATGACATGCGCGCCCAGGTCGGCCGGATGCGTGCCGGCGAAGCCCCCGTTACGGCGGCCGACCGGCGTCCGCACCGCGTCGACGATGTACGCCTCAGGCATGGGCTCCTCCTGCGCTGGACACTGCGTCGAATTTAAACCGATATTCAAAATTAGGGAAGACCAGCGGAGCCCGGCGTTGGCCCCGGCGCCTTCGGGTCAACTGGTCTCAGACCGCGACCGGGCCGCCGTCGACCGGGAGCACGACACCCTGGGTGAACGCCGCCTCCAGCGAGGTCAGGTAGAAGATGGCCGCGGCGATCTCCTCCGCAGTGCCCAGTCGCCTGGCCGGCGCGAGCGAGGCCAGGTGACCTTGTGCTTCCCGCATGCCTTTGGTGCCCTCGGTGCTGACCGGCCCCGGGGCGACGGCGTTGACGCGGATGCCCTTGGGCCCGAGCTCCGCCGACCACGCCTTGGTCAGCAACTCCAGCGCGGCCTTGGATGCGCTGCCGATGACCAGCGTGACCAAGCTGAACAAGGCCGCACTGCGCGCCGAAATCACCCAGCTGCTGGAAGCCGTCACCCCATGCTGCTGCCGCCGTTGACGCTCAGGATCTGCCCGGTGACGAACTCCGCGTCGTCGCGGGCCAGGTAGGCGACCATGGCCGCCACGTCGTCGACGTAGCCGGGCCGCCCCATCGGGATCAGCTCGGTCGCCCGTTCGGTAACGTGGCGCAGCCGGTCCGGGACCGTCCCGGTGCTGAGCGCCCGGCCGAGCTCGGGGGTCTCCACGTACGACGGGGCGACCGTGTTGATGGTGATGCCGCTGGTGGCGAACTCGCGGGCCAAGCCGCTGGTCAGACCGTGCACCCCGCCTTTGGCCGCGTTGTAGATGGCGTGGTCCACCAGGCCGTTGCGGACCGACTCGGCCCCGATGTTGATGATCCGGCCGTAGCCCTGGTCAACCATCGCCGGCAGCACCGCCAGCGTGCACCGGACCGTGGTCCACAGGTTGTTGTTGATCGTGGCCTGCAGGGTTTCCTCGGTGTGTTCCAGCGTGGGCCGGATCACCCCGCCGCCCGCGTTGTTGACCAGGATGTCGACCCGGCCCAGCGCGCTGACCGCGGCCTGCAGCATCGCCTCGGCCGTCCCCAGCCCCGCCAGGTCACCGGTGAACCCCGCCGGCTCATAACCCGCTGACTGCAGTTCGCCCTGTCCCTGTTTCAGCTCATCCTCGGTCAGGGCGGCGATGAGCACCTGGGCCCCGTCGGCCAGCAGCCGCCGGGTGATCCCCAGCCCGATACCCGTGGCGCCGCCCGTGACGATGGCGGAACGGCCGTGCAGCGGGCCGCGGCCAGGTTCCGGGCTCACAGCAGGATGGCCAGGTCGCCAGCCGGCCGCAGCTCGGTCATGGCCAGCACCGATCGCTTGGCCCGGATGCGCAGCGTGTCGCCCGCCGCGACCAGCCGGTAGTGGTAGCGGCCCACGTAATAGGTGGCCTTGCCGTGGCGGAACCGCCACACGGTGAACGCCGCGGTGACGGGCAGCTCCGCCTCGGCGTCCCCTTCCCCGGGTGCGCCCAGCCTGACGTTGCTGACCTGGTGGCTGGTCTGGGAATGCGGGTACTCCCGGTGGGCCTTACGGCTGTTCAGCCTTTCGACCCGCAGCCGCATGCGCAGCTCGTCGTCGTCGATCAGGACCAGGTCGGTGGCCGGGTCACCGCCCGGGTCGTCGTTGCACGGCACGACGTAGCGGGTCCTGCCCTCGGCCCACAGCGTGAGCCAGGCGTCCAGGTCCCAATCATCCAGCAGCTGCGCCTCCCGGAACAGGAAGTCTTCGACGTCCGCGCGGGTGACCGAGGCCAGGTCCAGCACCGGGGGAGCGGACCCCGGGTCGAGGGCGGTCATCGCATTTCCTTGAACGCCGCATCGCCCATCTGCTGCTGCCAGCGCCGCCAGAAGGCCCGCATCTGGGCCTCGTCGTTGGCCTCGGGCTCGCGGGCCATGCCGCGGGAGATGTCGTTCCACTCCACCCCGCCGCTGGTGAAGCCCTGCTGGCAGGATTCGAGGGCTTCCAGGTCGTCCGGGGTGGCGAAGCCGGCTGGCCCGAGGAAGGTCAGGAAGCTGTCCAGGCGTCGCTGACGGAGCTGGGCCAGCTCGTCTTTGGGGGCCAGCTCCCACGCGGTGACGTCCATCTGGCCCGGCGCCGACGGCATGAACGTCCGCACGGTGATGGCCATAATGTCGTTGACCACCAGGTTGGGGAAGATCAGCAGGTTGCGGTTGGTGTCGGTCATCCGGCTGGCCCGTTCGGGGCCGTACCGGTTGACCAGGCCGGCCCGTAGCGACGCGATTTCCGTACGGGCGTGCTCGCCGAACAGCGGCTCCCACTTGGCGATCGGCCGGCCCCAGGGCGCGGCGTACTCCAGCACGGCGTGCCCGTTACCGAGGTCTCTGGCGGTGCCCTGGACGCCGCCCTTCAGGTCGGTGCCCAGGGCCACCAGGTACTTGAAGTAGGTGTCGTGGGTGGAGACGGCGTGGTAGCCGTCGATGCTGTTCTCGGCCAGCAGCTTCCAGTTCGCGCCGATGCAGTACTCGTTGGTGCCCTTGATGATCTCCATCTGGCCGTCGGCGGAGTCGACGATCAGGTCGAGGTACTCCGTGGCGCCGGCCAGGTAGTCGGTCAGATCGATGATGCTGGAGTCGAAGCTGGCGAACACGAACCCCCGGTAGCTGGCCATCCGGGCCACCGGCCGCAGCCCGAGCGCGGCGAAGTCCAGCTTCTCGCCGTAGGCGTCGCGGCCCGGTACCCCGGTGAGCTGACCTTCGGAGTCGAACGTCCAGGCGTGGTAGAAGCACTGGAAGACCTTGGCGTTGCCGGATTTCTGCCGGCAGACCACGGCGCCCCGGTGGGTGCAGGTGTTGTGGAAGACATGCACCTGGCCGGATTTGGCCCCGCGCACCATGAAGACCGGCCTGCCGCCGACCGGCCGCCGGACGTAGTCGCCCGGCTCGGCCACCTCGGACTCGTGGCCGACGTAAAGCCAGCAGTGATTGAAGATCCGTTCCCGTTCCTGGGCGAAGATCTCCGGTGAGGTCATCGTGTCGCGGTGCACCCGGAACCGGTGCCGGGCGGTGTCCTCGTCCACCAGCGGAACCCCAGTGACCGGGGGCGCCTCGCCCGTCATGGTCATTGGGCACCGCCGAGAAAGTTCGCGACCAGCGTGTTGAAGTCGTCTCTCCGCTCGATCTGGGTCCAGTGACCGCACCGGGCGAACACCGCCAGGTCGGCGTCCGGGAGCAGCCGGACCATGTTCCACGCCACCTCGACCGGGACCACCCGGTCTTCGCGACCGTGCAGCAGCAGCGTCCGGGTAGCGATGGCCCTGACTTCTTCCTCGGTGATGCCGAGTTCGCTGCCGGCGTGCCGCGGGCTGAAAAACATGTCCTGGTAGGCCTCAAAGGCGCCTGGGGCCACGCTGGCCTCGTACCGGGTCCGCACCAGATCATCGGTGATGATGGCCGCGTCCACCGCGAAGCAGCTCAGCAGCAGCTCGCGCATGTTCTGCTCCGATGGCTGGTACTCGCGCAGCGCCCGCAGCCCCTGGGTCAGCGTCATGCCCACGCCGGGAGCGCCCATGAGCACCATGCGGTCCAGCCGTCCGGGGTGCTGTGACGCCATCCCCAGCCCAATCCGGCCGCCCAGCGAGTTGCCGACCAGGGACGTCTGCTCGATCCCCAGCGCGTCCAGGAACGCCCAGACGTGGCCGATCCATGTATCCAGCGAATAATGGATGTCGTCCGGCCGCTGCGTGTCCCCGAAACCGACGATGTCCGGTGCGATGACGCGGTAGTGCTCGGCCAGGGCCGGGATGTTGTGCTGCCAGTTGGCCCAGGCCGAGACGCCGGGCCCCGATCCGTGCAGCAGCAGCACCGGATCTCCGGCGCCCACGTCGTGATAGTGGGTCGCGATCCCGTCGGCGTCGACCGTCCGCCCGGTCGCCTCGACGCTGATAGTGGTCACTAGCTGGCCTTTCCGTCGAAGATCGCGAAGCACTTGTTGGAGTTGAAGACGTCCGTGGTGACCAGGGTCGACCAGGTCAGGGGCAGGCCCAGCTCGTGCATCGCGCCGAAAAGGCAGAACCAGTTGAGCATCTCGTGCTGGCCGGCGTCGACGATCTCCTTGCTGGTGACCGCGGCCCAGACGGCGTAGTCGTCCCGGACGAAGGCGTCGTAGAGCCGCTCGTCGGCCGCGGTGTCCGGCCGCAGGTGCCAGTCCTTGTCGTTGAGGAACGCGTGCGACCAGCTGGACGAGGCGACCAGCGCGACCCTCCGGTCGCCCTGGCTCAGGGCCCGGGCCACGGCCGCGCCCAGCGCGAAGCAGCGCGCCGGCGACGGGCCCGCCGGGTCCAGCCGCTCGTCGTGGATATCGGCGAAGCGAGCCAGGCCACCCCGCCGGGCGATGGCGTGCTGGCCGTAGCAGTTCACCGTGATCGGCAGGATCTGGTACGGGAACTCCCGTCCGGCGTGGTCGTAGTCCAGGAACAGCTGGGTGTTGGCGATGGCGTGCGGGAAGTGGCTGCCTTCGCGCTTCTGGTAGGAGTAGGCCACGTCGAAACCGTCGCTGAGCAGGTCGTCGGTTAGCTGGTGGGCCGCGGCGGCGTCACCGCGCAGTGTGAAGGTCATGTCGTCGGGCAGGCCCCAGGCGTTGGGCGCGCCGCGATCGTTCATCACCCCGAACGGGTCAACCTCGGTTTCGCTGTAGGCCAGGACGCAGAACGGCGGTATGACCTGCTCGCGGAAGTTCTCGTACTGGTCGTCTCCCCAGACCAGCACCAGGTCGGGCTGGAACTCGTCCAGGACCGCCCGGCATCGGGCCAAGTGTTCCCGGAGCTCTTTGCGGTGCCCGGCCGCCGCGGCCGTTCCGCCGTCGCTGGCCCACTCACTGCGCATCAGCTCGGGCCAGCTCGCCGGGTCCTTCTCCGCGGCCGGGATGCCGGGATCCCGCAGCGTCCAGCGAAGCAGGTCGGCCATGTGCTCGTCGGTGACCGCCAGCAGGGGGTAGTGGGTTATCCCCAGCCTCAGGAAATCCGCCATCTCCGCCCTCCCTCGTGCTCGTCGTCACCGGCCCGCCGCGAGCACCGGGCCGGCCCCCAGCGCCTGAGCGTTCCCGGCCCCGATCGCCGCCCGGAGCGAGTCACCGAGCCGCGGATCAGGGCGCCTGATGACCGCTCCAGCGGGCGCCTCCCGGGCCGCGAACGGGTAGTCCGTGCCCAGCAGCACGTGTTCGGTCCCGTAGCGCTGCACGGCCAGCAGCAGACTGTCCACGTCGTAGGTGAGCGAGTCGCTGTACAGCGACCGGGCCAGCGCGCTGGGCCGCCGGTCGGGCGGGGTATCCGGGTTCTTGATCAGCTCGCCCTTGTCCAGCCTGGGCAGCAGCCATGGCAGCGTGCCGCCGCCGTGGGCCAGACAGAGCCGGATCCCGGGACGACGGCGCGCCAGCGCCCCGCTGACCAGCAAGGCCGCCGCTGCCACCCCGGTCTCGGTCGGCATACCGGCCCCGAACGCCACCCCGGCCACGGCCAGCCGCGGGTCGAGGGTCGTGTCGGCCGGGTGCACGAACACCAAGGCCGCAAGCTCGGCCGCCGCGTCGAAGAACGGGTCGAAATCTGGATCGCCGAGCTCACGGTCACCGACCCGGGTGCCGATCTCCACCCCGAGGAACCCAAGCTCCTGCACGCAGTGGCGCAGTTCCGCGACGGCCCGGGCCGGGTCCTGCAATGGCACTGCCCCCAGCGCACGAAACCGCTCCGGGGACTGCGTCACCAGCTCGGCCAGGAAGTCGTTCTGGGCCCGGGCCAGCACGGCCGCGCCATCGGGCGGAGCGTCATGGCAGAAGGTGACCGGAGTGGGGGAGAGCACCTGCAGGGCGACACCGTCCGCGTCCATGTCGGCCAGCCGGCGCTCGGCGGACCAGCACCGGCTGTCGATATCGCGGTAGGGACGGCCGCCGACCAGGATGCGTCCTTCGGTCTCGCTCGTCCGCTGCACCGAGGGCCAGGAAGTCCAGGGCGCCACCGCGGCCAGGTCGGGCCACGACGGTGCGATGACGTGCGTGTGCAGGTCGATGAGTCCCTCAGGGGCCGTCACCGTGGGCCCACCTCCCTGTGCGCCGCCGGTCCATCTACCGACAAAACCTAGTAACAGGTTTACGGACAGTCAAGGGACTGGCCCGGACTACTCGCGGCCTAACTGCATGATTACCAGTTAATTATTTTAATAGAGTCCGAATTATTGTTAGTCTCGGGGAGTGGCGGCAGACAGCCAGACCCAGCGCTCGCGCGCTCAGCAGATCGCGGCTGAGATCGAGGCGGAGATCCTCTCCACCCGCGTTCCGGCCGGGACGCGCCTGGGGCTGCGTACCGATCTGATCGCCCGCTTCGGGGCCAGCCCCCCGGTTATCAACGAGGCGCTGCGCATCCTGCGCGAGCGCGACCTGGTCACGGTCAAGCCCGGTCCTAATGGCGGGGTCATCGTCGGCAACCCGCCGCCCCAGCTGCGCCTGGGCGGCATCGACGTATGGCACCAAGGACTGAGTGTGGAGCCTGAGCAGCTGTTCGAGGCCAGGTCGCAACTGGACACTCTGCTGACTACGGCGGCGGCTCAGCGGGCCACACCGGAAGACATCCGGGCCATGGAGTGGGCCCTGGACGACATGCGCGCCGCGCGCCGGGACGCGCGCGCGTTCCTGGACGCCAACATGCGGCTGCACCTGGCCATTGCACGGGCATCTCGTATCGAGCTGCTGGCTGGCTTCTACGAGTCCATCGTCACCATGCTCAGCACCACGATGACCAAGGCCACCTTCGTCGCGGAACTGGACGAGTTGCTGGAGCACAACTTCCAGGTCCACGCCGACCTGATCATCGCCATCCGCGACCAGAACACCACCGCGCTGCAGAAACTCCTGACCCTGCACCATCAGGACACCATCCGGGTCACCTAACGGGCCTGCGAAAGGGCAACGCGATGACGACGACCGAACCGCGGTCCACTCCCGGCATGAGTTACGCCCACGCGGACGACCTCGAGTGGGAGCGGCAGGCCCCCGCCAGCCGCCGCAAGATCCTCCGCCTCGAGGACGACCTCTACGTGGCGATCGTGCAGTGGGATGCGGGTTTCACCCTGCCCGGCGTCGATGAGCATGGCGGTGAGGAGACGGTCTACGTCCTGGCGGGGACGTTCGTCGACCAGTACCGCAGCTCGGGCCCGGGCACCGTCATCCGCGGCGAACCGGGCAGTTCCCACCAGCCCGGCACCCCGGATGGCGTCACCTTCCTGGTCGTCCGCACCCTGGCCCCCGGCGAGCGAGACCGCATAGCCGCCCGCGCGCCGCAATCATGACCGCGGCGAAGAGTTCTGTTCCCGCTGGGAAGGTCAGATGAGGCTTGATGAACGCTTATGTCATACTGCTGCGCGGCATCAATGTGGGCGGTAAAAATATTGTGCCAATGGCGGCCCTGAAAACCTGCCTGGAAGGGCTGGGCTTTGCTGATGTTTCAACCTACATTGCTAGCGGTAACGCGCTACTGACGTCCGACAAACCCAGCGATGAAATTAAAGCCGTGGTTGAAACCGCGCTGATTAAAAGCTTTAAGCTGGATAGCGAGCTCGTTAAAGTGCTGGTGTTGTCTCGCAGCCAGCTTCAAGGCGTCATCGATGAAAAGCCAGACGCTTTCGGGGATCAGCCTGAAAAATATCACAGCGATGCCATCTTCCTGATAGACATCGATGCGGCCCAGGCTATGCCGGTTTTCAATCCGCGTGAGGGCGTCGACCAGGTCTGGCCAGGTGACGGCGTGATCTACTCGCAGCGCCTTGGCGCGCTACGCACCAAAAGCCGCCTGAGTAAGATCGTGGCCTCACCACTCTACAGTTCTATGACCATCCGGAGCTGGAGCACGACAATAAAGCTGCTGGATATGCTAAATGGTCTGAACGCGGGCAAGGAAGTGTAGCTAGTGTTCTGAGTCATTAATTAGCCCGCAGTAGGCGGCGAGGGTTTCGAGGATCTCGTCAGCGGTCTTGACCCAGACGAACGGCTTAGGGTCCTTGTTCCACTCGTTGATCCGCTTGCGGATGTCGGTTTCGAGTTCTCTGACGCTGCGGTGTGCTGACCTGCGGAGCTTGCGGTTGGTGAGCTCGGCGAACCAGCGCTCGACCAGGTTCAGCCACGACGAGCTGGTCGGGGTGAAGTGCATTGCGCAAGCTCCGCTGCTGCCGCTGGCTCGCCGGCCAGCTGGCCAAGGCGATCCACGTCCTTCAAACCCGCGAAATCGGAGGATGACAACGCTCAGTCTTGGCACCCGGCAGGAAGGGCCCTGACAGCGCGAGGAGGGGGCCAGAAGGGGTCGCGGCCGATGAAGCCCAGCAGCCTGACCTGGGGTCCGGCGTCCTGAGGCACCTCGACCCTGGCCCCGTACTGGCCGGAGGAGCGCATGGCCTCCTCGAACTGCTCCATGCCGGCCAGCAGCTGGCCGCAGAGGTCGGCGTCCAGCCGGTCGTCCTGGCCGGTGGCCCTGGCCAGGTCCCAGGTGTGCATGAAAACGTCCGCGGTGTAGAACTGGTCGACCGCGCGGTCCAGCGGCAGCTCGCCGATGTGGGGGTTGGCCAGCACCCGGTCCTGGGTGGCCGGGTCGTCCAGCAGGGCCTGCACCGCATCACAGTGCGCCCGCCAGGCCGATACCGGGTCCTCGTCCACCGAGGGCCCGCCGGGCAGCTGGATGCCCGCGCCGGCGGAGAGGAACGGGGGGAACCACTCGGTCAGGTGCCGCACCACGTCGCGCGCGGTCCAGCCGGCGACCGGGGACGGGGCGTCCCAGTCGCGGGCCGCGAGGACCCGTTCGGTGAACAGCCCGCCGATCTGCCGGTGCCGCTCTGCGGGGTGCTCAGATAGCGCCATCGTCGACCATCCTCTGCAACGTCGCGTAACCGTCGTTGACGCCGGCCTCCATGCCGCTGGCCAGCCAGGCGTCCCGGCCCTCAAAGCTGTCCACAAGGGACTGCGAGCGCAGCCGGGAGCGGCCGCCGCCAAGGTCCTCGAACCACAAGGTCTCCAGGGCGACGCCGTCGGGCTCGCCCTCATAGGTGAAGGTCTGCACAATGCGGTCCGGGCGCACCTCGTGAAAGCAGCCGTGGAACGCGTGCTCTGTGCCGCCGAGCCTGGCGGTGTACCGCCAGCTGCCGCCGGTGCGGGCGTCCCAGTGCTCGGTCCGGGTGTCGGCGGCGTCCGGGCCGACCCACTGGGCGAACAGCGCGGGGTCGGTGTGGGCCCGGAACAGCTGCCCGGGCGTGGCCGCGAACTCGCGAGTGATCCGGATGATCGGCAGCTTCGGGTCAGCCTCGATGACCGTCTCTGTGGCCGTTGACATCGTCGGCGCCATCCTTGTCGTCGGTGTGGCTCATGGTCGCCAAGAGGGCGTCCAGACGGCGGTACCGCTGCTCTGCGTGCCGCCGGTATCGCTCGATCCAGGTCTCTATCTGGGTGAGGACCTCGGTCTCCAGTCGCACTGGCCGGGGCTGCGGCCCATGCGGCCGGCTCACCAGCCCGGCGTCCTCCAGGACCCGCAGGTGTTTGTAGACAGCCTGCAGTGTCATCCGGTACGGCTCGGCCAACTGGCCCACCGTCGCCTCGCCCTCGGCGAGCCTGGCCACGATGTCGCGGCGCGTCGGATCGGCGAGGGCGGAGAAGACTCGGGTCAGTGTGTCCGCGGCCATCGGCTCCCCGTTTCAACCTCTTGGTTGAAACGACACTACGTCCGGCCCCTCACCCTGTCAATCACCCGGTTGAAGTCGCGGCCCGCCCGCCCTCCTCCAGGCAAGTGGTCCAGCCGAACCCTTGGCCTGCTCGTCGCGCGACGAGGATGAAAAAGGCTCAGTACGGCAGGTTCGGCTACCTGCCGCTGGGCGACGGCGCCGTGTACGCAGTGAAGTGGACGAAGGTCGGCAAGAACCAGGTCGACCGTGGTACGGCACTACCCAGGGCAGCTACCCGGCTTACGGGCACGGTGCGCACCACTCGACCGCGCATCTCCACCTCGCGGCCAACGACCCGACCACCAACCTAATCCGGTACTAGAGCGCCGATTCAGCGTCGGGAGGATCGGTCCTGACGAGGCAAGTCGCGGCTCCGTAGAATTGACTCTCTACGGACTGCTGTGATTGATGCGAGGCAGCGCCGGATTGGTTTTCTGGTCGCGGGCTGCATGTTCATGGAGATTCTCGACGGCACGATCGTGTCCACCGCGGCGCCGCGGATCGGCGCCGCGCTGCACGTCCCCGCGACGGCGATCGGGCTGGTGGTCACCGCCTACCTGATCACCCTGGCCATGCTCATTCCGCTCAGTGGCTGGATGGTGGCCCGCTGCGGCACCCGGAAGGTGTCCCTGGTCGCCATCGTGATCTTCACCGTCGCGTCGCTGCTGTGCTCGACCAGCCGGAGCATCGGCGAACTGGTGGCCTGGCGTGTCGTCCAGGGCGTCGGCGGGGCGATGATGGTTCCGGTCGGCCGGCTGGCGGTGCTGGGGACCACGGCCAAAGCCGACCTGATGAGGATGATTTCTTTCATCGTCTGGCCGGCGCTGACTGCTCCGGTCGTCGCGCCGCTGGCCGGCGGATTCATCACCACCTACGCCAGCTGGCCATGGCTGTTCCTCATCAACGTGCCCCTCGGTGCCGCCGCCTTCGTCATCGCTTTCCGGCTGATCCCTGCGTTGCCGGTACGGAGACCGGCCCGCCTGGACTGGATGGGGATCATCCTCACCGGCCTGGCCCTCGGCGGCCTGACCTATACCGCCCCGCCCTCGGCGTGACCCGCCTGCACAAAGATTCCGGCAGCGCGGCCCGGCGCCCCGCGCCAAAGACCCCTGCGCCTGCCACCGGGCAGCCCGGAAGCTGACACCAGTGCCGCGGCGGCTCAGCTTCGCACCCACGGTCACAGGGCAGCGATGTGGGCGGCCGATCGCCAGGCCAGGGCCATGATGGTGAGCGACGGGTTGGCTCCGCCGTTGGTGACGTGGAGGCTGGCGTCGGCTACGTAGATGCGCTCGGTACCCCAGACCCGGCCGTTCGGGTCGGTGGCGCCGGCTTGGGGAGTCTCGGCCATGCGAGCGGTACCGGCTTGATGCTGTCCGCCGGACAGGGCGCGGGCCTGGGGCTGGACCGGCCAGGTGTGATGCGCGCCCGCCTCCTGCAGCCACGTTACTGATTTGGCGGCGAGCAGCTTCGCGGTGCGGATGTCCTCCGGGTGCTGGCTGCCCTCTAGTCGGGCGACGGGAACGCCGGCCCCGTCCGCCGTGCGGGCCGACAGCCGGACGCGCGCGGCCCGGGTCGGCACTTCCTGGACGGGGCCCCAGACATGGCCGGTACGCAGATACCAGCGAATCACCTCGTCGATGGCGGCCTGTCCGTGTCGTGGCGCATCGGGGGGAAGCGCGCGCAGGTAGAACAGCACAGGAAGCTTGACGAAGTCGTTGGCCAGGAGCCCTCCGCCGACGACACCATCGTTGTGATGTGAGAAGCGGCGCGTCGCCACCGACGGCCCGGGTCCGAGGCCGTCGACGACCGCGTCGTCGAAGCGGCCGTAGGCGCCGGCGTAGGTGTGACCCTGCAGACAGTCACCGACCCAGTCGTTGCCGATGCGGCTGACCTGCAGGAGACGGGCGGTTTCGATGGCGCCCGCGGCCAGGACGATGCGCCCGGCGAGGATGGTGCGGTGCCCGGTGCCGGCGACGACGTCGACGCATCCGTCGTCGCTGATGCGCACCACCTGCGTGCCGGCCAGCAACTGGGCACCCAGGCGGATCGCCTTGGGCAAGGCCGCGACGTCGCTGCCGTTCTTCGCGTCGACCGGGCACGGGAAGCCTACGCAGAACCCACATCGTACACAGGCGGCGCGGCCGTCCCGGGGCTGGGTGTTGATCAGCAGGGGTACGCGGGTGGTCGGCCAGCCGAGGCGGGCGGGCGCGGCGGGCGGCCGGCGGGGGTGGCGGGCGGGGGGACCGCGTCGCCACCCTGGCCTGGAACAGCGCCCGGCACATGGAGGTCTGGTAC
>CAXUJF010000015.1:0-24141 GCA_964250865.1 uncultured Streptosporangiaceae bacterium
CCCGCCCCTCCGCGGCCGGCCCCCCGGGGCGCCCGCCCGGGGCGCGGGTCCGCCAGACCGGTCTGCTCCTGGACCGGAAGGGCGGCAAAGTCGGCGCGCAGCATCACGACCGGGCCGTCGCCGTTGCGCAGCAGGCCGACCACTCCGGTGCCCCCGACCTGCTCGGTGACCTCGAACCCGAAGGTCCGCAACGCCTGAGCCACCCGCTGTGCGGTGCGGTACTCCTGCAGCGACAGTTCGGGATGGGCGTGCAAGTCCCGGTAAAAGCCGGCGAGAACCGGCCTCAGCTCGTCGAGGCCGGACCACACGGTGTCGGTATTGCGACTGGTTCCTTTTCACGTGTAAGTGGGCAGGGGGGGGGGGGTCGAGGCGGGGCAGCGGTTCCCGACCGCCGACAGCAGCCGCCCGGCGGCGGCGACGACGTTGGCCTTGGCCGCGGCGACAGTGGACCGGCCGCCATTGGTAGGGGGTGCCGAGGCGTCGCTGCTGGCGGCGGACTCCAGCCGGTCCAGTTGCGTCTTCAAGGCGGAGATCTGGCTGCTCCACTCGGTTTGGCCGGAGACGGTGTTACTGAGATCGGTCAGGGCGGTCTGCATGGCCCGCGTTACGGCCTGGATCTCGCTGATCGGGGCCTGGCCGATGCTGGTCGCGACGATGCTGCTCAGGGCGTGGCGGACGGAGTTGACGTCCTGGCACACGGTCAGCACGGGCGTAGGCCGGGCTGATGCTGATGCGCTGGCCGACGCGCGGGCTGACGCGCTCCCGGTACCACTGGAAGATCCGCTACCGGAGCTGCAGGCAGCCACAACCAAGGTGGCGGCGGCAGCCACTCCGGCAAGCGACTTCTTCGTCAACACCGCTCGGCTCATGTCAAACCAGTTTGGCCTGGCCGACCAGCACGCGCCTCATCCGTGAGGCATGAACCCGGGATCCGGAAGCGGGCCTTCAACCGTCTGCGCCCGCCGCACGACCCGGCCGGATTATCTAGTGAGAGGGATCTGGCTCCTGGGGCAGATTGCGGTGTGCGCCCGGCGGATCGGCCGGGGAAAAGGGGGCCATCCCCTCCCGGATCTCGAGCACTTCCAGGCCCAGCGCCTCCGTTCGCTCGAGCAGCGAATGCAGGCCCTCCTGCGACAGCTGGCCGGTGAGCACCGTGGTCGGCGGCTCCTCGTCGATAACCAGGCCGGTGAACGCCTGACGTGCCGCCGGTCCGATTGAGCCGCGCACCCGGATCTCGTAAAGACGTCTACTCATCGTGTCTGCCTCCGTCGAGCCGTTGGGCGTCACGAGCATGGGGTCGGCTGTGGACCATCCTGGACGCCGCCGTCCCGGACGGAATCATCCATTGATGGTGATACGCCTCCCGGCGGCCACGCCTCGTCCGCAGGCCGGCGGGTCAGGGAAGCAGCGGCGGACCCACGCTGCGAATTCTCCGGACCGTGAGCAGCTCCAGCCCGAGTACATGGATCCGCTCCATCAGCCCGTGGAAGGCGGCCTGATCCATCTCGCCGCGCATCACCGTGACCTCGCGGCGGCGGGTTACGTCCAGGTCGCCGAACAACTCGGCCGCACCGGCCGGAAGCGTCCCGCGGACATGGACCTCGAATGCCGCCGGCACCTGACCACCTCCTCCAGATCGGATCATGCGGCCTCACGCCACCGCAGTAGGCTCATGATGCTGACCGGCTGGCCCGCCGCTGTCATGCTTTTGGCATGAATGGTCACTGCTGGAGCGAAGCGTCCCGCGGCGGCCACGCCGCCTGGTGACCGTGGACCCGTCTCAACGCGCCCGTTATCATCGATTCCATGGGAGATCAGGGAGCGGTTTCCGTCATGGAACCACGGCTGATCGTCCCACCCCTGCCACCTTATACCGTGACGCGCCCTCGCTTGCTGAAGATGGTCAGCCGGGCTGTGGTCAGGCCTTTGACCATCATCGCCGCCGGGCCGGGCGCTGGGAAAACAGTGCTGCTCAGCGACTGGTACCGGCAGCAAGACGGAGCCGTCGCCTGGTTGGCGTTGTCGCCGTCGGACAATGATCCCCAATCGTTCTGGCCCCTGCTTTTGCGCGCGGTGCTCGGTAATCCGAAGGCGTCCCGGCCGCCGGCCTCGGCGTGGCGGGACGGCGCAGTCGCCGAATTGCTGCGCATGCATCTGCAGCAGGAACCCGATCCGGGGGCGCCGACCGTGGTGGTGATCGACGACGCACATGTGCTCACCCACCCGCAGATCACCGTCGGCCTCGACCAGATCGTCCGCTTCTGGGGGCAGCGGATCCGCCTGGTGCTGGCCGCCCGCCGAGACCCGCTGTTGCCGCTACACCGCTACCGGCTGGCCGGCCAGATGAGCGAGCTACGCAGCTCGGACCTGGCCATGACCCGCGCCGAAACCGGTGATTTGCTTCGCGCTCACGGCGTTCAGCTCAGCCCAGCTGACACGGACATGCTCATGCAGCGGATCGAGGGCTGGGCCGCCGGGCTGCAGCTGGCCGCCCTGCGTATGCGGAACATGGACCAACCGGCGCAGTTC
This sequence comes from uncultured Streptosporangiaceae bacterium, assembly GCA_964250865.1. Lineage (GTDB taxonomy): Bacteria > Actinomycetota > Actinomycetes > Streptosporangiales > Streptosporangiaceae > Bog-532. The sequence continues at coordinate 2,530 of CAXUJF010000015.1, forward strand.
ATCGTCCAGTTCGCCACCGACCGCGGCAGCATCGGTGAGTACCTGATGGAAGAGGTGCTCGCCCAGCAGCCCGAGGCGGTGCGCCGCCTGCTGGTCGAGACCAGCTTCCTTGACACGCTGAACGGGCCGCTGGCCGACGCAGTCACCGGCCTGACCGGATGCCGCCAAATGCTGACCGCGCTCGCGCAGGACAACTCCTTCGTTACCCCGATGGACGCGGCTGGCGGCGCGTTCCGGCTGCACCAACTTTTCCGTGACGTGCTGGGCGGCCTTGCCCAAGGCCAGCCACGGGAGCAGCTCTCAGCCGGCCGCCGCCGAGCCGCCGCATGGTTCGCCGCCCAGGGTGACCCGCTCAGCGCACTGCGCTGGGTCCTGGACGGCGCTGACCCGCATCTGGCCGTGTCTCTCCTCGTCTGCGATGGCCTGGCCCGTGCGTTCGTGAGCCAGGCCGGCCACCCCCACCTGGCCCTGGACATGCCCGCGCTCGCCCGTGCCGTAGCCACCTTGGAGGCCGAAGGCTCCGGGGAAGCCCGTGCCGGGCGCTGGGCGATTACCGCCCTGACGGCCACGCCTGACGGCGCGGCCACCGAGTTGGGCCGCCTGCAGTCCGAACGCGCCGCCGCGGGACCGGCCGACCCGCGGCTAGGACTAGCCCTGTCCCTGGCTGAGATCCTGCTTGCCCGCGCGGCCGGCCAGTACACCGCGCTGGCCGACGCCGTCGCGGCGCTGCTGGCCGACGCGGTCAGCAGCGCGCAGGTTACCGCCGTTCCGGGCCTGCGCTCGACATTGCGGCTGATCCAGGCGCGCGCCATGTTTGGCGGCGGCCGGCCTCAAGACGTCGAGCCGCTGCTGCGCCACGCGCTCGCCGACGCCGACGCCGACGCCGCCCCGCCCGTGAAGCTCGACATGCTGGCCGTGCTGGGCGTTGCCGAAGCCTCAGCCGGGCGGCTGAGGCACTCCGAGGACGCCATTTCCCGGGCGTCGGCGCTGCTGGCCGCTCATCCCGGTCTGTCCGCCCCCGTCCTGCTGGACGTCGCTATCGCGCGTTGTGCCTACATGCAGACCGACCTGACCACGATGGGACAGGCGCTCCAGCGGGTGACCGCTTCCGGCGCCCTTCAGACTGATCCGCGACTGGCCGCAAACGTCGCGTTCATCCGGGCCAACTACCTCATCGCAGTCGGTGACCTCAACAAGGCCCAGGCCGCGCTGGAAAACGACCCGGTGCTCACCGCCCATGGCGGCCTGCTCACCGTGTACCGCGACGCCGAGCTAGCCACCATCGAAACGCTGCTCGGCCGCCCCCACGCTGCGCTGCGCCGGCTGGAACCCTACCGGCGCACTCGTTACCTCACCGCCGTTGGCGTCGCGGCGGCGCGGGCCCATCTCGCCTTGGGCCAGTGCCGCGCCGCCGACAGCTGGGTCCGCGAGGTCATTTCCGCGTCAAGCGTGCACGCCAACCGCGTCCTTTTCATCGACGCCCTGCTGTGCGATGCCCAGATCGCGCTGGCTGAAGGCGCCGACAGCCGCGCCGTGGAGGCCCTCGACCACGCCGTGGAACTCGCCGACGTCAAAATCACGATACCGTTCGCCCGGGTGGGTGACACCTTCGCCCCGCTGCTCGCCCGTCACCCGATGCTCGCGGCCAGATGGCCCCGTCAGGTGCCGGTCCCCGCCGACCCGCCGCCGGAGCTCATGTCACCGCCGGACGACGGCCTGTTCCAGGCTCTTACCGAGCGGGAACGGACGATCTTGCGGTTTCTCGCGGCCAACATGTCCGCGAGCGAGATCGCTGACGACCTCTACGTGTCGGTCAACACAGTGAAAACACACGTCAGTTCCATCTACCGCAAGCTCTCGGTACGAGGACGGCGCGAGGCCGTGCGGCAAGCCCACCGACTCGAACTGCTGTAACCGCCGGGCGACACCCGCTCATGGCGGGGACGACGAGCGGTCGCGGTACCGGAGACGGAACAGGCCGTAGGCGATGGGTCCGACAGCCAGCGGCGCCCAGTAGGAGGCGAGGCGGTAGGTCAGCGTGCTCAGGGCGGCGGCGCCGGAGTTGACGTCAGCCAGGACCAGCAGCCCGGTCAGGCTCGCCTCCACCACTCCCAGACCGCCGGGGGTGATCGGAATCATCCCGATGATGCCCGCGATCGCATAGACCACCAGTATCAGGGCCGGACGGGGCCGGCTCCCGGTGGCGCGCAGCGCGGCCAGCAGGCACAGATAGTCGAAGAACAGCCGACCAGCGGAAAGCAGCAGGGCCTGCCACCACTGCTGTCCGAGCGTGGCCCGGATTTCGTCGCGCTGAGCCACCAGGGTCGTGTCCAGCCCGGTCACCGTTGTCCCCTTCCGGCGCACCCAGTTGATTACCTTCTGTACCACCCGGCCGGTCCAGCGCAGCGGGGCGTCGTAAACGAGGACCATCGCCCCGAATACAGCGAAGATCACGAACCCGGCCGCGCCCAAGTACGCCGCGTTGGCCAGTCCCCGGCTGACGGGCACGCCGATCAGGATGACCGGGAGGGCCAGGACCGGGAGGGCCAGCAGCCCGGCCACGCCCAGCAACGAGAACGCGGCCAGGCCACCGACGGTCGCGGTCGCGTCGCCGAGGCTCACCGCCAGCATCCGGAACTGCACGGCGGCGCCGACGGCCGCACCACCGGGCATGATGAGGGTGATGGCGTTCCCGGCCAGCTGCGACGTGACGACCGGGAACCAGGCCCTGGTCCGCAGGGCCAGCCGCTGCAGGGCGAACGTGCACGTGAAGTGAGCTGCCTCGGCCGCGATTGCCACCGCCAGCCACCAGAAGTTCAGCGTGGACAGCTTCGGCCACGAGGCGAACACTTCGGTGATCGCCGGGAATACCAGGTAGATGGCGACACCGGCGATGAGGACGACCACGGCCCGCTTGACCACGGTCCGCCACGGCAGCGGGCGTGACTTCTCGCGCTCAATCCTCTCGGCGAGGCGGGGTTCGGCAGTGTCGCCCGTGCCGCCGGCTTCGGCGGTGCCGCTGGACTCCGCCCTCATGACCGCCACCCGAACCGTGTGAGCTGGCGGTATCCCGCGTCGGCCGAGCGGTACGCGGCCGCGCCGATCAGGACGCCCAGGGAAATGGAGATGATGGTGGCGAGCGTGTCGGACAAGCCCCTGGATGCGGCACCGGCCCCGGTTCCGACGATCTGCGTGACGCCGATCAGCCCCGTCGCACCCGGCACCAGCAGCCAGAACGCCGGCAGGAACGTGACCAGTTTTGGCGGCCCGTGCCGCAGCTGCTCGACCCACAGGACCACCGGCGTCATCGCCACCGCGCCGAAGAACCCACTGATCCGGGCGCTGAACAGCACATCACCAGCCACTTGACCCGCGAAGGCGACGTACAGAACCAGCAGGATCCATGGCATGGACCGAAGCGGCGCCGAGAAGTGCAGGTAGAGGCCGATAGCGAACACGGTGACGCCGACCCAGCCCGCCCAGGGACCGAACCCGGCCACCCGGTGGTCAGTGAAGTCAGCCGGCTTCGCACCAGCCAGGGCACCCCCGGCGAGAATGCCGAACGCCAGCAGCGCGAGCTGGACAAAGCCATTCACCAGGCGGCTGGCGCCAGAGACCATCTGCCCGGCGGCGATCTCCATGGTGGCGATAGCCAGCATTCCGCCGGGGAGGAAAGTGACCAAGGGGGCCACCAGAAGACGGATCGGGTTGTCAACGGGCAGGTGGCCGGCCGACCCGAACACGGCGGCGGATGCGAGGAACGACGCTATGACCGGCAGGATGAACGCCGCGGCCTGGAGCCTGGTCAGTTTGATCACGCCAATGAGCAGGCCGACCAGGAACGCCGCGGCGATCCCGCCCGGTGTGGGCTCGAGCAGGAGAACGAGGCCGACGGTCAGGACGGCATGGCCGAGGGTCCGCAACGGCCACCGGAACGCCGGCGGCTGGCGGTAGACGTCACCGAGCTGGCGCATCGCCTCGGAGGTGGTGAGCTGAGCCCGTTCGGCCTGCCTTACCAGCTGGTACAGCCGGTCAATCTGATCAAGGCGCAACGCCGGTGCCACCTGGGAGGTGAACTGCACGTGGGCGCGGTCATCGGTACCCGTCTGCACGAACATGGAGGTGGGCAGCAGCGCGATTTGCAGCCCGGCGACCTGGTAGGCATCGACGATCCGGCGCAGCGATTCCTCGATGATGTCGACGGCGTCCCCCGCAGCCACCATCGCGATACCGAGACTGACGATCAGCTTGCGGAACTCCGCCTGGCCGGCGGGCGGCATCTGTGCCTGGCCGGAAGGGTCGTCCGGCATCAGCCGTCACGATCCAGCGCGGCATCAACGGCCCCGGCCTTGATGGCGCCGACCAGCTCTGTGTGGTCCCGTTCGTTCTGTTCGGCGTACAGGTGGGCGAACCGGCTGATCGCGGTGCTGAACGCGGGGCCTTTGCCGATGTAGCCGTCAATGGCGACAGGATCCCCGGTCCGGGCGTGGGCTCGGGCGAGGACCTCACCGCACGCGGTGCCGAACGCGGGGAGCCGGGGAGCGATCAGCTCCGGGGTGGGGATGATCTTCATGTCGCGAAACTGCCGCACGTAGTAGTCCTGGCCGTGCAGCGAACCCCAGCCGACGAAGATGTCGGTCGCGCTCTGGATCAGCCGCTTGCCGCGGATCACGCGCGCGCCGTGGCGGCCGGCCACGCTGGCCTGGGTGTGTGCCTCGTAGACCGAGGGCCCGGCCTGCTTGAGCTGAAGGAACAAGGGATCGGCGCCGCTGCGGCCCTCCAGGAGCACGAGGTAGACCCGCATGCCGACGCTGCCCACCCCGACCACCTGCCGGACCATGTCGACCAACGTGAAGCGGTCGAACAGTGCCCGGCGATCTTCGGTGAGGGTGAGCCGGTACTCGGCCAGGAGGTGCCCGACGACGTCGGCTTGCTCCTGGTCGCTGACGGTGACGCGGATCGGGGGATCTTCGGTGATGCGGGGGCGGCCGTGCGCCATCGTCGTCAGCTTGGCCAACGCCCCGCGACTCGTGCGGCGTTGCCGTTTTTTCTCGATGTGGACCGAGACGCGGCCCTGGTCAGCAGGCTCGAAGTAGCCAACCAGGCTGTCGGCGTGGATGCTGTCGTACCAGATGTCGAGCTCGGGCAGGTTGGCATACCGGTGCATGCGGGCTCGGTACGCCTCGACGCAGTCGCGCACCGCAGCTTGGGCCGCCGACGGACCGAGCTGATTCTCCCGCGCCGCGACGACAAGGCTGACGGTGAGGCGCTTGAGGTCCCATTCGAACGGCCCGGGGTGGGTCTCGTCAAAGTCACGCAGGTCGAACGACAGGTTCCGTTCCGGGGTGGCCCACAGGCCGAAGTTCAGCACGTGGGCGTCACCGCACAACTGCACGATCAGTCCGCTGTCGGGCTGCGCGGCCAGGTCAGCGGCCATGACAGCGGCCGCGCCCCGATAGTAGGCCCAGGGCGAGGCGGCCATCCGCTGATGCCGGATGGGGACGAGGCCGGGAACCCGTATCTCGTTCTGCGCGAGGATCGTGGCCAGCGCGCTGTGCTGGCGGTCCTTTCTGCCCCACCGTCCCAGCGCGCCTGCCGGCGCGCGTTGGCGGGCGGCGCGGCCGGACGCCCGCCGCTCCTCGGTGGTGGCCGGCACGTCGGGCAGGCCGGCGGGCGACGGCGCCGGTGAGCTGGGCTCGGTCCGGGTCACCCGGTCTCCTTCCGTCAGGTTCCAGCGGTGCTGTCAGCCGTGAATGCTGTTCAGCACGTCGACGACGAGGCGAGTTCCTCCGCTGGCCAGCAGGATGGCGGCGATGGCGGTGAGCAGGATGCCGGCGATCCGGTCGAACAGCATCAGTGCCCGTTCAGAAAGGTGGGGGTGCAGGCGGCTCGAGAGGTAGATGGTGATGCCTGTCACGAGGGCGTAGGCCAGGCCGGCGACCGAGAGGACCAGCCGGCCGCCCGAGTTGTGGGCGTTAGCGGAAAAGGAGATCAGCAGCCCTATGGTGGCGCCGCCGATGGTCAGCGGGAAGGTGACCGGCAGGAAGGCCACGGATCGCCATGAGACCAGGGAGGCCTCCTTGGGAGCCTCCTCGGGAGCCTCGGCCTCGGTAACGGTCTCGGTAACTCCGGCTGCGGGCGACGTGTCGTGGCTTTGGTCGTGCAGGCCGAGCATCAGCGGCACGGCCTCGAACATCAACGCGATCCCTCCGGTAGCGGACAGGGCCGCGGTAGAGACGCCGAGCAAGACGAGGAGCTTCTCGCCAATCCACAGCGAGACCAGGCTGACGACGACGACATTGACGAAAAGGGCCACGGCCAGCCGGACGTGCTCTTTGCGGTCCATCCGCCCCAGGGTGGGAAGGTAGGAGGGCAGCGCGGCGAACGGGCTGTAGAGGGCAAACAGCGCCAAGAACAGCTCGAGGGCCTGTTTGATGCTGTAGCTGTTCACTAACTTTCCCTTCCCGGTTAGCGGCAGCCGGAGGTATAGGGGTACCGTTCGCAGGCGCTGTTGTGGAGGCGGACGGCGGGGGCAATCCAGGTGATCATCAGGACGGTGAGTGCGCTGATGAAGACCAGGACCATGACGATGGTGGGTCTCATCGGTACTGTCTCCGGTCCGGCTAGAAGTCGACCGGGTCGCGGATCAGCGGGCAGGTCATACAGTGGCCGCCGCCGCGGCCGCGGCCGAGTTCGGCCCCGGTGATGGTGATGACCTCGATCCCGGCCTTACGCAGCAAGGCATTGGTGCGGGTGTTGCGGTCGTAGGCGAAGACCACGCCGGGTGAGACGGCGACGAGGTTGTTGCCGCTGTCCCACTGCTGGCGTTCGTCGGCGTAGGCCTCGCCGTCGAGGCTGACGACCCGCAGGTGGGGCAGCTTCAGGGCGGCGGCGACCACGTCGACGAAGGGGGTCTTCTCCGCGGTGACGTCGACCGTGCCCTTGTCTCCCGGCCGCAGGGTGAACGTATGGATGCCGTCGACGATCTCCGGGTAGATCGTCACGCAGTCCCGGTCGGCGAAGGTGAAGACCGTGTCCAGATGCATGGCCGCCCGCAACTTGGGCATGCCGGCCACGATCACCCGTTCCGCCCCGCCGTGCTCGAACAGGGCCGCCGCGACCTGCGTGATCGCCTGCCGGGACGAACGCTCGCTCATGCCGATCAGCACCACCCCATTGCCGGGCGGCATGACGTCACCGCCTTCGAGGGTGGCCAGGCCCCAGTCCTTTTCCGGGTCACCCCACCAGACATTGGCCCCGGTGAAGTCGGGGTGAAAGGTGTAGATCGCCTTCATCAGCAGTGTCTCGTCGTGCCGGGCGGGCCAGTACAGCGGATTGAGCGTCACGCCGCCGTAGATCCAGCAGGTGGTGTCCCGGGTGTAGAGGGTGTTCGGCAGCGGCGGCATGAGGTATTCACGGACGCCGGTGTGCTCGCGGGCCAGCGCCAGGTAGCCGGAGCGGAAATCGTCGGGCAGGTCGGTGGTCGCCAAGCCGCCGATCAGGAACTCGGCCAGCTTCCGCGGCTCAAGGCTCTCCAGGAACGCCCGCGTATCGGCGACCAAGCCGAGGCCCACCTCATTGACGGTGATCTTGCGATCCAGCAGCCAGCTCTTGGCTTCCGGTATGGCCACGGTCTCGGCCAGCAGGTTGTGCAGTTCCACGACCTCGACTCCGCGGTCACGCATCTTGCTGATGAAGTCGAAGTGGTCGCGGCGAGCGTTCTGCACCCACAGCACGTCGTCGAACAGCAGATCGTCATTGTTCGACGGGGTCAGCCGCTCATGCGCCAGTCCCGGCGCGCACACCAGGACCTTCCGCAGCTGGCCCACCTCTGAATGGACACCGAAAGCCGATGACGGCGCCGTTTCCTCAGTCATGCCATTCCTCCTCGATAGAGATCGCACCTAGATAGAGATCGCGCCCGTGGCCAGGCTGACGATCCCGGCGAGGGCGCCGGCCACGGCGATAACCAAGATGATCAATTCGGCCCGGGAGAAAACGCGGCGATTCTGTTCGCGACGGGACATGACGAACAGGACCGTGCCGGGCGTGTAGATGATGAACGACAGCAGCAGGAAGTCAACCCCAGCGGCGAAGATCAGGAACACGGCGTAGAAGGTGGCCAGCCCGGCGACAACCAGCTCCTTTCTCCGGTTCCGGGGCTGGGTTTCATAGGTCTCCCCGCTGGCCCCCAGCTTCAGCGCGTAAGCGGCCGCGAGCAGATAGGGGACCAGCGACAGCGAGCTGCACAGCTTGAGCATGAACGTGAAGGCGTCGGAGGAGAACAGCGTGACGACCAGCGCCGCCTGGATCAGGATGCTGGTCATCACCAGCGCGGGAATCGGAACGTCGTTGTTGCTGGTCCGGGCCAGGAAAGACGGCATGTCCTTGTCCTTGGCCGCCACGAACAGCACTTCGGCGGACATCATCGTCCAGGCCAGATAGGCACCCAGCACCGAGACGACCACCCCGATGCTGATGAACACCAGGCCCCAGTGACCGACCACGGTTTCCATCGCCCCGGCCATCGATGGCTGCCTCAGCCCCTCCAGCTCCGCACGGGACAAGATGCCGTAGGAGAAGATCGTCACCGCCGCGAACAAGACCAGGACGCCCAGGAACCCCAGCAGGGTCGCCCGGCCGACGTCCTGCCGCCTCTTGGCGTACCGCGAGTACACGCTGGCACCCTCGATGCCCAAGAAGACGAACACGGTGATCAGCATGGTGCTCCGCACCTGGCCAAACAGGGCACTGGCGGTCTTCGGCTCCCCACCCCAGAAGTTCCCGCTGAAGACGTGCGCCTTCAGCCCGAAGATCGCCACCCCGATAAAGGTCAGGATCGGGACGATCTTGGCCACCGTCACGATCGTGTTGATGACGGCCGCTCCCTGCACCCCGCGGGAAATCAGGAAGTGAAACACCCACAAGCCCGCCGACCCCAGCAACACCGCAGCCCAGGTGTCACCATGGCCGAACGTTCCCGGCCACAACAGCCCCAGGGTCGAGGAAATCAGCACCCAGTAAGTGACGTTCCCGATACACGCGCTGGCCCAGTAGCCAAAGGCGGAAAAGAACCCCAGATACTGGCCGAACCCGGCCTTCGCGTACGCATATACGCCCGCGTCCAGCTCGGGCTTGCGGACCGCCAGCGTCTGGAACACGAACGCCAGCATCAGCATCCCGCTACCGGCGATCATCCATGCGATCAGCGCGCCGAGCACCCCGGTGGACAGGGCGAAGTTGCGCGGCAGGGAGAAGACACCCGCGCCCACCATCGACCCCACGACCATCGCGATCAAGGTGGCCAGCGAGAACTTCCGCACCTCGACCGGGGCTTCCGTCTCAACCGTGGTCATGTGCCCCCCTCCTGCTGTGCCTGGGTTGACTCATCAGCGGAAGGGCCAGCGGTGATGGGATTCGGGGAACTGCGTGTCCGGCGGCCTCGCCTCAGGTGGACGATGACATCTGCGCCGACCGGAAACGTCACCCTCTGGGGATGACATCAATGTGGGCCGGCAGCCGTCCGCGAGGACTGATCAAGCGGTGTGGGCCGGAAGCCAAGCGGTGTGGGCGGGAACATGCACCGCACCGGGCCTGAGCGCCCGCAGCCGGACGGCACGTTCACCTCACCCGCTACGGATGAGGCGCCTGCGACGACGGGGCGTTCGCCGGGCGGCCAGGTCAGTTGGCTTGCTGCTCGGCCAGCGCGGCGGTGCGCTGTGGTGTCCAGCCCGGGGGCGGGATGATGCTGGCCCAGGCCGATGCGCCCTCGAGCGTGCTGTACACGTGCCCGGCACCGGGCGGGACCGAGGTCGAATCGGCCATGTCCGCTGTGACCTGCCAGAACGTCACCAGCGGGTACCACTGCATGGCCGGTGAAACGCCGGGCCCGCGCGGCCCCTTCAGCCACGCAGGCGAACGGAACGCCAGGCCCGGGTTCCACCAGATGATCGGGTCGGTGGCGTTCTGGAGGTATACCGCCCGCGGTTGCTGCCAGCCCGGGCTGGACGGATCGAGGGTGGCGGCGCTGTCGGCGAAGTGCACCGTCTGGCCGTCCTCGTAGGTCGGACGCCACTCCGGCGTCCTGGGCTGGCGGGCGGCGGTGAACCTGGACCACAGGACGTTGCTGTTGGTGGGGCCGACCCACAGCACCCCGGACACCCGGTCGCGGATGTCCTGGGTACCGCTAAAGGCCGCTTCGCCGCCGAACGAGCCCAGACTCTCACCGAAGACGACGAGCTTGGGCCGGTGAGCCGCAGGCAGCTGGACCCAGTGATCGTAGACGTCGTCGAACAGGTCCCGGCCCGCCTCCTGGGCCGGCCGCTTGTCGGCCAGGAACGACAGCCAGCTCGGCAGGTACGAGTATTGAAGGGAGACCACCGCCGTGTCCCCGCCGTACATGTACTCGACCGGGTCGACCATGTCCGGGTTGAGCCATCCGGTGCCGGTCGTCGTCCCGACGACGATGACCTTCCGGCTGAAGGCTCCCGACCGCTCCAGGTCCTTGACCGCGAGCGCTGCCTCAGCCGGGATCGAGGGGGCTGACTGCAGCCCGGCGTAGACCCGGATCGGCTCCTCGGCCGGCTGGCCAGTGAACGCGCTGATCTGCTGGGTCGTCGGGCCTTCCGACACGAAGATCCGGCCCTGCCGGCCGAGCGTCGACCAGGGCACCAGGGATGCGGGGCCGCCCGAGCGCTGCGACACGGCCGGCTCGGCGACGCCGGCCGGTGTCTCCCGGTCCCGGGCGGAGAAGATGGCATCGGCGCGAGAGGACAGGAAGCGGACCAGGACGCCGTTGACCAGCAGGACCAGGAGTACGCAGACGATGAGCAGCGCCCCGGCCGTGGCCATTTTGGGGGTCAGGAAACGCCCCAGCAGACGGGCGACCCAGCGGATGACCCACCACAGCGCGCGGGCGATCGTCAGCAGTAGTGCCGCGACCACGATCGCGATCAAAACGACGAACACGTAGCGGCTCTCGCTCGGCTGCGCGGCGCCCGCCAGCTCTCTGACCTGGTGCTGCCAGCGGGCCCCCAGCACGCCGAACAGTGGGATCAGCACCACCGCGCACACGGCCAGCGTCCAGCGAGCGGCGCGGTGGGCCCACGGTCCCGGCCGCCAGGGGATCAGCGTCCGGATCAGCCACCCGGCGAAGGTGCCGATGGCGTACCCCATCACCGCAATCAGGCCCGAGACGACCGCCTGGATGAGCCAGGCCCGGGGGACCAGCGACGGCGTCAGCGACAGGCAGAAGCAGGCCAGCGCGATGGCCGAGCCAGCCAGGCTGAACCGCCCCAGGTACCGGCGGATCCGCGGCAGGCGCTCGGCCCGGTCGCCGGGGCGGGTGGCTGGCTGCGGCTCGACGTTATCAGCGGTATCAGCGGCCGGGCTCGCGGGACCGTCCGCTACCGGGTCTCCCGGCATCGGGTCCCCGGTCACCGGGTCCCCCAGGCCCACACCGCTGACGAGGCCAGGACACCGAGGGCGTTCGTGGCCCAGTGCAGTCCGGCCGGGGCCAGCAGGCTGCCGCTGCGGCGCCGCAGTTCACAGAAGACCACTCCGGACGCGGCGGTGAACAGCACGGTGCCCAGTACCGAGAGGGCCTGGCCGGACAGGCCACCGCCCACGGCCTGCCCGACCGCCTGGTTGTCCGCGGCCAGGTGCAGCGAGGCGAGCACATGCCACAGACCGAACAGCGCGGACGAGATCGACGTCGCCACCCAGGTGCCCCGCCAGTTGCGGAGCAGCCCCCAGAGCACGCCGCGGAAGGCGATCTCTTCCAGCAGCACCGTGCCCAGGGGGATGAGCACGAAGGCGGTCAGCAAGGCGCCCCAACCGAGGTGGTACCGGGTATCGCGGAAGCTGTTGCGGGTCAGCGGAAGCGCCGCGCCGGCCGCGAACACCACGGCCACGGCCCCGATGGCTGCCCCCGCCCCGGCCAGGCCACGCCGCCATGTCCCCGGGCCCAAGCCGAGCTCGGCCCAGCTCAGCCCCGCGCGCCGGGCGATCAGCAACAAGCCGGCCGCGGTCACCGGGGCCAGAACGAGTGACACATGTTCCACCCGGACATCGATCACGTTGACGGGGATCAGGATCGCAACGACGAGCACGGTGGCCCGGCCGGGACCCCACGTTCGGGTTACCTCATCCATGAGCCGCCGCGGGTTCCCCCTTGCCTGTGCTCGCTCACACCGGCTCCTTAGCCCTGACAGGGTGGGTGGCAGTCTCCTACCGACGTGCCGCGTGGGTTTTCGACCAACGATTAACTTGACCAGAGCACGCACCCTCCACGCCTCCTCCTGACGGGGTGATACAGGCCGGCGAGTACGCCGCCTCCCCCGGGCCGGGGAGAGCTCTATATGGCGTACTGCCAGGTTTTAGGGCAGCCGTGACGCTGGCGGGGCCAGATCACCTGTGAAAGGTGATCTGCCGGCCCACCGAGAGGGCAACAATCGCGACGGAGGGATGCGAACGCAGCTTTCGCGATCTGTACCACTTTCATACGATCCCGACGGAGCAGGTATGGCCACGCTTACCGCATGGAAATTCAACACGCCTCAAGGTGCCGACGAGGCACTAACGAAGCTGGAGAAACTGAACCGGGAATACGCGATAAACCTGCACGACGCGGCCGTGGTGACCTGGGAGGTCGGCAAGAAGAGGCCGGCGACCCACGAGATGAACGACACCACGACGAGAGGCGCGCTAGGCGGCGCCTTCTGGGGAATGCTGTTCGGCCTGATCTTCTTCGTGCCCTTCCTCGGCGCGGCCATCGGTGCGGCCAGCGGCGCGCTGTTCGGATCGATGCGTGACGTCGGGATCAGCGACGACTTCATCCGTGACGTCCGCACCAAGGTCACACCGGGCACGTCGGCCCTGTTCGTGCTCACGTCCGGCGCCAACCAGGAGAAGGTAGCGGAGGAGTTCCGCGGCGTCCAAGCCGAGCTCATCCGGACGAACCTGTCCGACGAGCAGGAAGCCCAGCTCCGTGAGGCCTTCGCCGTCGAGGACTGACGCCATTCTGTCGGCCAGAGGTCGGCGTTCCGGTGGTGGCCGGGACGATCGCCATAGCAGTGGTTGTGAAGGACTATCGACAGCAAGGAGGGTGATCATGGCATTCGGGCGGGTGGAGTGGATGGAAATCGGGTTTCCCGGCAGCAAGCTCAGTCCAGCTATCGTGCAGCCGCTCAAGGAGCTCGTCGACGCCGGCACGATCCGGATCATCGACCTGGTGGTGTTGCACAAGGACGGCGATGGCGCCGTCGTAGCCCTGGAACTCGAGGGGCTGGAAACGGACGAAGCGGCGTTGTTCGGCGATCTCGACGGTGACGTGCTGGGTCTGCTCAACGAGGGTGACATCGCCTTCGCGGGCGACACGCTCGCTCCCGGCAGCAGCGCGGCGGTCCTGGTCTGGGAGAACCTGTGGGTGACCCGGTTCGCCTCGACCGTCGAGGAAGCTGGCGGTTGGCTGGCCGGTCACGGAGAGGTACCCGGCGAAGTAGCGGAGGCAGCGTTCCAGGCCGCCGTCGCGGAAAGCGAGCCAGCATGAGGGGACGCAGGGCGGGGCTGGGCCGGCGAGGTCCAGGCCTGCTGGGCACGATGGCGCGAACGGCAGTGGTCGCGGGCACCGCATCGGCGGTGGCCGGCGGGATGGCGTCGAACCGCGACGCCAGGGCGCACCAGCAGCAGGCACAGGTTGACCGGCAGGTGGCGGCCTCGCTCGCCGAGCAGCAGACGGCACAGGCAGCACCGGCAGCAGGGCCGCCCGCAGGTGGGCTCAGTGACGAATCAATCGTGCGGCTCCAGCAGCTTGGCGAACTTGTCAAGCAAGGCATCTTGACCGAGGAAGAGTTCGCGAAACAGAAGGCCAAGATTCTCAGCACCTGACCGGTAATTTCCGGAAGCATGCAGACCGCCGCGGCGGCCGGATACAGTCAAGCCAGCTTGGTGTAGAGCCAGAAGGCGGTGCCGGTCGCGGCGCCGAAGACCAGGTGGCCGCTCAGGTCTTCGGCCAGGGTCTTGATGTCGTACTTCCAGATGGGCTGGTAGAGGCCGCCGAGCGGTAGGACGACGTAGCCGGTGAGCCAGACCGCGACGCCGAACGGCAGGCCCATTTCCGGGGTCGGGCGGCGCAGCGAGCCGGCCACCACGCCGTAGGGCACGCCGTTGGCCGAGCCATAGCCCCAGTGCATGATGTTGCTGGCCAGGTTGGCGTAGCGGTCCGGGAGCGGCTTCTGGGTGAAGCCCTCCACCACGCGCTTGGCCACCTGGCCCGGCGCGGGCGCATCCTCCCAGGTCGGCACGGGCGGGAACTCCCAGGCCAGCAGGCTGTCGGTGCCGCCACCCTGCCGGTACCGCAGGTAGCGGTAGGCGTCCATGGCCACGGTGCCCACGGCCCCGGCGAGGAAGCCCCCCACCACCGCCCCGAGCGGGGTGAGCCCGCGCTTCTGGCCCATACCAGCCCCCTCGTTCCTGACGGCCGGCGTGCTGCCGCCGTCCAGGGTCACGTTATCGGCAAGGATGGAGGCATGAACGCCCGGGACACAGCCCTCGACCTGATCCAGTTCATCGACGCGTCGCCGTCGCCGTACCACGCCGCGGCGGAGGCCCAGCGGCGGCTGCTCGCGGCCGGTTTCACCGAGCTCGGCCTGGCCGACGCCTGGCCGTCCGGCCCGGGCCGGTACGTGGTGACCGACGGCGGTTCGCTGTTCGCCTGGGTGGTGCCGGAGGGGGCGGTGGCCGACGCGAGCTTCCGGCTGCTCGGGGCGCACACCGACAGCCCAACCCTGAAGGTCAAGCCGCGGCCGGATACCGGCAGCGCGGGGTTCCGGCAGCTGGGCGTGGAGGTGTACGGCGGCCCCCTGCTGAACTCCTGGCTGGACCGGGACCTGGGGCTGGCGGGCCGGGTGATGGTACGCACCCCGGACAGGCCGCAGATCCGGCTGATGCGGGTGGACCGGCCCATCCTGCGGGTGCCGCAGCTGGCCATCCACCTCGATCCGGGGGTGCGCGAGGGGCTGAAGCTGGACGCCCAGCGCCACCTGGTGCCGATCTGGTCGCTGGGCGAGCCGGACCCGGGCGGGTTCGCACGCTTCCTGGCGGCCGAGCTTGAGGTGACCCCGGACGACGTGCTCAGCTTCGAGGTGGTGACGTTCGACGTGGCCGGCGGGACGCTGGCCGGGGTATCGGAGGAGTTCGTCAGCGCCGCCCGGCAGGACAACCTGAACTGCTCGTTCGCCAGCGTGACCGCGCTGGCCGAGGTGGCGGCCGACCCAGCGGCGGAGCACGTCAGCGCGATCGTGCTGTTCGACTACGAGGAGATCGGCAGCCGGGCCACCACCGGGGCCGACGGGGCTTGGCTGGGCCGGCAACTGGAGCGGTCCGTGCTGGCCCGCGGCGGCGGCCGGGACGACTTCCTGCGCGCGGTGACGAACTCGCTGCACGTGTCGGCGGACATGACCCACGCCACCCACCCCAACTATCCCGACCGGCACGAGCCCGGGCACTGGATCGCGCTGGGCGGCGGCCCGGTGATCAAGGTGAGCGCCAACGTCAGCTACGGCACCACCGCCCCGACCCAGGCGGCGTTCCTGGCCGCGACCGAGCAGGCCGACGTCCCGGTCCAGTACTTCGTCAACCGCAGTGGCGTGCGCAGCGGTTCCACTATCGGCCCGATCGTAGCGGCCGGCCTGGCCGTGCCGACCGTGGACGTGGGCAACCCGTCACTGGGTATGCACTCGGTACGGGAGCTGTCCGGCACGGCCGACATCGCGATGATGATCGCGGCCATGAGGGCGTTCCTGCTGCCCGCCTAGGCGTTTCCTGCGGCCCGATTAAGCGGCCGGATCCGTTTGGCTGCTGTCCTGCGGGAAGGCATAATGGTGAAACGGAAGGATGGTGACAGACCATGGCGACTGAGGACAAGGCAGCCCACAAGGCCACCGAGCTCAAGGGCAAGGTCAAGGAAGGCGTAGGCCAGGCCACCGACGACCCGGAGATGGAGACTGAGGGCCAGGCCGACCAGGCCAAGGGCAACCTCAAGCAGGCCGGGGACAAGGTCAAGGACGCGTTCAAGAAGTAAGCGAGACCAGCGACGCCCGTTCCGCGAGATCGCGGGGCGGGCGTCAGCGCGTTGCCGGAGGGCGTCGTTGAGCTGGTGGTCGTCTCGCCGACTTCGAGGCCGCCAGGTTCGCGGCGGCCTCGAACGCCATCAGCCCTGATCCGGGCGGTCGTCGCTGGGAGCTGGATCGGAGGAGATAAGGCTGGCGTCGGTGCCGGGAGCATCCGCGGTGGTCCCGGGGCTGACCTTCTCCACCGTGTCCTGGTTCTGCAGAAATTCATCGCTGTCGGGGTTGGGCGCTTCGTTCACATTTTCGCTCATAGGCCTCATCGTGCTCAGGGGTTCGCTGCGGCAAGGACTCAATTTGCGACAGCCCGTCCGGCGGTTTAACCACCGGCTCGCTGGTCAGTTGCACGGGGTTACCTGATCCGAGACGAGGGGCGGCACCTATGGCCACCGTGGGCTACACGTTGATGACCGAGCAGGCAGGCCCGGGCGACCTGGTGCGGTGGGCCGCACGGGCAGAGCAGACCGGGTTCGAGCTGCTGGTCTCCAGCGACCACTACTTCCCCTGGCTGGACAGCATGGGCCACGCCCCGAACGCCTGGGTCACGCTGGGCGCGGTGGCCCAGGCCACCGAGCGGGCCGAGCTGATGACCTACGTGACCTGCCCGACGATGCGGTACCACCCCACCGTGGTGGCCCAGCAGGCGGCCACGCTCGGGGTGCTGAGCAACGGCCGGTTCACCCTCGGGCTGGGGTCGGGCGAAGCGCTGAACGAGCATGTCGTCGGGGCCGGCTGGCCCAGCGCCAACGAGCGGCAGGAGATGCTATTCGAGGCGGCGACGATCATCCGGGCGCTGTTCGAGGGCGGCTACGTCAACCTGGCGGGCGACTACTTCCAGGTCGACTCGGCCAAGCTGTGGGACCTGCCGCCGCAGCCGGTGCCGATCGGCATCGCGGTATCGGGTCAGCAGTCGTGTGAGCTGTTCGCGCCGCTGGCCGACGTGATGATCGCGGTCGAGCCGGACGCCTCGCTCGGGCCGTGGTGGGACGCGGCGTCGGGGAAGGCGCCCGCGCGCAAGGTCGGCCAGCTGCCGATCTGCTGGGGCCCCGATCGCGGCGAGTGCGTGCAGCGGGCGCACGAGCTGTTCCGGTGGTTCGGCGGCGGCTGGAAGGTCAACGCCGAACTGCCCGGCACCTCCGGATTCGAAGCGGCCTCCCAGTTCGTGCGGCCCGAAGACGTGGCCGAGTCGATGCCGTGCGGCGACTCGGTGGAAGCGGTGGTCAAGGCCACTTCCGCGTTCTGGGAAGCGGGATTCACCGACGTGGCGCTGGTCCAGGTGGGCGGCACCGAACGCGAGCAGGACCGCTTCTTCCAGGCCGCACCGGAGCTGATCGCGGCGTTGAAGGAATCTGCGGGCTGAGCGCCACTTCCCGTCGGTCTTGATAACCCGGACCGCGGTACACCAGTATGGACGCGACAGATTCACACATTCGCACTAATGGGGTCTTATGCGTCTGCGTCGCCGCTGGGCCGTGGTCTCGTCGTTGTCCGCCCTGACCGCTGCGCTGGTGGCGGTCCCCGCCCAGTTCAGCGCGGCGGCCCAGACTCCGGCTTCGGGCGCGGGCAAGCAGCCGGTGGCGGTGGGCACGGGCGGCGGGGTGGCGTCCATGGACCTGGGGGCCAGCCAGGCCGGCATCGACGCGCTCAAGCACGGCGGGAACGCGATCGACGCCGCGGTGGCCACGGCCAGCGCGCTGGGGGTGACGATTCCGTTCGTGGCCGGCCCGGGTGGCGGCGGCTTCATGGTGATCTACCTGGCCAAGCAGCATGAGGTGGTCACCATCGACGGGCGGGAGAACTGCCCGCAGGCCTGCACCACCACGATGTTCATCGACCCCAAGACCGGCCAGCCGTACGACTACGACTACGCCTCGGACCAGCCGCTGGCCACCGGCGTGCCGTCGATGGTGGCGACCTGGTCCACGGCCCTGAAGAAGTACGGCCGGCTCAGCCTGGGTGATGATCTGCAGCCCGCGATCAGCCTGGCCCAGAACGGGTTCCGGACCGACGCGGACTTCCAGCAGCTGACCCAGTCCGAACTGCCCGAACTGCAGGCCTACCCGGCCAGCCACTGGCTGCTGACCAGCGCCGGCCAGCCGCTGCCGGTCGGCACCCTGCTGAAGAACCCCGACCTGGCCAAGACCTACAAGCTGCTGGCCAAGTACGGGCCGTCCTACCTCTACAACGGGCCGCTCGGTAAGGCCATCGTCCGAGCCGACGACCACCCGGTGACCACGCCCGGCCAGACCGTGGTCCAGCTGTCGGGCATCATGACCACCAGCGACCTGCGCAACTACCAGGCTTTGGTCAAGGCGCCGACCCACGTGAACTACCGCGGCCTGGACATCTACAGCATGGCCCCGCCGTCCAGCAGCGGCACCACGGTCGGCGAGGCGCTGAACATCCTGTCCCACTACAACCTGTCGTCTGAGTCCCGGGCCACCGCGCTGTTCCATTACCTGGAGGCGTCCCGGTTGTCCTACGCCGACCGGAACGCCTACGTCGGCGACCCCCGGTACGTCAGCGTGCCCACGCAGCAGCTGCTGAGCCCGGCGTTCGCGGCGACCCGGCAGTGCCTGATCGGCTCGACCGCGCTGACCTCGCCGGTGGCCCCGGGCAACCCGTACCCGCCGTATGCGGCGTGCCCGAGCCAGTCGTCGACGGCGGCGGCCACCAACGAGGGACTGCACACCAACAACATCGTGACCTCGGACAAGTGGGGCGACATCGTCTCCTACACCAACACGATCAACTTCTTCGGCGGCAGCGGCCAGACCGTGCCGGGCTACGGCTTCCTGCTCAACGACGAGATGACCGACTTCGACTTCGCGCCGGCCACGGCCGGTGCCACCGATCCCAACCTGCCCGCGGGCGGCAAGCAGCCGCGGTCCAGCATGGGCCCGGTCATCGCCCTGCGACACGGTAAGCCGGTGTTCAGCATCGGCGCGGCCGGCGGCTCGACGATCATCACCACGATCCTGCAGACCCTGATCAACCACGTGGACTTCGGCATGTCGCTGCCCGACGCGCTGGCCGCGCCCCGGGTCAGCAATACCAACTCGGCCACCTCCAGTGCTGAGCCGCTGTTCTACAACAGCGCGGTGGCCAAGCAGCTGACCAGCCAGTACGGGGAGAAGTTCACCGAGACGGGTGGCGCGATCCTGCCGCTGGACTACTACCCGGGTGATGCGACCGCGCTGCAGGTGCTCGGAGGCGGCAAAGTCGAGCCGATCACCGAGCCGGTCCGGCTAGGTGGCGGCAGCGCACTGGTCGTCCATCCGTCGAAGTAGCGCCTAGCCGCTCCGCCTGGCCGCTCAGGCGCGTTCGGGCCACACCAGGGCCGTGGGCCGGGGCGCGGTTCACCGGGCACAGCCAGCACGCGATGGTCGGTGCCTGGCAGACGACCTGCACCGTGGTCACCTGCGAAGAGCCACGGGCCTTCGACTGGGTGGTGGAGGACCTTGACCACCCGGCGGCCCGGTGGGGCTTTGAGCTCGAACCAGACGGCGGTGGCACCCTGCTCCGGCAGTGGCCGTGCTGGGCCCGGGCCCGTCCGGCCTGATCCCGGTCATCGAGTCCATGCCGGCCAAAGAGGAGCGGATCGTAGGCCGCCGGCTGGCCGAGCACGAGGCCAACATGCGCCGCTGCCTGGCCGGCATCAAGCAGCTGGCCGAACGGGCCCACGCTGGTGGCTGACACGACCGGGTTGCCAGCGTGCGGCACGCCGCCAAGACCAACCTGCTGGGCACCCCGGCGATGATCCGCGACCGGCTGCGGCTGTACCGGGACGCCGGCGTGCGCACGCTGCAGGTCAAGCTGGGCGGTGAGCTACCGGAACGGCTGGACACGCTGGGCCAGTTCCTGGATCTCGTCCGCGATTTCAACCAGCGCCCCAACGGCTGGGAAACATCGGGGCGAGAACGGCCAGAACGGAACTAATCCAGCGCGGGCCGCAGTTGTCACCGGTAACGGCGGGCCCCGGCCAATGGGTGTCCGGGGCCACCTTCCGTAGCGAGGAGGTCCCCATGGACCTTACTGTGCACCAGTTTGTCAAAAGCTTGCGCCGAGCCGGAATGCCAGACGCAGCCGCCCTAGCCGCCCGGACCTTGCACGATCCCATCACCGCGAAAGACCTGGACCAGTTCTGCGCCCAGCTGGGCGTGAGCCGCAGCGTCCTGATCGACCGCATGGGCGGCAGCCCCTGAGTTAGCCGTCCGCGGCGCGGGCCAGGATGCCGGAGATGAAGACTTCCAGGAATTCGCGTAGTGCGGGTTCGAAGTCCAGGCGAAGCGCGGCCAGGCCGGGATCGGCCTCATAGGCGGTCAGCATGGCGGCCGACGGCTGGCACTGTGGCCAGAGCGCGCTGGCGGTGACCATGGTGGCGGCGGCCAGGCGGGGGGCGTCGTGGTCGCTCAGTTCGCCGAGGTGGCCGACGCGGCGGCTCAGCTCGTTCAGCGTGACCTCGGCTACCGTCATCTCGGCCAGCATCGCCGCCGCGGTGTCCAAGATGGCGCGGCGGCACTTCGTGCTGCTCAGCGCGGCGGGCCCGCTGGACAAAGTCATGTCCCTCATATTACAGACCGACGGTCCCTTGTGTAGAGACCGGCGGTCTGCTAACTTCGGCAATGTAAAAACCGATGGTCTTGTAGAGCTTAGGCGGAGGGGCGTCATGTACTCAGTTCCCGATCAGTCCGGCCGGCGGGTGGTCATCACCGGGGCCAACAGCGGCACCGGGCAAGAGGCCGCCCGGCGGCTGGCCGCGGCCGGAGCGCACGTGGTCATGGGCGTCCGCACGGTGGCCAAGGGTGAGCAGGCCCGGGACGGCATCCTGGCCCAGCAGCCGCAGGCCAAGCTGGAGGTGCGCCGGGTCGACCTAGCCAACCTGGCCTCGGTGGCCGAGTTCGCTGACGGCCTGATCGCCGAAGGTACGCCACTGGACCTGCTGGTCAACAACGCCGGCGTGATGGCGGTGCCGAGCCGGATGACCACGGCGGACGGGTTCGAGCTGCAGTTCGGCAGCAACTTCCTCGGGCCGTTCGCGCTGACCGTGCGGTTGCTGCCGCTGTTGCTGGCGGCGCCGGCGCCCCGGGTGGCCACGATGAGCAGCGGCATGGCCAACGTCGGCCGGATCCACTTCGGCGACCTGCAGTACAGCCGCCGCTACCGCGCTTGGCCGGCCTACGCCCAGTCCAAGCTGGCCGACTTGATGCTGACCGAGCACCTGGCCGTGCTGGCCACCGAGCGAGGCTGGAACCTGCGGAGCACGGCTGCGCACCCCGGGTTCACCCGGACGAACCTGCAGACCAGCGGGCCCAACCTGGGCCGGGACAAGCCGCGCTGGTCTCCGCTGGAGTCCACGCTGCTGCCGTCGCAGGGCGTGGAGACCGGGGCCGAGCCGATGCTGCACGCGGCGACCAGCCCGGACGCGGTCAACGGCGGTTACTACGGGCCCGGTGGCCGGTTCGGGCTGGTCGGCCCGACCGTC
>CAXUJF010000015.1:24151-26061 GCA_964250865.1 uncultured Streptosporangiaceae bacterium
CGCGGGTGCCGCGACGGGCCCGGGACGCGGCCACGGCCGCGCGGCTGTGGGCCGAGGCGGAACGGCTGACCAAGGTCAGCCTGCCCACCGCAGTGACCTCCCGCCCCAACGAACGGGCTAGCTGAAGAGCGCGGCGATACGGTCCCGGGGCAGGGCCGGCATCCGGTGATCGTCGCGGCCGATCATGTCGGCGTTGGCCACCATCGCGTTGAGTACCGCCTCCTCGACGGCCTGGACGGTGGCCTCGAACAGCCCGTCGATGTCGTCCCAGCCCAGGAAGGTCAGGCTCCGCAGCTGGCCCGGCTGGGGAGAATCAGGCCCCGTCTCGGCCCCGAGCTGACCCGTGTTGGCGGTCGAGAAGGCCAGGAAGATGTCACCCGAGCTGTGAGAGCCGGTAGTCCCGGTGCGGCCGATGCCCAGCGTGGCCCGGCGGGCCAGCGCGCTGCACTGGCCCGGCAGCAGCGGTGCGTCGGTCGCCACCACCACGATGATCGATCCGGCGCCCGCGGGCAGGAACCAGTCGGTCTCCTCCAGCGGGTTGTCGGCCAGCAGATCCTTCCCGATCGGGTGCCCGGCGATGGTCAGGTGCCGCCGGCGGCCGAAGTTGGCCTGGACGAACGCCCCCACCGTGTACGTCTGCCCGCCCAGCGGGACCAGCCGGGACGCGGTGCCGCTGCCGCCCTTGTAGCCGTAGCAGCACATGCCGGTCCCGCCGCCAACCGAACCCTCCTCAATCGGGCCGTCGTGAGCCTGGTCGATGGCGGTGACCGCGTGGCCGGGCGTGACGTGGGCGCCGCTGACGTCGTTGAGGTAGCCGTCGTAGGTCTCGCCGACGGTCGGGAACTCCCAGGGCAGCTGACCGGGCCGGTTCTGGTTGATCCAGTCGACCACGCCGCGGTGGACGGTGCCGACCGCGTAGGTGTTGGTCAGCAGCACGGCCGAGGACAAGATGCCGGTCTCGGCCAGCCAGTGCGCGGCGGTCAGCTCACCGTTGCCGTTGAAGGAATGGAACCCGGCCGCGCACCCGGTGCCCCAGCCGCCCCGGCCGCGGGCCAGGATCGCGGTGACCCCGGTCCGGACCGGGCCCGCCCCGACCCGCATCGGGCCGGACCCCTCGATCAGCGTGACGTAGCCGACCTCCACCCCGCTGACGTCGGTGATCGCGTTGCTGCGGCCCGGGTCACCCTCGAACGGCACCCCGAGCGACCGGGCCCGCGGCCGCCCGGACGGCGTGCTCTGGTGGGAGTTCATGCTGCGATAGTAGGGACGTGGCCGAACTTTCGCGGGTACGGGTGCCGGGGGGCGAAGGCCGCGCGATCCTGGTGCGCGCGGGGCAGATCGCCCGGGTGACCGACTTTAGGGGCGGGCAGGTCGGGGACCTGTTTGCGTTCCGCGAAACGGATCCGGATGAATACGCGAGCGCGGGGCACACCTGGCCGGCCATCAGGAAGCTGTTTCCGAGGCCGGGTGACCCGGCGCTGACCAACCGGCGGCGGCCGATCCTGACCGTGCGCGAAGACACCTCCCCGGGCCGGCACGACTTGCTGTACGCGGCCTGCGACCCGGCGCGGTATGCGTCACTGAGGGCGGCGCCCGGATAGCTCAGCTGCCGGGCGAGCGGCGGGCGGTCAGCGGTGCAGGCTTCTCCGCCGGTAGATCAGGCTACCCAGGCCAGCCAGCACGGCCAGGGCGCCCAGGCCGAACAGCGTGACGTGCTGCAGGCCGGCGGTGCCGCCGCCACCGGTGGAGGGGGCGCCGATGGGAGCCAGGGTGGACTCCTGCGGGCTGGGTGACGCTGACGGGGACGGCGAGGCAGACGGGCTGGCTGGGGCCGCGGTCGTCGTCACGGTAATGGTGGGCGTGGGGGTGGTCGAGGAGCCCGGTGCTTTGGCCGTGAAGAAGGTGGACGA
>CAXUJF010000015.1:26071-30702 GCA_964250865.1 uncultured Streptosporangiaceae bacterium
GGGGGGGGGTTTTTGGGGGGGGTGGGGGGGGGTCTCGGTGCGGGGTGGTTGGGCGGGTACGATGGGGCACGACGCCGCCGCGCGGGGGTGGGGGGTCCCCGAGCCGGTGCAGGCCGAGACGGCCAGCGCAGCGAACACGGTCACGGTGCTGCAGAGGACAGCGGCCCACCGCGTACGGAATCTGGTCCGCCCGACCCAGCGCAACCGCATGGCACCTCCTGATGTCACAGCCGCCCTGCGGCTCTTCCCCCGTACCGGCTTATGCAAACCGGCATTCGAACAAGAAACGGCTGGGTCAGCGTAACGGTGACCCACGCAGCCGCCCTGCAGCATCGCAAAAGCGCGCCCGGCAAAATGAGTAGCGGGGCGGACGGCTCGGATGCGCAATGGCCTAATTTCCATTGGAATATTAGGCTACGCGAGTAAGACCCATTGCGGAAGGAGGCGGCATTGGCGGACCCCGAGTGGAGGCGGATAGCAGGGTTCCGTGTCGTCTTTACCAGCGGTACGGGGATGAACCTGCCGCCGCGCCCGCCGGTCAACTGGCGGGCCCGGCTGGCCGGATTCGTGGCCATCGTGCTGATCGTGGGCGGCGCCGGGGCGATCGGGGTGGCCACCCTGACCCAGCACCACGCCCCCCAGCCGGGCCGGAGCGCGGCCGGAGCGACCGCGGTCAACGCGCGCGGCCCGCGACTGCCTCGCTCGGAGCCGGTGGCGGTGAACATCCCGGCCATCGGCGTACGGTCCAGCCTGCTGCATCTCGGGCTGAACGCGGACGGCACCATCCAGGTTCCCTCGGTGTACAACCGGCCCATGGAGGCGGCCTGGTACAAGTACTCGGTCACGCCCGGCCAGATCGGCTCGTCGGTGATCGAGGGTCACGTGGACACGCTGCACGGCCCGGCGGTGTTCTACCGCCTCGGCGCGCTGCGGCCCGGAAATACCGTCGACGTAACGCTGGCGAACGGTGTTACGGCAGTTTTCCGCGTCACCGGAGTACGCGAGTATCCGAAGGTTGATTTCCCGACCAAAACCATTTACGGCTCGACCGACCACGCGGCTCTGCACCTTATTACCTGTGGTGGCGCGTTCGACTTCTCCACCGGTCACTACGTAAGCAGCACGGTGGTGTTCGCTTCCCTGGTGTCCTCCCGCCACGGCTAAGCGTCACCGCAGCTAACGGCGGCCTACGGGGGCGGTACGCGGGAACGAATAGGCCCGGAAAAGTGTTATGCGAGAGCCTACGAGAACGCTGTCACACAGAACAGAAAGCTGCTGTTGAATAACCGTTTGATCGTCCGTGGCGCACGCGAGCACAATCTCCGGAACGTCGATCTGGACCTGCCGCGCGACGCCATGATCGTTTTTACCGGGCTGTCCGGCTCGGGTAAGTCGAGCCTGGCCTTCGACACGATCTTCGCCGAGGGGCAGCGCCGGTACGTCGAGTCGCTGTCGGCCTACGCCCGCCAGTTCCTCGGTCAGCTGGATCAGCCCGACGTCGATGCGATCGAGGGGCTGGCGCCCGCGGTGGCCATCGACCAGAAATCCGGGTCGAAAAACCCGCGCTCGACGGTGGGCACGATCACTGAGATCTACGACCACCTGCGCCTGCTGTGGGCCCGCGTCGGGCAGCCGCACTGCCCCGTGTGCGGAGCCCTGATCCGCCAGTACACACCGCAGCAGATCGTCGACGAGCTGCTGGACCAGCCGGAGGGCACTCGTCTTTACCTGCTCGCTCCGGTGGCAGACGTGGCGTTCGACGACCTGCGAAACAAGGGCTACGCCCGGGTCCGGGTCGATGGCACGGTGCATGCGCTGGACCGGATGCCGGACCTGGACCTGAGCGCCGAGCACACCGCCGACGTGGTAGTGGACCGGCTGGTGGTCAAGGCGTCGAGCCGGGCGCGTATCACCGACTCGGTGGAGACCGCCCTCAAGCTGGCCGACGGCGTGGCCGTGGTTGAGCTGGTGGACCGGCCCGCGGACGACCCGGACCGGGAGCTGCGGTTCTCCGAGCATCTGTCCTGCCCGAACGGGCACCCGCTGGCGCTGGACGAGCTGACCCCGCGGTCGTTCTCGTTCAACTCCCCGCTTGGGGCGTGCCCGGTCTGTGGCGGGCTGGGTACCCGGATGGAAGCCGATGCCGGGCTGGCCGTGCCGGACGGCCGCAAGACGCTGGCCGGCGGCGCGGTGGCGCCGTGGTCGAGCTGGCAGGACCGTGAGTACTTCACCCGGCTGCTGCGGGCCGCCGCGGACGCGGGCGGGTTCAGCCTGGACACCCCGTGGGACGAGCTGCCCGAGGCCGCCCGGGAGGCCGTACTGCACGGCACCGGCGAGCAGGTCCGGGTCAGCTACCGCACCCGGTCCGGCCGCGACCGGACCTACCTGGTCCGGTTCGAAGGCGTGCTGACGTGGATCGAGCGGCGGTACGCCGAGGCCGAGTCGGACTCGGCCCGGGAGAAGTTCGAGGGCTTCATGCGGGCCACCCCGTGCCCGGCGTGCGGCGGGGCCCGGCTGCGGCCGGAGATCCTGGCCGTCACCGTGGCGGGCCGCTCGATTGCCGACGTGACCGCGCTGCCGATCCGCGAGGCGGCGGGCTGGCTGGAGGCGGTCTCGCTGTCCGCGCGCGATGAGCAGGTCAGCGCCCGGGTCCGGCAGGAGGCCACGACCCGGCTGGGATTCCTGATCGACGTGGGTCTTGGTTACCTGTCGCTGGACCGGCCGGCCGCGACCCTGGCCGGCGGCGAAGCCCAGCGGCTCAGGCTGGCCACCCAGATCGGGTCGGGCCTGTCCGGGGTGCTGTACGTGCTGGACGAGCCGTCGATCGGGCTGCACCAGCGCGACAACGAGCAGCTGATCGGGACGCTGACCCGGCTGCGCGACCTGGGTAACACGCTGATCGTGGTCGAGCACGACGAGGGCACGATCCGGGCCGCAGACTGGGTGGTCGACATCGGGCCCCGGGCTGGCTGCGAAGGTGGCCAGGTGGTCTTCAGCGGCCCGGTCGGCGAACTGGGGCGCATCCCGGAGTCGATCACCGGGGCGTACCTGTCCGGGCGGCGGCGGATCGAGGTGCCGGCGCAGCGGCGACCCCGGCGGGACGGCAACGAGATCGTGGTTACCGGCGCGCGCGAGCACAACCTGCGCGACATCGACGTGGCGTTCCCGCTGGGAAGCTTCGTGGCCGTGACCGGGGTCTCGGGATCAGGCAAGTCATCGCTGGTCAACGACATCTTGTATCCGGCGCTGGCCAGCCAGGTCAACGGCACCCGGCAGGCCCCCGGGCGGCACACCCGGGTCACCGGTGCCGACCAGATTGACCAGGTGATCGGGGTCGACCAGGCCCCGATCGGGCGCAGCCCGCGGTCCAACCCGGCCACCTACACCGGCGTGTTCGACGCCATCCGCGAGCTGTTCGCGGAGACGCCGGCGGCCAAGGTCCGTGGTTACCAGCCGGGCCGGTTCTCGTTCAACGTCAAGGGCGGCCGGTGCGAGCACTGTGCGGGCGAGGGCACGATCCGGATCGAGATGAACTTCCTGCCCGACGTGTACGTGCCGTGCGAGGTGTGCCATGGGGCGCGTTACAACCGGGACACCCTGGAAGTCGGTTACAAGGGCAAGAACATCGCCGAGGTGCTGGATATGACCATCGCCGAGGCGCTGGAATTCTTCGGCCCGATCCAGCGGATCGCCCGCCGGCTGACGGCCCTGGTCAAGGTGGGGCTGGGCTACGTCCGGCTGGGCCAGCCCGCGCCGACGCTGTCGGGTGGGGAGGCGCAGCGGATCAAGCTGGCGGCCGAACTGCAGAAGCGTTCGACCGGCCGGACGCTGTACGTGCTGGACGAGCCGACCACAGGACTGCACTTCGAGGACGTCCGTACGCTGCTCGACGTCCTGCACGCGCTGGTCGACCAGGGCAATACGGTGGTGGTCATCGAGCACAACCTGGACGTGATCAAGACCGCCGACTGGGTCATCGACCTTGGGCCGGACGCGGGTCCCGGCGGGGGTCTGGTGATCGCGGAAGGCACGCCCGAGCAGGTGGCCGCGAACCCGGGGTCGTCGACCGGGCAGTTCCTCCGGCCCGCCCTGGACCGGGGCGGCCGGGCGACTGCGGCCGAGGAGGTAATGGCCCTCCCCCGGGCCAGCTGAGCGGCGGCGGTCCCGGTCAGCCGGGGCCGGGCGCGGGGTCAGTCAGGCGGGCTGCGCGGGGCTCAGAGAGGCTTGACCCAGCGGCGCCAGTCTTGCTGTGGCTGGTAACCGTAGGCCCGCAAGAGTTGCTGGCCCAGTTCGTTGGGGGCGAAGACCATCGCGTCGGCCCGGCCGGCGCCGAATGACCGGAGCCGTTCTCGGCCGCCTCCCGCCACAGCGTCAGCAGCGCGTCCACGTCGGCCGCGGTGGCCGTCCGCAAGACGAAGTCCATGGCGCTATCGTGCCCGCCCGGCGAACGGGACCGCAGTCACCGGGCGCCAGGTGATGGCGCGGGCGCCGTCGTGGGACTGGGCCACCAGGGTCAGCTGGGTGGCGGTGAACGTCATGGTGCGCGTGGGGTGCGTGGCCAGCCAGCGACTCAGGGGGTCGTCGGAGGCGCGGGCCACGCCGTAGGCCAGGGACAGGTGCGGGTGATAGCG
>CAXUJF010000016.1:0-2315 GCA_964250865.1 uncultured Streptosporangiaceae bacterium
GCCCGGTCGCCGGCACTGGGACCGCTGGGCAGGCGCCGCCTGGCGCCGGCGCCCGGGCGGTCCTGGACGCCGATGACGGGCCGAGCAGCCCGACGCTGACGTTCGCCAACGCGGCCGCGCAAACCATCCTCGGCCAGGCGTATTCGCTGGCCCTGAATAACCTGCTCGACGTCAACACCGTGCCCTACGATGCGGGCACGTACAACACCTCGGGCCTGATGCAGGACCCGCCCGGCACCTTCATCCGGGCCGGCGGCGGGTACTCGCAGCCATGGACGCGGGACGCCTCGGTCAACTCATGGAACGCCGCGAGCCTGCTCGAACCGCAGGAGGCCGAGAACACGCTGTGGTCGGTGGTCGACAAGCAGCCGAACGGCCAGCTCATCCTGCAGCAGGACAACGAGACCTGGGACGAGGTGGTCTGGATGACCGCCGCCTGGAACCAGTACCTGCTCACCGGCGACCAGGCCTTCCTGCAGAACGCCTACCAGACCGCGGTCAACACGCTGAACCTGCGGGAGAGCCAGGTCTACAACTCCTCCTACGGCTTGTTCGAGGGGCCCGCCTTCTTCAACGACGGCATCGCCGGCTACCCGGCGCCGCCCGCGGACGCGACCGAGAGCCAGGGCTCGTACGTCGGCAGTTACCCGGCCACCGCCACGATGATGACGCTGAGCACGAACGAGCTCTACTACAACGCCTTCCGCACCACGGCCCTGATGGCGTCCGCCCTCGGCCAGCCGGCCTCGCAGGTCTCCTCGCTCAACGCGCAGGCGGCCGCGCTGAAGACGGCCATCAACCAGCATTTCTGGAACCCGTCCACCGGCTTGTACGGGTACTTCATCCACGGCGACGACAG
Source organism: uncultured Streptosporangiaceae bacterium (assembly GCA_964250865.1). Classification (GTDB taxonomy): domain Bacteria; phylum Actinomycetota; class Actinomycetes; order Streptosporangiales; family Streptosporangiaceae; genus Bog-532. Next base: position 860 of record CAXUJF010000016.1, read on the forward strand.
CCTGCAAGGCCAGCTCGACCAGACACAGGAGGGCACCGGCCTGTCCTTCGCGATCCTGTTCGGCATCGCGAGCCCCGCGCAGGCGCAGTCCATCCTGCGGAACACCGCGATCCAGCCGGCCGGCATCGTGGACACCTATCCCGCCTTCCCGCGGTACAGCACGGCCGAGCCCGGCCGCCACAACGTCACCGTGTGGCCGATGGTCGAAGGCTACTGGGCCGACGCGGCCGCCCAGTCCGGCGACCAGGCACACTTCGCTTCCGAGGCGGAAAACCTCGCTGAGCTCGCCGACTCCAGCGGGGAGTTCTACGAGGCCTACAACGCTCAGACCGGGGTGCCGGACGGCGGGTGGCAGACCGGCTCGCACTGGACCGCGGCCCCCGACCAGACCTGGTCGGCGACCGCCTACCTGCGGATGATCTACGACGACCTGTTCGGTATGCAGTTCACCACGAGTGGCATCACCTTCACGCCCACGCTGCCGCAGGGCTGGGGCGACGTGACGCTCACGGACGTCCGGTACCGCGGCGCGACGCTCAATATTGGCCTGCACGGCTCCGGCAACGTCGTCAGCTCCTTCACGGTCGACGGCACGCCCACCGCCGGGAACTCGATCCCCGCCACGCTCACCGGTACCCACACCGTGAGCATCACCTTGACCGGCGGGCAGTCGAGCGCCGTGACCGGCCTGGCGGGTCTGTGCATGGACGTGCGCGGCGCCGCCACGGCCGACCACACGCCGGTGCAGATCTACAACTGCGACGGCACCAACGCCCAGCAGTGGAATGTCATCAAAGCCGACCGCTCGCTGCGCTCGCTCGGCAAATGCCTGGACGTGACGGGCGGCTCCACCACGGACGGCACGCTCGTGAATCTGTACACGTGCCACACCACCGGCGCGCAGGTCTGGGTCCCGCAGGCGAACGGTGAACTGCTCAACCCCCAGTCCGGCAAGTGCCTCGACGACCCGGGCTTCAGTACGGCCTGGGGTACCCAGCTGGAGATCTGGGACTGCAACGGCGGAGCTAACCAGATTTGGCAAGTCCCCGCCTCGCTCTGATGTTGTTACCTGACTTGCCGCGTGGGTGGGGGCGGCAGGTGACGCTTCGGCGGCCGGCCTGGCCGACAGTTCACATCACTTACAAACAAAACTCTCTAGAGCTTGACGAAAATAAACAGTAAAGCTACAACTACAGCAGAGCCACCACCCAAGGCACGCTCGACGTGGGCAGGTCACCGGCCGCCAGATGGGCCGTCTTTGCCCGGAAGCGCGCCAGGGCAGGCGTGATCGGCGCGCGCAGCCGGTCCGCAGCCCGGATGAGGCGCTGATTGGTTCCGCGGCCAGGCACACCGATGGAGGAAAGATGAGACTAGGCGGAGACCGCCGGAGGCGTTTCGCGGGAGCCGGTCTGGCCCTGGCCCTGCTGCTGGGCTGCCTCAGCGTCGCGGCGGGAAC
>CAXUJF010000016.1:2325-25839 GCA_964250865.1 uncultured Streptosporangiaceae bacterium
GGGGGGGGGGGGCGCCCGGGGGGGGGGGGGCCCCCCCCCCCCGCCCGCGTTCGCCTCGACCAGCCAGTTCCACGGAGTCAACTGGGCGGACCCGGACGACAACTTCATCACCGGGCCGAACGTCCCGGTCGGGTTGTCGCAGTCGGATAATTACGCGACCACCTACACCAAGGCCACGGCCATCCTCAAGGGATTCCAGGCTCTCGGGGCCAACACGGTCCGGTTCGGGATCAACCCGGCGACCACCTCGTCAACGTGGTGGAACAGCTACACTGCCGCCTTCGACGCGGCCACCGCGCTGGGCATGAACGTCATCCTCTGCCCGTGGCTGCAGGGCGGGTCGGTCGGCAGTGACACCACGTCGTTCTACCAGATGTGGGACACGGTGGTGAACAAGTACGGCGGCAGCAGCAACTTCTACTTCGACCTGATGAACGAGCCCAACGGGATGAGCGCTACCGACGTGACCAACACCGCGGCCACCTGGCTGGCGCGTTATCCCAGCGTCCCGCGGGACCGGTTCATCGTCCCCGGCACGGGCTCCGACACCAACCTTTGCGCCGAGGGCGCCGACCCGCGGCTGGCCGGCACTTTGCTGTCGATCCACATCTACGGCATGTTCGGGGACTCCCACGACACCGAGGCGGCCTGGATCAGTGACTTCGAGAGCAACCTGTGCGGTTACGAGAGCCGCGCCCTGGTGACCGAGTTCGGGGTGCCCATGACTACCGGCGTCAACTACAACGGCCCCCGGGACGGCACCAACGACCTGTCCTACCTGTATGCGGTCACCGACACCGTGCGCAGCCTCGGTATCGGCTCGGTGCTGTGGACAGGGGTCAAGGAGAACACCCAGACGTCAGGGCCGGGCCCGTGCGAGAACGCCTCCTGCGCGATCACCACCCTCAACAGCGATGGCACCGGCGTGAGCGTCACGAACCAGTCCGGGCTCGACCGGCTCCAGTACGGCTGGGGTATCACCAGCAACTCAGGCAGCGGCGGCAGCGAGCAAGCCGGGGTGCTGCGCGGCGCCGGATCGAACCGCTGCCTGGACGTGCCCAACCAGTCCACGACCGACGGGACCTACCTGGACATCTGGGACTGCAACGCCGGGGCCAACCAGCAATGGACCTACCTGCCGAACGGCGAGCTGGTGGCCTACGGGGACAAGTGCCTGGACGTTCCCAAACATGGAACGGCCGCGGGCACTCCGGTAGAGATCTGGACCTGCAACGGCGGCGCCAACCAGCAGTGGAACCTCAACTCCGACGGAACGGTCGTGGGCCGCGAGTCCGGGCTCTGCCTGGACGTCACCGCCTTGGGCACCGCGGATGGAACTGGGGTGGAGATCTGGACCTGCAACGGCGGCAGCAACCAGAGCTGGGCCCGGCAGTAAACCGGACAGCAGCCCAGGACCTGGGCAGCGCCTGAACACCAGACACGGGCCGGGGTGCCGCAAACGTGGCATCCCGGCCCGTCATGTCCGGACTGGCCAGGCGAAGTGACCGGAAATGGACACCGGATCCGGGTGACCGCTATGCCACTGGTGTCGTCAGGTGTGGGGCGGCCGGCACAGCGCGGTGTACGCGTGTGCCATCTGGAGGTCGAACAGCGCACCGTGATCGGCAAGCGGCGGCGGAACGTGGCCGAGAAGTTCGAGGGTGATGGCCCCGTGCAATTGGGCGTAGGCGATCATGCACGCAGCGAGGGCGCCGTCGGGAAGGTCGGCGCGCTGATCCTTCTGGTCACGCCAGGTGGCGAGCTGCCTGCGCAGGGAGGCCGATGTGGCCGCTTCGATGCGTTCGGTGTCGATCTCACCGGCGGCGACAGCTTCCCGCATGATCGAGTAAAGGACGTTGACGACTTGGGAGAAGGCGTGATCGACCTGGCTGTCTCGCTGCTGGACGGCGCAGGCGCCGTCGTAGCCGTACAGCAGCAGGTACTCTGCCTGGTGATCCAGGGCCCAGGCCCGGTGGGCCCGGCACACGGCGAGCCACCGCTCGCCCGGCAGGCGCCTGCCCATCCCCTCGTAGGCAATTCGCAGGGCCTCGCCCAGGGACGTGAATCCGTCAGCGACCAGGGCATCGAGCAGGGCCTGGTGGCTGGGAAAGTAGTAGTGCACGGCGGACGCCGTCATGGCTAGGTGCCGGGCGATGGCGCGCATGGAGATCCCGGCCGGCCCTGCGCCGGCGATCTGGTCGCGCGCCGTGTCCTTGATCTCGTCGATCGTCTGCTGTCTGCGATGATCGCGCCGTGTGACCATCAGCCGAGCATGCCGGAAAGTTTGAGCACCGGCAAGTTTTTGCTCACTTGCCACGTACCAGCTCTTCCGCCAGGCTGAAACGACACCAGACAGCGTTGCTCCGGTCCCCGGTGACGCCCCTGACCACACAGGCAGTCCGCAAACCGGGAGAAACCCGCGATGAGGGCAACCCGGCCGGGACAGATCACGGCCAGCTCACCATGACCACCGCCAGCCAGCCATCTCAGGCATCACGCTCGGTCAGCGATCGGCCAACGCAACACCGTCCCAACCATGCAGGGCTGGAACGTTAACCGAGGAAGCCACCTTGTCGTACCTCCGCTCGTTCCTCCCGTGGATCTTCTACGCCGCCATCTCCGGGGTTGCAGCCTCGGCTGTACAGTGGGCGGCCCTGACCGCCCTGGTCGTGGCCGGGTTCGTCATCACCTACCAGCTCAGGGCAGGCAGCGCCTACGACGCACTCATCCTCGAGATCGGCTCAGCGGTCTTCTTCACCGGGATGGCCGCCCTCGCCTTCGCCGCCCCGCGCTCGACCCTGGTCGGCTACAGCAGCGCACTGGCGAGTACCGCGCTGGCCGTCATCGCCTGGGGCTCACTTGCCCTCCGCCGTCCTTTCACCCTTGGCCTCGCCAAGCAGCAAACACCGAGTGAGTTCTGGGATGAGCCGTTGTTCATGCGCATCAACGTCATCATCACCGTGGTGTGGGCGGTGAGCTTCACCGTCGCCGCCGCCATCCTCGTCGTCCTCGTCCACGCCGGAGACGCCACGATCTTCCGGGGCGTCGTCCAGGTCGTCACGGTCGTCATCCCGCTGGTCTTCACCATCCGGTATGTGGCCATCGCGCAGGGCCGTATCCAGGAGATCCTCAACTGACGCTGCCTGCTCCGCACCGCGGCCACCTGGCAAATGACGTAACGACGCATCGATAAGCCCGGCCAGCCTGCTCCGAAGTTCCGCCGAGAGGATCAACGACCATGTCTGCCGCCACCCCGTTTCTTCAGGGTCCCTTCGCCCCGGTCACCGATGAGATCACGGCGTTCGACCTGCCGGTCACCGGCCGCGTGCCCACCGAGCTGAGCGGCCGCTACCTGCGCAACGGGCCCAACCCGATGGGGCTGGAAGAGCCCGGCTACCACTGGTTCCTGGGCGCGGGGATGGTGCACGGGGTCCGGCTGCGCGATGGCCGGGCTGAGTGGTACCGCAACCGCTGGGTCCGTTCCCGGCAGGTCTCCGGGGCCCTGGGTGAGCCATGGCCGGAAGGACCCGTGCATGCCGGCCAGGACTTCGCCGCCAACACCCATATCTTCCGTCATGCCGGGCGAACCCTGGCCACCGTGGAGGCCGGCCCACTGCCGTACGATCTGGACGCCGATCTCGGCACTGTCGGGCCTTGCGATTTCGGCGGGGACCTGCCCGGCGGATTCGCGGCGCACACCAAGCTCGACCCGCACACCGGGGACCTGCACGCCATCGCGTATTTCTGGGCCTGGGACTACGTCCAGCACATCGTCATCGACAGCCACGGAAAAGTGAGCCGGACCACGAACATCCCCGTGCCCGACGGGCCCATGATGCACGACTTCGCCCTGACCGAGAAATACGTCGTGCTGTTCGACCTGCCGGTCACCTTCAGCATGGCGGCGGCGTCAGCCGGGACAAAGATGCCCTACACCTGGAACGCCGGCCACCCGGCCCGCGTCGGGCTGCTGCCCCGCAACGGCAGTTCCGGTGCGGTCCGCTGGCTCGAGGCTGAGCCGTGCTGGATCTTCCACGCCCTCAACGCCTACGACGAGGGCGGCCAGGTGGTGGTGGACGTCGTCCAGTACGCGGGAGCGTATGACATCTCGCGGATGAGCGGGCGCGGCCCGGTCACGCTGGACCGGTGGACGCTTGACCCGGCCGCCGGGAAGGTGACCCGCCGCCGGCTCGACGACCGGATGCAGGAATTCCCGCGCGTTGATGAGCGGGTCGTCTCCCGGCCGCACCGCTACGGGTACAGCGCGGTCATCGGTGAGGTCAACCGGTCCACCATCTCGCTGACCGGTGACTTCACCGACCAGGCATTCGCCAATGCGCTGCTCAAGCACGACCTGGCGCACGGCAGCGTGGAAGCGCACGAGTTCGGGCCCGCGGCCACGGCCGGCGAGGCGGTATTCGTTCCGGCCTCGCCCGCGGCCCCCGAGGACGACGGCTACGTCATGGCGTTCGTGCACAACCCCGACCGGGGGGCCGCCGACCTGGTCATCCTCGCCGCGCAGGACTTCAGCGGCCAGCCAGTCGCCCAGATTCACCTGCCAGCCCGCATCCCGCTCGGCTTCCACGGCAGCTGGATTCCCGACCACTAAACGGGAGGCGGCAGCTGCTGGGGCGGCGTTGCCGCCGCACCACCAGGGCGGCGTAAAGGGCGATGATGTCGTCGCGGTTGTCGTCGTTCAGTCCGCCGCCGGCCCGGCTTTGTGCCGTCGCACGCCCCGCGGATATCCGTAGCGGCGGCGCACCCGTCCTCTTGGGCGTATCGCATCACAGGTTGGAATCCTGTTGCGCCCACCAGATGGCATTATCCGCCGATGGTTCCGCTGCCCCAGCGATCCGGATGCGGATGTTCCATCACGTCAGGCACAAGGATGTCCTTGAATGACTCGGCCGTCCAGCCGTCTGGCCGAACCCAGGTGGACGTGGCTTTTGGGTGCGACCACACGGACAGCTGGGTCCCGTCGAAGGACAGCACCTGTCCGTGCAGGTGGCTGCCGGCCGCACCGGCCAGGTAGACCACGATGGGCGCCACCGACTCCGGGGGCGGGAACGGAAGCTGGTGCGCTACCGGCCCACTGTCAAAGACGGCGGTCATGTCCGTCCGGGCGACCGGTGCGAGCGCGTTGACCTGAATGCCGTAGCGCTGCAGCTCGAGATCCATGACGCGGGTCAGGCCGATGATCCCGGCCTTGGCCGCGGCGTAGTTCGCCTGCCCGAACATCCCGAACAGGCCCGCGCCGGAGGTGATGTTGAGGATCCGGCCGCCGGAGGTTCGCATGGCGCGGGCGGCGGCCGCGCTGCACGCCCAGGTACCCCGCAGGTGTACGTCGATGACCTTGTCGAACTCTTCGGCGGTCATGCGGGTCATGGAGCGGTCCCGGGTCAGCCCGGCGTTGTTCACCAGTAGGCCGAGTCCACCGAAAGCATCAGCACAGGTCTGTACGAGCCGGTCGCAGAACTGCGGGTCGGCCACCGAACCGGCGCAGGCGATCGCCTTCCCGCCGCGTGCCGTGATCGCGGCCGCGGTCGAGTTCGTGGGGGCCGGATCTGTGCCGTTGACAACGACAGATGCCCCGGCGGCCGCGAGTGCCTCAGCGAAGGCGCGGCCCAGCCCGCGGGAAGACCCGGTGACGACCGCGGCCAGCCCATTCAGGTCGGCGGTCATGCGACGAGCTCTTTGAGAATCTCCACTGACCGCAGCCGCGCCGTGTGGTCCTCGCCGAGCATCTGGGCGTTGACCATCCAGACACCCGAATCGGCGAAGGCCTGAATGCGGTCGGCGACCCGTGCCCGCGAGCCGACCAGGCACACGCCCCGGACGAGCTCGTCCGGCAGCGCGGCAGCGGCTTCTTTCTTACGTCCAGCGAGGTACAACTCCTGCACGGTCGCGGCCTCTTGCTGGAACCCAAACCGGGCGACCAGGTCGTGGTAGAAGTTACGGCCCTTGGCACCCATGCCGCCTGCGTACAGGGCAAGGTGGTCGCGGACCCGCGCCAGGGCCCGCTCCTCAGCCGCGGAGTCGTCGGTGATGAGCAGCTGGGTATCGGCGATGACCTGCAGGGGGCCCAGGGCCGGGTCGCGCCGGGCGGTCCCGGCGGTCAGGGCGTGGCCGAACGCGGCGTTCTTCGCCTCGGGCCGGAAGAACAGCGGCTCCCAGGCCTCGAACAGCTCAGCCGCCAGTTCCACGTTCTTCGGGCCCATCGCGGCCAGCACCATCGGCACGCGGTCGCGTACGGGATGGTTGATGAGCTTCAAGGGCTTGCCGAGTCCGGTCCCGCCATGATCGCGGCCGAGCGGTATGTGGAACCGCTCACCGTCGTGTTCCAGGGGCTCTCGCCGCCAGACCGACCGGCAGATCTCGGCCACTTCACGCGTCGTGGCCAGGGGAGCGGAATAGGGCACGCCGTGGAACCCCTCCACCACCTGCGGGCCGGAGGCGCCGATGCCCAGGGTGAAGCGGCCTCCGGACAGGCGGTCCAGGGCGGCCGCGGTCATCGCCAGCAGCGCGGGCGTCCGTGAGTAGACGTTCAGGATTCCCGAGTACAGGCCGAGCGTCCTGGTGCGTGCCGCTAGGTAGCCAAGCTGGCTGACGGCATCGAAGGAGTACGCCTCGCCCACGAAGACGGCATCAAGCCCGGCACTCTCGAAGTCGGCGAGTTGCCCGACGGCCTTGTCGAATTCGCCGCTGTAGGACATCTGCATAGCGATCCGCACGCGCTGGCCTCCTCTCCGAGCCGGCGACGCCTCAGGATTGCTTGCCCAGACGCTCGGTCGCCCGGCTCTGGCCGGAGCGCAGCCGATTGAGGCCGTCGTCTATGCGCCGGGTGAACAGACCCCGCTGGACGAGATCGTGCGTGACCCGCAGCTCGTAGGCGGTGGCGCCGAGGTGGTCCATGTTCGTGGCGCGCAGAGCGACTTCCTTCAGCACGGTGGTCAATTCGGCGCCGTGCTCGGCGATCTGGCTGGCCAAGCGCAGCGCCGACGCCCGCAGCTGGCCGACCGGGACGACCTCGTCGACCAGCCCGACCCGAAGGGCCTCGTGCGCGTCGATCGGGTCTCCGGTGAAGAACATCCGGCGGGCCCGCTGGGTGTTCATCTTCCTGAGCATGCCGTGGTAAAAGCCGTTCATCGCGTACTTGACCTGAGTGGAGCCGAAGGCGGCGTTCTCGGATGCGATGGTGATGTCGCACATGTTGGCCACGTCCATGCCGTAGCCGGGTGCGACGCCCGCGACGGCGGCGATCGTCGGCTTGCGGTAGTCGTACAGCGACGTCATGAGCCTGAGCGCGAGATCGGTGAACCTGGTCCGATCGTCGTCGCCGGCGTTTTGCAGGACGTCGAGGGCCCATCCGGCGCAGAAAAAGTCTTCGTTGCCGATCAGCAGGACCGCGGCGACGTCATCGTCATAGGCCCAGGCTTCGAGCGCGGCGATGATTTCGTGATGCAGCTCCCAGCCGAGGGCATTGCGTTTCTCGGGGTGGTTGAGCTGCAGGATTCCCACGCCGTCCTCGATCGAGGTGATCAGGTACCGATAGTCGCTCATGTGTCCTGCCTTTCAAGCAAAGCTGCTGTGTCCGCGCCGGTCATGGCGAGCATGAACTCCGGTACCGTCGTGCCTTCGGCGGCCTCGGCCAGCTCGGCTGGGCTCACCCGGTCAGCTTGTTCTTCTGGATCTTGCCGCTGGCCGTCGTCGGCAGTGACGGCAGGACGGTCCAGTGGGTCGGGATTTTCTGCCGGGCGAGCTTGACGTCCTCCAGATGCTCGATCAGCCGGGCGGGGCCGTCCCACGTGGCCCCTGGGGCCAGGACCAGCCAGGCTCCGACCGACTCGCCGAACCGCTCGTCCGGTACCGCCGTGACCGCGACGGAGGACACGTCCGGGTGCGAGCTGATCGCCGACTCGATGTCGAGTGCCGAGAACTTCTCACCGCCGCGGTTGATGATGTCCTTGATCCGGCCGGACATCCGTACCCAGCCCTGGTCGTCGACGACGCCGACATCACCGGGATAGAACCAGCCCTCGCTGTCGATCTGCTCGCGTGTGCGATCGGGGTCGGTGTAGGCCGTGAGCAGCTGCGGCCCGCGGATGCGCAGCTCGCCCTCGCCGCCCGCCGCAAGAGGTTCCCGGTCAGGCGACACCGCCTCGATCTCCATGCCCGGCAGGATCTGGCCGTCCCACTGGGAGCGCCGTTCGACGGAGGCGTCTCCGGGCGCGGCGGCACAGACCCCTGCTGTCTCGGTCATCCCGTAGCAGCGCATCGCGCGGACGCCTACCGCCTCGGCCCGCAGCACCAGGCTGGGCGCGAGCGTCGCGCCCGCGCATGCGTACAGGTCGAGCCGGTGATCCCGGCCCGCGCCCGCCTCATACCGCTGGACCAGGTCGGATAGGAACACAGTGGCGCCCATCGCCAGGCTGGCCTGCTCCTGCCCGATCACCTCGACTGCCTCGTCCGGCCGCCATCCCGACATGATCACTGACCGGGCGGCCAGGAAAGCCGGGAAGATGACCCCCGCGACAAACCCGCCCAAGTGGGACACTGGCGTGGCGCACAGGATCACGCAGTCCGCGCCGACGCCCAGGGCGTCCTGGAAGTTATGCATGTGCGCGATCAGTGCCGCGCTGGTCAGCAGCGCACCCTTCGGGGCGGAAGTCGTCCCGGACGTGTACAGCAGCAGCGCCGGCTCGTGCGCCGGGAGCGGCTCCGGCAGGATGATCTCCGCGACGTCACCCCGGGCCGGCACCGTCTGCCAGCCGGGACGCATCCCCCCGACGACATACCGGACGGCGGGATCGTGACCGAGTTCAGCCAGGATGGTGTCGAGTTCGTCAGCGGGCTGGCGGCTGCCGAGCCTGGCCGCCGCGGCCACCACGGCCGGCCGGGATTCGGCGACGATCTGCCGGACCTCGTGCTCGCGGTAGATGGGGATGACGGGCATGTCCACGGCGCCGATCCGGAAGGCGGCCACCTGCAGGACGAGAGCCTCCAGGCAGTTCGGCAGCTGCACCATGACCCGGTCCCCGCTCTGGACCCCGCGGCGCACGAGATCGTAGGCCACGGTGCTGACCCAGGCGTCGAACTCGCCGTAGCTGACCCGGCGGCCCTCGAAGACGAACAGTTCCCGGTCCGGTGTACGGGCCGCCTGGTCCTTGACCAGGTCGCCCACCCGGCGGCCGTCCCACAGACCCAGCTCCCGGTATTGTCCGGCTCGTTCGGACGCGGTCACAGTCGTCATGCCCTCCTCTCCTTTTGCAGGGCCGACGGCTTTGTCGGCTCATGCTCGAGCAGCGACAGCAGGTAGGCGCCGCCTTTGCGGTCGCCACGGGGCGGGAGGGCGCCGATCTGCCGGAGCATGTCGACGATCTCGAAGGCCGCCGTGTAGTGGAACAGCAGCCCGTCACGGAAACCCAGGAAGATGTCGCAGCCCTGTACGTCGAAGCGCTGCTGCGTGCCGAGGGCGGACGGTGCGGCGCCACGCTGGCGGAACAGCACAAGCGCCCGGCCGTCTTCGGCGGCGGTGAACAGCTGGACCTCAGATACCGCATAGCCGGGCATCGCCCGCCAGATGGCGTCGACATAAGCGCGCACCGCTTCCCGGCCGTGCAGCGGATGCGGCCAGAAGACCGTCTCGTCCCAGCGCACATCGGGGTGCAGCAGCGCGAGGACCGTGTCGGTGTCGTGGCTGTTCCACGCGGTCAGCCAGCGGTCGGCGAAGTCCCGCAGGAACGCCGCATCGGCCGAGCTCACGAACGGCTCCGCACCCGGGAGAATGCCGTCGATACCCGCTCGACCACGTCGGGATGCCAGATGATCTCCCGGTAGGCCATGGTCTCGAACGACAGCGCCGAGATGGGATCCATGGCCGGGGAGCGCAGCATCATCTCCTTGTTGAACATCGCCGTCTTGGTGGTCGTCCCGGCGATGCTGCGGGCCAGGCGGGTCGCTTCCGTGACCACCTGTCCCGTGCTGACGAGACGGTCGATCAGGCCGATGCGCAGGGCCTCGGCGGCGTCGATCCGGTCACCGCTGAGCGTCAGCAGCTTGGCCTGGCTGAGCCCGACGATCTTCCACAGCGGCGAGAAGTAGGGGGTAAGGCCGAACTTGACCTGCGGAAAGCCGAAGATGCCGTTCTCGGCGCCGACACGGATGTCGCAGAACACGGCGATGTCGCATCCGCCGCCCAGCGTCGGCCCCGCGCACGCCGCGATCGTCGGTTTGGGGTAATCCAGGAGGGTCCCGTACACCCGCAGGCACGCCTCGGCATACTCCGCTCGGGTCTCCGGAGTGAATCCCGACTGGAAATCCAGGTCCAGGCCGGCGCAGAACATCTCCTCACCGCCGGTGACGACCAGCGCGGCCACGTGGTCGTCCCGCCGCCACTGGTCCAGGTAATCGCCGAAGGCGGCAAAAAGCTCCAGACTCAGGGCATTCCGGCGTTCTGGCCGGTTGAAGACGATCGTCCCGACCCCGTCCGATTGCTCCGCCGTGATCGCATTCTCAGCCATCGGCTGCTCCCTGTCCTCGCTGACGGGATGAGCGTAGTGCAAAAAGTGAATGGTGACTAGAACCAATCGGCTATGAGGTTATCGCTGCCGCTCGGCGCTCACCACGAGCGAGGCGTTCTGCCCGCCGAAACCAAAGGCGTTGGCCTGGATCCAGGAGACATCCCGCTTGCGTGGCTGCCCGAGGACCAGGTCGAAGTCGATGCCCGGCTCCGGGTTCGTGGTGCCGCCCGTGTGCGGGACCAGGCCGCGATGCATGCCCTCGACCGCGGCGGCCAGGGCCAGCGCGCCCGCCGCCCCGGCCGGATGGCCGAGCGTGCCCTTGAGCGACATGACCGCAGGATCGGCGTGCGCGAAAAACGTGTTGATCGCCGCGATCTCGGCGGTGTCCCCTTTGGGGGTCCCGGTGGCGTGCGCGGCCAGGGCGTCGATCTGGCCGGGCTGTACCCCGGCCTCGCCTGCGGCCAGTTCCATGGCCAGCCGTTCCCACTGGCCCGACGGATTCGGGGTGGAGGGATGATAAGCCTCGCAGGAGGTACCCCAGCCCTGCACCCAGGCGTGCACGCGCGCGCCGCGCCGCAATGCGTGCTCGGCAGATTCAAGGACGAACATGCCCGAGCCCTCGCCCATGACCATCCCGGCCCGGTCGACGTCGAACGGCAGGCAGGCCCGGCGCGGATCGGCCACGGCGGCCCCCATACCGTAGCGGTACCGCGAATACGCACTGGCCGGCACGAACCCGTCGTCGCCTACCCCGTGCGCCAGGCCGCCCTCTGTCCCGCCAGCCAGCGCGACGTCGACCTGCCCGGATGCGATCATCCGGGCAGCAGTGCCGATCGCGTCCAGGGAGGACGCACAGGCGGTGCTCAGGGTCAGGCAGGGCCCGTGGATCTGCCACTGAATGGCGATCTGGGCCGCGGCCATGTTCGGCCACACCATGATCATCAGCTTGGGCGCCGCCGCCGCGCGGCCCAGCCGGTCGACGTCGAACTGGGCCCGCTCAAGGGTCTGCGTGCCGGTCTTCGCGCTGCCTACGACGATGCCGGTGCGCAGTGGGTCGAGGCTGTCGAGGCCTGCGTCGGACAGCGCGGACGTCACCGCGCCGCCGGCGTGCCGGGCAAACGGGTCGATGCCGTCGAGTTTGCCGGCCATCCAGTCCGGCGGCTCGAAATCCTCGACGGGCGCCCAGAATTCGAACCGGTCCGGGTCGTCGGCGGTCCACGGCGTCTCCCGGATACCGAGATCGTCGGCGATCAGGCGGTCCACCAGGTTCGCGGGGGTGCAGCCTAGAGGCGACACCACGCCCATGCCGGTTACTGCCACATCCAGGGCCATGGCGACTCCTCTACGTCCGCACTTGCCGAGCCGGCTCGATCAGCCCAATAATATTGGACAGATCTTCTGCGTGACAACGAGCAAATGGCTAATTGCTTGGCCTTGGCGATCGGAGGACCCGATGACCCAGCCCACGACGGAGTGGCGGCGGCCGGTAAGCCCAGCCGACAGGGAGCGGTATCACCGGCTCGGCTGGTGGCGGGACGTCACCGGGCTCGATGAGCTGCTCGCGGCCGTGCGGCGGCATCCGGACAAGGCCGCCGTCGTCTCCTACCGCCAGGGGCGGCCGCTGCCCGCCACGATCACCTACGGCCAGCTCGGCGCGCTGATCGACCGTTTCGCGGGAGCGTTCCGGTCCCTCGGCGTCCGGCCGGGCGACGTCGTGACCATTCAGCTGCCGAACTCGTGGGAGTTCCCTGCCCTGGTGTTCGGGGCCATGCGGGCCGGAGCGGTCCCCAACCCGGTACCCCCCATCTACCGCGAGCACGAACTATCGTTCATGCTCCGGCACGCCCGGTCGAAGGTTTACGTCGTGCCGGCGAGCTCCGGGAAGTTCTCTTACCGGGACATGGCGGTCTCCCTCAAGGCCACGCTGCCGGACCTGGAGCACATCGTGGTCGTGGACGGCGCGCCGGACGACGCCGAGGTGCTCGGGTTCGAGCAGGCCTTCGTTGCGCCCCTGCACGAGCTGCGCCCCGGCCTCACGCAGGAACTGGACCGGCTGAGGCCGGGCGCGGACGATCCGGCCTTCCTCATGTTCACCTCCGGCACCACTGGTACTCCGAAGGCGGCGCTGCACACCCACAACACGGCCTGGTCCGCCGGGCGTCCTCTGCCGGAGGCCATCGGCCTGACGGCAGCGGACACCTGCTTCATGGCATCGACGGTGGGCCACCTGACCGGTTTCTTCTGGGGCACGTACATGCCGCTCGCGATGGGGCAGAAGGTTGTTTACCAGGATGTGTGGGACGCGAGGCAGCTCATCGACATCATCGACCTGGAGAACATCACCTGGACCGTGTCGGCCACCCCATTCGCCATGGATATGGTCGCCGCGCAGAAAACCGCTCAGCGGGCCTTGTCGAGCTTGCGCGCCTTCGTCTGCGGGGGTGCTCCGATCCCGCCTCAGGCCGCCATCGCCATGCAAGAGCATCTCGGCGTCGACCTCGTATCGCTGTGGGGGATGACCGAGATCGGCATCTGCTCGATCCACCGGCTGGGTTCGCCGCTTGAGATCCTCGCCTCCAGTGACGGCCTGCCCGTCACTCATATGGAGCTGCGCATCGTCGACGAGGAACTCGCGCTGCTACCCGATGGCCAGGAGGGCCGGCTGCAGGCGCGCGGGCCGAGCATCATCGTCGGCTACTGCGACCAGCCGCAGCTGACCATAGACGCGGAAACCCCGGACGGCTGGTTCGAGACCGGGGATCTGGGCTTGCGGACACCGGACGGCGGGATCCGCATCACCGGCCGCAGCAAGGACATCATCGTCCGCGGCGGCCAGAACGTTCCCGTCGTCGAGGTCGAGAACATCCTGGCCCAGCACGACCAGGTCCGCGACGTGGCCATCGTGGCCTACCCGGACGACCGGCTCGGCGAACGCGGCTGCGCCGTCGTCGTCCCGGACGGCACCGCGCCGACTCTCGAGGACCTGAAGAAGTTCCTGGAAAAGGCGGGCCTGGCCCGGCAGTTCTGGCCCGAACGGCTCGACATCGTGGACGCCATGCCCCGCACGCCGTCGGGAAAGATCAAGAAATACGTGCTCCGGCAGACGGTGGCACGTCAGCCAGCCGAGACCGCGGACGTCCAGTAACGAGCGGATGCCTCCTTCCAGGCGTCGTAGCGCTCGGTGAACAGCCTCGACGCCTCAGGCCCGGGCCACGATCCCGGCAGGAAGACGGCCGGCAGATCCGGATCGAGGTAGGGGAACCGCCGCCAGTCCTGCACGAGCTGCACGCGGGCCCGGAAATACTCGCTGTCCGTCTGCGGCTCCAGGCGCGCATATGTCTCCAGGAAGCGCTCGTAGTCGCCGCGCAATTCGTCGAGGTCCCACGCCGCCGCTACGAGCCGCAGCGGATCACCGAGCGGACCGAGCTCACCGACCAGCGAGTGCGCCTGGCTCTCCAGCTGCAGCTCCCGTACGATTCCCGCCACCTGCTCGGCGCGCTCCCAATGCGGGGTCAGCCACTCGCCGGGCGTCGGGGAGCCGAGCCCGGCCCACACCAGGCGGTTCTGCAGGTGATGCCGGAGCTTTCGCTGGCTCTCCGGGACCGTAACCGACAGCACCAGCCACCGCCCGTCCCACTCCGTATCGCGAGTGTGCCAGCCGTAGGTCCGTTCCCATCCTGCGGACAGGATGCGATCGCCGCGCGGTGCAACGCTCCACCGCACGCGGTTCCCCTGCCGCCCGGACGTCATGATGCCGGTGGCAGCAGTCCGCTGCAGCGCCTTGCGGGTCGCGTTGGGTTCGATGCCGAACTCAGACAGTGCCGTCAGCAGCGTGGCGGACCAGGCAGGCTGCCCAGCGGGCCAGACGAACTCGCCGATCACCACGAGCAGGAGAGCCTGGGCGCTGCTCGGCCGCAAGGTACCCAGTGGATTGCGGGCCACCGGCATGCTGGAAGTCACGCATCCATCATTCCGCCAGTGCGGGCCGAAGTCCGCAGCTGGCCCGGATTGCGCACCGCCGGGCGAGAAACCGCAATCGCCATCCTTGTCTAGTGAATATTAACTAGGTAGCATCCTGACCATGGTCGCGGGCGATCGGCTCGCGTGCGGCGAAGGAGGCGCAGGAAGATGCCGGAACCCACATCCCCGTCCGAGGCCCTGATCTACGAAGCGATCCGGACACCACGCGGCCGCGGCAAGAGCAACGGGTCGTTGCACACGATCAAGCCGGTGTCACTCGTGGTCGGGCTGATCGATGAACTGCGAGCCCGCCACCCTGGGCTCGACCCGGCCGCGGTGGACGACCTGGTCCTGGGGATCGTCTCCCCGGTGGGGGATCAGGGGTCGGTCCTGCCCCGGACCGCCGCGATGGCCGCCGGCCTGCCTGACACGGTAGGAGGGCTTCAGCTGAACCGCTTCTGCGGCTCTGGCCTGGAGGCGGTGAACACGGCGGCGCAGAAGGTGCGCTCGGGCTGGGAGAACCTGGTCATCGCCGGGGGAGTGGAGTCCATGTCGCGGATCCCGCTTGGCTCAGACGGCGGAGCGTGGATGAACGATCCGGAGACGAATTTCGCCACCTCGTTCATCCCGCAAGGGGTGAGCGCCGACCTGATCGCGACCATCGAGGGGTTCAGCCGCGACACCGTAGACGCCTACGCCGCGCGGTCCCAGCAGCGCGCCGCCGCCGCGTGGTCCGGCGGGTATTTCGCAAAGTCGATCGTGCCGGTCCGTGACCGCAACGGCATCACCGTCCTTGACCATGACGAGCACATGCGCCCGGACACCTCAGTTGCCTCGCTGGCGGCGCTGCGCCCGTCGTTCGCCGCCGTCGGTGAGCATGGCGGATTCGACGCGGTGGCCCTGCAGCGTTATCACTGGGTCGAGCGCATCGATCATGTCCACCACGCCGGGAACTCCTCGGGCATCGTGGACGGCGCGGCCCTGGTGCTGATCGGTGACCAGAGCATCGGGCACACCTTCGGGCTCGCGCCTCGTGGCCGTGTGGTGGCCACCGCCACCTCCGGTGCCGATTCGACGATTATGCTCACCGGCCCCATTCCCGCGACCCGCAAGCTGCTCGACCGTGCGGGCCTGACCGTGGATGACATCGACCTCTTCGAGGTCAACGAGGCCTTCGCCGCCGTGCCGCTCAAGTTCGCCAGGGAGCTGGGCGTACCGGACGAGAAGGTCAACGTCAACGGCGGGGCGATCGCCATGGGGCACCCGCTGGGTGCGACCGGCGCCATGCTGTTCGGCACAGTGCTGGACGAGCTGGAGCGCCGCCAGGCGCGCCGCGGGGTCATCACCTTGTGCATCGGCGGCGGCATGGGTGTAGCCACCCTCATCGAGCGCCTGTGACCACGGCACCCTCACCATCTGGAGATCACCCCACGATGACGGCCACTTTCGAGCACGACATGCTCCGCTGGGACCAGGACGCCAGCGGCATCGTCACGGTCACCATGGACGACCCCGAGCAGTCAGCCAACACGATGAACGAGAAGTTCATTACGCAACTGCCGATCCTCGTCGAGCACCTCTACGCCCAACGCGATGCCCTGACCGGCGTCATCGTCACCTCGGCGAAGAAGACGTTCTTCGCCGGGGGGGACCTGGGCCTGATGATGAAGGCCACTCCGGACGACGCGCCCGCCATCCGGGCCATGCTGGACCGGACCAAGGACGCTCTGCGCCGGCTCGAAACCCTGGGCGTCCCGGTTGTCGCCGCGATCAACGGTGCCGCGTTGGGCGGTGGTTACGAGATCGCGCTGGCCTGCCATCACCGGATCGCCGTCAACGCCCCGTCGGTGACGGTCGGCCTGCCCGAGGTCACCCTGGGCCTGCTGCCCGGAGGCGGCGGCACGGTCAGGACCGTGCGCATGTTCGGTCTCCAGGCCGCGTTGAAGGACATCCTGCTGACTGGGACGAGGTTCCGGCCGCAGCGGGCGCTGGACCAGGGCCTGGTGGATGAGCTGGTGGACGGCCCAGCCGCGCTGCTGCCGGCGGCGCGGGACTGGATCCGCGCCCACGCCGGCGCGACCCAGCCATGGGACCGCCCCGGCTACGCCATGCCGGGCGGGACACCGTCCTCCCGCGCGCTGGCGGCCGTCCTGCCCGCGCTGCCGGCGGTGCTGCGCAAGCAGTCGCACGGCTCGCCCAATCCCGCGGCCCGCAGCCTGCTCGCTGCGGCAGTTGAGGGTGCCCAGGTGGACTTCGGGAACGCCCAGATCATTGAATCCCGGTACTGCGCGGACCTCATCTGCGGGCAGATCTCAGCCAACATCATCCAGGCCATGTTCTTCGACACCCGCGCCATCAACCGCGGTGCCAGCCGGCCCGGGGGCTACGCTCCGCACCGGGCTGCGAAGGCCGTCGTCCTGGGCGCCGGCATGATGGGCGCGGGCATCGCCTACGTCAGCGCGAAGGCCGGGCTGGACGTGGTCCTCAAGGACGTCACCCTCGAGGCCGCCGAACGGGGCAAGGCGTACAGCCAGAAAATCCTCGACCAGGCCGTGACGGCGGGCCGCACCACCCCCGGCGGCCGTGACGCCCTCCTGGGCCGCATCACGGCCACCGCCGACCCGGCTGACGCCGATGGCGCCGACCTGCTCATCGAGGCCGTTTTCGAGGACCCGGACCTCAAGCAGAAGGTCATCGCCGAGACCCTGCCCTACCTGGCACCCGGCGCGATCGTCGCGTCGAACACCTCCACCCTCCCCATCACCGGCCTCGCCGAGTCACTGCCGGCGCCGGATCAGTTCCTCGGACTGCACTTCTTTTCCCCGGTGGACAAGATGGCCCTGCTCGAGATCGTCGCCGGCCAGAAAACCAGCGACGCCACGATCGCCAAGGCGGTCGACGTGGCCCAGCAGATCGGCAAGACCCCCATCGTCGTCAACGACGGCCGGCGTTTCTTCACCAGCCGGGTCATCCTGGAATTCGTCCACGAGGCCATCGCCCTGGTCGGCGAAGGAGTCCCGGCCGCGTCAGTGGAACAGGCCGCTGCGCAGGCTGGCTACCCGGTCGGCGCGCTCGCGCTGGTCGACGAGCTGACCCTGACCCTGCTGCGCAAGATCCGCGAAGAGACGACGGCGGGACTCCAGGCTTCCGGTGGCCAGGTGCCTGCCCATCCGGCCTGGATCGTGGTGGATCGCATGATCGACGAGTTCGGGCGCCCCGGCCGGGCGGCTGGGGCGGGTTTCTACGACTACCCCGATGGCCGCCGGGCCGGCCTTTGGCCGGGGCTCCGGGACGCCTTCGGCGGGAGCACCACTACGATCCCGCTGGCCGACATGCAGGAACGGATGCTGTTCGCCGAAGCCCTCGAGGCGATCCGCAGCCTGGACTCGGGAGTGCTCCGGTCGGTGGCGGACGCCAACGTCGGCTCCATCCTGGGCATCGGCTTCCCCGTCTGGACCGGGGGTGTTCTCCAGTACGTCAACCAGTACACCGGCGGCCCGGCCGGGTTCGCCGCCCGCGCACACGAGCTGGCCAGTACGTACGGCGAGCGGTTCACCCCGCCTGCCTCGCTGGTCGCCAAAGCCCAGAACGGGGAGACGTACCGGTGACGGCCGCGTCCAGCATCAGCACCGGCGGTACCAGGCAATCGCTCGCCGGACGCACGATCCTGATGTCGGGAGGCAGCCGCGGCATCGGCCTGGCCATCGCCACCCGTGCGGCCCGTGACGGCGCGAACGTCGTCCTGCTGGCCAAGACCGACATCCCGAACCCGAAGCTGCCCGGCACCGTTTACACGGCCGTCGCGGAGATCGAGGCGGCCGGAGGCAAGGGTCTGGCCGTGGTCGGCGACGTCCGCCGCGAGGACGACGTCACCCGGGCCGTCGAGCAGGCGGTCTCCCATTTCGGCGGCATCGACATCCTGGTCAACAACGCCTCCGCCATCGCGCTCACCCCCATCGGCCAATTGCCGCCCAAGCGGTATGACCTCATGCTCGAGATCAACGTGAGGGGCACGTTCCTGATGACCAGCGCCGCGCTGCCGCATCTGCACCGCTCGCCGAACCCGCATGTGCTCACCTTGTCGCCGCCGGTCAACCTTGACCCGCACTGGCTGGGCGCCCATGCGCCCTACACGGTCAGCAAGTACGCGATGACCATGCTGACGCTCGGCCTGGCGGCGCAGGATCACCCACGCCCGCTGGCCGCGAACTGCCTGTGGCCGCAGACGATGATCGCCACCGCCGCGGTGCAGAACCTGGTCGGAGGAGACGCGGCGATGGCCGTGTCCCGCAAGCCGGAGATCATGGCCGACGCCGCGTACCTGATCCTGTCCCGCGATGCCGGCGAGGTCACTGGCCAGTGCTTCATCGACGAGGATGTCCTGTGCTCGGCGGGTATCACCGACCTGACCGCGTACCGCTACGGCGACGCGGAAGAGTCACAGCTGAAAATCGACCTGTTCCTGCCCGGAGGCGAAAATGCCTGATCAGGCCCCCCGCAGCGTCTACGGCGAGGACCACGAGCTGTTCCGCGGCACGGTCCAGTCCTTCATCAAGGCCGAGGTCGCACCCTACGACGCGCAATGGGAGGAACAGGGGATCGTGGACCGGTCCCTGTTCCGCCGGGCCGGCGATGCCGGGCTGCTCATGCAGGCGACTGCTGAGGAGTACGGCGGCCCTGGCCTGGATGACTGGCGGTTCAGCGCGATCGTCAACGAGGAGTTCGGCCGGACCGGATACGCCTCGGCCGGCCTGTCGCTGGCGCTGCAGAACGACGTGGTGGGTCCCTACCTGCTGGACCTGACCACCGCCGAGCAG
Source organism: uncultured Streptosporangiaceae bacterium (assembly GCA_964250865.1). GTDB lineage: Bacteria > Actinomycetota > Actinomycetes > Streptosporangiales > Streptosporangiaceae > Bog-532. The sequence goes on from CAXUJF010000016.1 coordinate 21,623, forward strand.
AAGCAGCGCTGGCTGCCCGGCCTGACGTCTGGAGAGCTGGTCGGGGCCGTCGCGATGACCGAGCCCGGAGCGGGCAGCGACCTGTCCGGGATCGCCACCCGGGCGGTCCGCGACGGCGATGAGTACGTCCTGAACGGGGCGAAGACTTTCATCTCCAACGGCCAGAACGCAGATCTCGTCGTCGTGGCTGCGAGAACGTCGCAGGACCGGCACCGGGGTCTGACGCTGCTAGTCGTCGAGCGGGGCATGCCGGGCTTCGAGCGGGGCCGGAACCTCGACAAGCTGGGCCTGCACGGTCAGGACACCAGCGAGCTGTACTTCAGCGACGTGCGGGTCCCCGTGGCCAACCGGCTTGGGGAAGAAGGCGACGGGTTCTTCAGCCTGGTCCGGAACCTTCCCCAGGAGCGGCTGTCCCTGGCGGTCACCGCGGTGTCAGCGGCCGAAGGCGTGCTGGAACGCACGATGGAGTACGTCACCAGCAGGAAGGCGTTCGGCCAGCCGGTGGGCAGTTTCCAGCACAGCAAGTTCCTGCTGGCCGAGCTGCATACCGAGGTCGACATCGCGCGCGTGTTCGTGGATCAATGCGTCGCGTTGCACGTCCGCAAGGAGCTCACCGCCATCCGCGCCGCCAAGGCAAAGTACTGGTGCTCGGAGCTGCAGGTCCGGGTAGCCGACCGGTGCCTGCAGCTGCACGGCGGCTACGGGTACATGCGGGAGTATGCAGTCTGCCGCGCGTTCGCCGACGCCCGGGTCCAGACGATCTACGGGGGCACGACCGAGATCATGAAAGAGATCATCGGCCGGGATCTGGGCCTGTGACGGCTCCTCCGGCTGACCCTGATTGCGTGATAACCCCCGGGGTCCTGGACCGGGTGGCCATGATCGGGCTGTCCCGGCCTGATCGCGGCAACGCGGTGAACCTGGCCGGGCTAACCCGCTGGCCGGTAGGCGGGGACGGAACCGCCGCCGGCCATGACCAGGCCCCGCTGGAGGAGCTGGTACACGTGGGCCGCCGTCTCGGTGACCGCGGAAATGCGCATGCGGCCGCCGTACTGATCCCATGGCCGTGACCAGGTCAGCTGACTCGCCAGGTGCCAGGGGGTGGAGCCCGGCTGCCGGGTGATCGCGGCGAGGAGCTCCGCGAGGCGGTGCTCGTGATGGGCGGCAATGGCATCCACCCGTTCGGCCAGGCCGCGGAACCGCCACTCGTGTGCGGGCAGGATCTCGTCCACGTCCAGATCACGCACCCTGGCCAGCGACCTCAGGTAGTCATCCAGCGGGCTGACCGGATCCGCCCACATGACCGAGATATTGGGCGTGATCCGGGGCAGCACGTGATCGCCGGCGAACAGCTGGCGTGACCGCTCGTCCACGAAGCACAGATGGCCTGGCGTGTGGCCGGGCGTATGCACCGCCCGCAGCCGCCAGCCCGGCACATCGGCCAGCTCACCATCGGACAGGTTCCGGTCCGGCAGCGCGATTGAAGTAAAGGCCGCGTAAGCCTCGACCGGTCCCACCGCCTCAGCGGCCTCCGCGGCCGGTGCTCCGAGCCTGCTGAGAAACGCCACCTCTTGCGCCACCGCCGCCCTGGCGTCGCGATGGTCGGGCCGCGCGATCACCGCGTGGTCAGCCGGGTGCATGGCGATCCAGGCGCCAGACGTGGCGCGAAGCCGGCCGCCCAGGCCGGCGTGGTCGAGGTGCAGGTGGCTCACCAGTACGCCCCGGACATCAGCCGGGCCGGCTCCGAACGACCGCAGGCCCGAGCACAGCGCCTGCCACGACACCTCGCTGTCCCATCCCGAGTCCAGCAGCACCAGGCCGTCCTCGCTGGCGAAGGCGTAGGACGACACGTAACGCAGGGGGTTGTCCGGGATGGGCACCGGGATGGACCAAAGATCGCTGGCCAGCTGCTCGACGGGCGGCATGACGCGGGCCCGCCACGCCTCAAGCTGCCTGGTCCCGCTGACAATCTGCCCATCCGGCGGAGCGGTCATCCGATCCGCACCGTCCTGCCCTGGGAAGCCCGAACGTCGGTGGCGAGTACCGCGTGCGCGAGCGCCTGGATCTCTGCGGAAATTTCCGGCCGCGCGTGCAGCTGGCCGATACGGACGACGTCCTGCACCACCGCACGGGCCGCGTGGACCAGCACGCGGCATTGCGGCTCGCTGAGAGCTGGTCGCTCCCGGCGCAGCGCAGCGACCCATTCGTTCACCTCAGCACGCAGCGCGGAGGAGATACGCCGGCCGGCTTCGGGTGGCAGGTTGATCGACTCCAGCACATACACGTCGAACAGCTCACGCTCCTGTACCGCGAACTCGGCGTAGTGCCGGACCAAGTCATCCAGGGTCCCCGAGGTCCCGGGTCGGGTCGCAGACAGCCGGTCCGCCGCCCGGCTGAACGCGGTCACCAGCAGATCGGCTTTGGTGGCGTAGTGGTAGTAGATGCTGGGGCCAGCCATACCCGCCTCGGCGCCGATGTCATCCAGGCTGACTGCGGAATAGCCGCGCTGATGGAACAGCCGGATCGCGGCATCCAGCAACTGCTCACCACGCACCTGGGAAGCATCCGGCACGGCTTCCGGCCGGGGTGTCGCTGACCCGGCGGCGGACGGCAGAGTCGCGCGGCACGCAACTGCGGCTGCGGAACCGAGCAGCCGCTGATAGTCCGTCCTCGCCAGCGTGACCCGGTTGACCGAGGGGCTAGCCAGCACGGCCAGTGCCGCGGTCACCAGCAAGGCAAGCTCGTCACTGGTAACCGCAGGTCGCTCCGCGGCCACCCAGCCGGTGAACCGGGCGACCATCCTGCGGAACCGGGTCAGCACCGCGGTCCGCGCATCGCCGTCGAGATGCCGCAACTCGCGTTGCAGCAATACCCACACATCCCGCCGGGACAATGCGGCTTCGGCCAGTAGATCGGCCAGTTCGTCCAGCGACCGGCCTTCAGCCGCGTCCATCGCGGCGTCAGCCACATCGATACCGCTGATAATGGCGCCGGCCAGCAACGCCTGCTTGTTCCGGTAGTGCCGGTACACCGCCGGGGCGGTGACGCCGACGGCGGCGGCAACCTCAGCCAGCGTCACGTGATAAAAGCCGAGCCGGTAGAACTGCTCCGCCGCGGCCAGTGCCAGTTCGCGGGCCCGCGCCTCCGACTTCGGCCTGGTGCCGGATCCGCCGGCCATCGCTCGCGCCACTGTCATCCCGCCATCGGTGCCTGCCGGATGCAAGCCGCTTGCCCGAGACCGGCCAGCCGCAGGCTCCGGTCTGGGTTGGGCTCATCCACCGCGGCCTTCACGTACGCCACTCCCGATCGTGGCACCCGAGCTATTGCTGCCGCGTACTCGCCGGCCACGGCCGCCACCTTATTCTCCGGGCAGGCCCGTAGGGCCAGCCCCATCGCGGCCGCTTCTGCGCCGGTGAACTCTCGGCCGGTCAGAATGAGGTCCAGGGCCCGCTCCCGGCCGACCAGGCGCGGCAGCGAACTCGTGGCGCCCATGTCCGGGATAAGACCGTACTGCACCTCCCGCAACCCGAGTCGCGCGTCGTCCGCCACGATCCGGATATCGCATGCCAGGGCGAGTTGGCATCCTGCGCCCAGGGCCACCCCGGTCACGGCGGCCACCACCAGGAACGGTGCCTGCGGTATCCACCGGAACGCTTCCTGGGCCGTGGCGATGGCCGGCAGCATGGGGTCAGGATCCCCGCTGGGGTGTGCCGCCAGGGCCCGGATGAACCCGGTGGGGTTGCGCATCTCGTCCAGGTCGATACCTGAGCTGAAGGACTTGCCCTCGCCGCTGATCACGACGCAGCGAACGTCCGGGTCGGCCGCCAGAGCGTGACCCGCGGCCGCCAGCTGGGCCCAGAGCCTGGGAGTCTGCGCGTTATGCCGCGCAGGCCGGTTGAGGATGAGACGCCGCGTTGGCCCCGCACCCTCGACGCGAATCTCCGGTTCCACGGGAGGCTCCCTGCTGATCGTTCTCCGGGATCTATCAGGCTCATTATTCTAGTGAACATTAACTTGACGGGTGGTGCGCAGGCAAGCTGAGAAGCGAGGCGCAGGCTGGTACGGAGATCTGAACTCGGGTCACCCACCCATGTGCCACGCCCGTTGCGGATCAGCATGACCAGCAACTCGAACGAGCCGACCAGTGCCAGCGCGGGGGGGGGGGGGGGGCCCCCCCCCGCCGGGGGGGGGGGGGGGGGGGGGGGGAGGGGGGGGGG